>JAEZIT010000128.1 GCA_023436495.1 Acidobacteriota bacterium
AGTGATATGCCCTTACTGCGTGCGGGCTTCGGCAATTGAGGAACCCACCCGCTCACGCGAGGTGGCTCTGACTTATGAAGAACCCACCCGCTAACGCGAGGTGGCTCTGATCTGTGGAGAATGCACCCGCGCGTGCTAGGTGGTTGAGGCATGGCGATATGTCCGCCGGTTGAGGAATCCCAAATATATTCCGTGGCTGAGCGGCGGTGGGATCGCGTTATTCCTTGCTTGAAAACTGATTTAGAACTAAAATCGTACGGTTGATTGTTCGCAAAAAGCCGCTCGAAAAATTGTCATAAGATATAATGTGGACTCTGAGGCAGGGGACGGGTGTATTTCCGAGTTTAGATGAGAGAGTGCCAGCTTTGTAAAAACTGTTTCACGGACGACGTAAACCCTTGTCCGAACGATGGGATGCCGACGATGCATACGATCGGCGGCGAACCCGTTCTGGAGGGGAAATACCACCTGGAATGCCGTTTGGGGCAAGGCGGGATGGGCGTCGTTTACAAGGCGCGGCATGCTTACCTGAAGACGCTGCACGCGATCAAGATCATTTTGCCGGACCTCGTCGGAAACGACCCACAGCTCGTGACGCGATTTCGTCAGGAAGCCCTGGCGGCGGCGGCGATCAGGCATCAGAATGTGGTCGGCGTTTCGGATTACGGCGTGATCAATGAGAATGTGCCGTTCCTGGTAATGGAATACGTCGAGGGCGAATCGCTGCACGACCTGTTGACGCGGGAAAAGATTTTGTCGCCGGAGCGGGCTTTGGACCTGATGGCGGCGATCTGTGCGGGCGTCGGGGCGGCCCATCATCAGGGCATCGTCCACCGCGATCTGAAGCCGCTGAATATCATGATCTGCAACGACAAACCGAGCATGTCGCAGGCGGTCAAGATATTGGATTTCGGCCTTGCGAAAATAAAGTCGGGCGAGCTGCTCGGGTCGTTCATACAGGCGCAGACCACGGGCCTGATGGGTTCGCCGTATTACATGGCGCCGGAACAATGGGCGGACGAAGATCCCGACTCGCGTTCGGACATTTACAGCCTCGGCGTAATGATGTTCCAGATGCTGACGGGCGATGTGCCGTTCAAGGGATCGTCGATCCCGGCGATCATGAAAAAGCACATCAGCGATCCGCCGCCGACATTTGCCGAGGTAGGCGCGCGAATCCCGCTCGAGATCGAGATGGCGGTCCGCCATACTCTCCAGAAAGAAAAAACCAAGCGCACGCCGACGGTCGAGGCGATGGTCGAAGAGCTGAAACAGGCGATCCTGCCGATCGGCATTCACACTACGTCGAGCGGCGCGCTGCCCGTTTCGTCGCTACGGGTGATGACGAACCCGCCGGAATCGAGCGTTTTCGTGGACAGTATTCCTGTGGGCATGAGCCGGACGGACGGTTCGTTAACGCTCGAAGGCATTCAGAGCGGAAACCATCATATCCGCATCACCAAAGACGGTTTTGAGGAATGGCACGGCGACGTCGTGTGCGACGGAAAGCCGCAGCAGGTCATTGTGGACCTGAAAGAACAGGGAATGGCGACGATGCCGGCGATACCGCGGCCAGGTTCGATCGCGCGTTCGATACCGGCGCCGGATACGCTGCTGGAATCGGCCGTTCCGGATATCGAGCAGTCGCGCCCGTCGAACCCGGCACTGGGCAACACGGGCCGGCAATTCCAATCGAGCACTCAAGACATACTCGTCGATTCTCAGCCGGTAAAGAAAGGATTTTTGTCGCCCGTCATTATGGGGGCGATCGGCGCGGCGCTGCTGGTGTTTTTGGGCGGTGCGGCGCTGTTGACGGCGTATTTGTTCGGGGCGTTCGGCGGAGACCCGAAACCGCCGGCAAATTCGGCGAACAATGCGACGCCGAGCCCGACGCAGGCGGGAGTGCCGACCGTTAAGGCAGAAATGATCGCGATACCCGCGGGTACGTTCACGATGGGCAGGAACGACGGTTCGCCGGCGGAACGGCCGGAACATCCGGTGACCGTGGGCGCTTTCGGCATGGGCAAGACGGAGGTTACGAACGCCGCGTATTACGAATTTGTCCAGGACAGCAAATATAATCCGGGCGGCGACCATTGCGCGCACTGGGTCAACGGAAAGCCGATCGCGGGACAGGAAGGTATGCCGGTCCGGTTCGTGAATATGGCGGACATAAAGGCCTTTGCGGATTGGCGGTCGAAGCGGGACGGCGTTACATACCGGCTGCCGACCGAAGAAGAGTGGGAATACGCCGCGCGAAACGGCGAGAAGAACAACCTGTATCCGTGGGGCGATAAATACGAAGCGCGGTGCGCCGTGATGGACGAAGCGAAAAACGAGCCGCAGCCCGCGGGAACGAAAACGTGCCAGAACGATTGGGGCGTTCAGGACCTGATAGGCAACGTGTTCGAATGGACGAGCACGGAAGCGCGGCTGTATCCGGGAAATCCGGGTTCGGCGCGGCAGCTCACCGAACCGCATTTTATGATCCGCGGCGGTTCGTTCTTTCAAAAATCCACAGGCGCGAACGCGATCACGTCAACGTACAGAATAGACATCCCCGGATCGAAACGCAGCCCCGAGCTCGGGTTCCGGCTCGTCACTTCGCAGTAAAAATAACGTTCAATGTAGATGGATGCGGCAGCTCGGGTGGTTGGGGCTGCCTTTCTGAATGAGAAGTCGAGGAGTGGGGGAGTGGAGGAGTAGGGGAGTGAGGGAGTTGGGGAGTAAGAGAGTTGGAAAGTATGAATCGTCCATAACCTCGTTTTATAAATTGCCCCGAGCTTTAGCTCGGGGATAGAAGCATCTTCGTTGACCGGGCTTTAGCCCAATTTGGCCTAAGCCAGGAGGAGTTCGGCTAAAGCCGGGGATTTGTTGGCGGTGACCACGGGCTGAAGCCCCTAGCAACTTATAAAGAGGAAAGCCAGGGCAGGGCGCCGGTGATCCGAGAAGTATGAATATCATTCTTGCCGAAGTTCGGGCGGATGGCACGGAGCTGCCGGAGCAGGCGTTCGATCAGGGCGTGATCCGGATCGGGCGTGATGCAGGCGATTGCGATATCGTGTTTGACAGCGCGGCGTACCCGATGGTGTCGCGCAAGCATGCGGAGCTGCGGTTTCACGACGGCAGGTGGATGCTGGTCGACCTGAATTCGAGTTACGGAACGTTTCTGAACGATCAGGCGGTCGCGGCGCCGCAGCAGATAGCGACGGGCAGCCGCATAAGGATCGGGCAGAGCGGGCCTGTGCTCCGCGTCGTGTGGTTCGAGGTGCTGTCGGAATCGGTTTTCAATTTTCAGCCCCAGCCATCGGCGCCGAAAGCGCCCGTTCCCGCGCCTCCGAAAGCTCCCGTTCCAACCCCGGCCGCGGCGGAAGTTCCGTCGTGGGAAACGCCGGCGGCGCCTGCGCGCGTGAATCCTTTCGAACAACAAGCCGCAGTCCCGCAGCAGGTGGCAGCGGGCAGGAACGCAAGCGCTCCGAAGGCGGAGAGCGCTGCACGGCTGGAATATTCAGGCGGCGATACGAGGCCGCCGGTGACGCTCGGGCAGGCAAAGGTGTCGATCGGGCGCGACCCGTCGTGCGAAGTGGTTTTCGAGGCTTCGTCGGCGACGGTTTCGAGAAGGCATGCCGAAATCGGCGCGGAGAACGGCGGCCACACGATCACGGATAACAACAGTTTTAACGGCACGCTGGTGAACGGGCAGCGGATATCGGCGCCGACGCCGCTGTATAACGGCGACGAGATACAATTGGGGATCGGCGGGCCGGTGCTGAAATACGTATCGGCGTCGCGGATAGCGCCGAAGGGCGCGAGCCTTGCGGGGCAGCGTTCGGTCGTCGGTGCGGCGCTGCCGGCGGAAGCGGACGCCGCGTCGAAGACGATGATCTTCAAAGCGGACGACGCGCGGGGGCCGAGATCGCATGCGGACACGGCGCAGCCGCAATTGCTGATGACCGTCGGATTCGGCGGGCGGAAAGAATTGACGGTCGGCCGCGGAGCATCGAACGACATAAGGCTGGACGGGCTGCAGATATCGAACCGGCACGCGCGGCTGGTGAACACGGGTTCGGAAGTACTGATCGAAGACCTGAATTCGACGAACGGCGTTTTTGTAAACGGGACGCGCGTTTCGCGGCAGGCGCTGCGCGGGGACGACGCGGTCCAGATCGGCGCGTTCCTGCTGCAGGCGGATGCGGCGGGCAACGTCGGAGTTTTCGATACGCGTTCGAAGACGCGCGTGGACGCGATCGCGCTTACAAAAGATGTAAAGAGCAGATCGGGCGGCGGGAACCTGCGATTGGTGGACAACATTTCGCTGTCGGTCGCGCCGAACGAATTCGTAGGCCTGCTGGGTCCGTCGGGCGCCGGGAAATCGACGCTGATGGACGCTCTG
This sequence comes from Acidobacteriota bacterium, assembly GCA_023436495.1. Classification (GTDB taxonomy): domain Bacteria; phylum Acidobacteriota; class Blastocatellia; order Pyrinomonadales; family Pyrinomonadaceae; genus OLB17. The sequence goes on from JAEZIT010000128.1 coordinate 4,394, forward strand.
AACGGTATGCGTCCGGCGGATTCGGGGAACGTCCTGATCAACAACCTCGACCTGTACCGGCACATCGATTCGCTGAAGCACGCGATCGGGTACGTGCCGCAGGACGACGTTCTGCACCGCGAGCTGACGGTTTACAAGACGCTGTATTACACGGCGAAGCTGCGCCTGTCGCGGGACGTTTCGCGGGCGGAGATCAACCGCACGATCGATGAGGTCCTGGACGTAACGGGCCTGGCTGAAAGGCGTGACGTGCGGATAGACAAGCTGTCGGGCGGGCAGCGTAAACGCGTTTCGATCGCGGTCGAGCTGATCACGAAGCCGTCGGTGATATTTTTGGACGAGCCGACATCGGGGCTCGACCCGGCGACCGAACAGAAGGTGATGCAGCTATTCAGGCAGATCGCCGAAAGCGGGCGGACGGTCGTGATGACCACGCACGCGATGGAGAACGTGAAGCTGTTCGACAAGATCGTCGTGATGATGCGCGGAAAGCTGGCGTTTTATGGAAAGCCGGACGAAGCCCTGAAATATTTCGGCGTCGAAAGTTTCAAGGACCTGTACGACCGCGTGGAAGAGCCGGCGAAGGAGCGCGTTTCGGGCGATAGCGGACGCACGCCGATGCCGGACGCGGCGGCGGAAGAATGGAAGCAGAAATACCTGCGGACCAAGGAATATAAGGAATACGTTCACGACCCGCTGAAACAATTAGGGACGCTGCAGCAGGGCGGAGCGGGAAAGAAGCGGCGGCTGGGAATTTTCGGAGCGGTGCGGCAATGGATGACACTGTCGCGGCGGTACCTGGAAGTACTGCTGAAGGACAAGCTTAACCTTTTTATCCTATTCGCGCAGGCGCCGGTGATCGCGTTCCTGACGTTCCTGGTCACCGGCAACGACCAGCCGCGTGATTTTGTCTATTTCGTGCTGGCACTGGTTTCGATATGGTTCGGGACGAGCGTGGCCGCACGCGAGATCATCCGGGAACGCGCGGTTTACCGGCGCGAGCGTATGGTGAACCTCGGCATTCTGCCGTATGTCGGGTCGAAGTTGTTCGTGCTGGGGCTGATCGTCGGCGTGCAGTGCCTGCTGCTGTTCGTGCCGCTGAAGATGCTCGACCTGGCGGGAGCGATGCCGATGCCGGGGCAGCTTTTGGGAGTTCCGCAATTTTGGGTGATGCTGCTGACGGCGGCGGTCGGGGTCGGGCTGGGGCTGCTGGTTTCGGCGCTGGTGAAAACGTCGGAAATGGCGACGAGCCTCGTGCCGCTGATACTGATACCGCAGATATTGTTTTCCGGGTTGGTCGGCGTGCCCGCGGGTTTGAGCAAGGCGGCGGGTTTGACGATGCCGGCGGCGTGGTCGTTCGATACGATCAAGCGGTATTCGACGCTGGACACATTGGAGCCGGAAGGCGCCGACCCGAAGGGAAAGACCGGCGGGCTGGGGCTGTATAAATTTGTCGAGACCGAGAATGAAAAGGTCGTCGCGGACGCGCGGAAAAGCATCGAAGATTATCAGAAAAGCGCGCAGGAGAAATTCATCAAATACGATACGGATGTGCGAAACGGGCTGAATCCGCCGGCGCCGCGGCCCGAGGAACCCGCCGCGATCCCGGCGCCGAAAAAGATCCCGGACGACCTGAGCGGATATGTGACGTTCCTGCACCCGTGGATGAACGAGATTTTAAATCAACTAGTTTTAATGCTAATGTTTGGGATATTGGTGATATCGACGCTGATCGTCCTGAGAATAAAGGACGCGGGCTGAGAATATTGGAGTTCAAATGAAAGAAGTTTTAAGGAACCTGGCGTTTTTTGCGCTGTTCGTGGTCGCGTTTTCGGCAATAACGTCGTGCAGCGGGACGGGGAATTCGACGACGAACGAGGAAAGTGCGAATACGGCGGCCGGAGAGAAGAAAAAGTCGGATTATCCGCCGATCGCGGCGGCCGTGGCGAATTCGGACCTGAAGAACCTGGACGGTTCGACGTTCAAGGTCGCGGACCGAAAGGGCGAGGTGCTGCTGCTGAATATGTGGGCGACATGGTGCGCGCCGTGCCGGGCGGAGATGCCGGCGCTGGTGAAAATGCAGGACGAATACCGCGACCAGGGTTTCCGCGTGATCGGGCTGAATTCGGACGACGAAGAATTGGACGACATCAATAAATTCGTCGAAGAAATGAAGCTGAATTACGAGATCGTCTGGGCAGACACCGCTCTGCAGAACGAACTGTTGAAGATAAGCAAGTTTCCGGGAATTCCGCAGAGTTTTCTGGTCGATCGCGACGGAAACCTGCGCGGCGTTTTCCGCGGGGCCAATCCGAAGGACATAAGGAAAATGGAAGAGCTGGTCGGCAAGGTCGTGACCGGCGCCGAGACCGCCGTGCCCGCGGCCGAAACGCATGAGCCGGACCAGCCGTCCGTGCCGCTGAAGAAGGACGAGGAAAAGGGCGAAACGGGAAACAAGGCGGTCAAGTGATCTTGCCGTAAATTTTCGGACGGGCCGGGCGTTATTCGTCCGGCCTTTTATATTTGCGGGTCAATTTACGCCGCCGATGTCCGGGATCTTGGGTTCGACGAGGATGGTCTTGAAGCTCGCGAGCGAGACGAGGCCGGGCGCGGAGCCCTTTGGTTTGTTGACGAATTTCTTCTGCGTGTAATGAACGGCGGCCTTCGGCTGCAGTCGGGCGTCGCTGTAGAACGCGGCGAGCTGGGCGGCTTCGAGCAGGGTCTTTTGCGGGATCTCGCGCCGGCCCGGATTGCGGATGACGACGTGTGAGCCCGGATAATCGGCGGCGTGCAGCCAGGTGTCGAGCGATTTTGCGACACGGAACGTGAGGTGGTCGTTGTCCTTCGCCTTTTTGCCGACCAGGATCTCGAGCCCGTCGGACGAGGTAAAACTGCGCGCTCCGGCGAAGGCGGCGCCGTTTTTTTTGTCTTTTCGGTTTGGCGCGGCGGCGGTTTTGGCGTCGACGGGCACGAGAAGGTCTTCGTCGCGCTCTTCGATCGCATTTTCGACGCGGCGGCGCTTTTCTTCGAGATCGGCGATCTCGGTTTCGAGGGCCGCGAGACGCGAATTGATCTCGGCCGCGGCGTTGCGGGCCTTTGTGTAGCGTTTGAAGAACCGTTCGGCCGCTTCGGTCAGCGACAGGTTGCGGTCGGATTCGATGCGGACCTCGGGCAGGGATTCGTCGAAATAATCGGTGACGATGATCGCGTCGCCGTCGCGTTTTGCCGTCGAGACGTTCGCGAGGATAAGGTCGCCGAAGCGTTTCCAGCGTTCGGCATCGCCGTGGCCGGAAAGGTCTTCGTTAAGGCGTTTGACGAGCTTGCGGCGTTTCGCAAGTTCCTGATCGACCCGTTTTCGGGCGGAGTCGGCGAGCGAGCGGAAACGGCGCTCCTCTTGTTTTTCGAGGTCCCGCGTATCGAGAATTTCGGAGATGCTGCCCACGGGCGGTTCGTCAATTTCTTCGGCGGCAGGCGGCGCCGGCGCGGTGCGCGCGGGCGGCCCGAATTGCATGCCGATCTCCTGGCCGGGCCCGACGTTGTCGCGGAGCGAATCGAGAATACGGCCTTCGGAATCGAGCAGAAAAAGATTGGCGGAACGGCCGGTGAGTTGGACGATGAGCGAATGACGTTCGAGCGTGCCGAGCTCGTTCTCGCCGGAGACGTCGAATTTGAGGATGCGTTCGCCGGGCAGTTTTGTGATCGCGTCGATGACGGCGCCGGAGAGGCGTTTGCGTATGAACTGGAAAAAAGGCGGCAACTGGATCGAGGCTCGTTCAATGTCGCGTAAACGCCGTTTTATCAAATAGATACGCGGATCGCTCGGTTCGACGCCGATAAACAAATAACGCGAATCGGGTAGGCGAAGATCGATGACGGCCTGCAGCTTAGACAGCGGAAAAATGCGGCCGATGCGGCGGCCGATAAGCTCGGATGAGAGCTCTGCGTGAACTAATTGAAGAATGCTGTCCTTCACGATGGTCGAAGTTAGAGTTTACGGGGTGTGCAAACAAAAAGTCCAAAGCCGGTTAAAGGCTTTGGACCGGAATGTTCGAAACTGCCGAACGAACTAAAACTCCTTCACCATAATGGTTCCGGACAAAATGTCGTGTGCTGCGCGCTTTTCGTCGTTGAACAGGACGGTAATAAATCCTGCACCGGCGAGGGCGAGCGACAAAAGGTAAACCGCGGCGTTGACGGCGGATTGGTGCAGCGTCGGGTATTCGTTCTCTTCGGCGTCGATAAGTTCGAGCGAGAAGAGCCGCATACCGAGCGTACGGCCGTAAAATCCGACGGCAGCCGTCAGGTAAACGAACATAACGATCGCACAGGTCGGGATGAACGCGACAAGGCCGGACAGCGAGAACCAGTCGCCGCCCATAATGACGAACGGCAGCAGCAGAACGAGGCTGGCCCCGGCGCCGACGATCAGATCGAAAATGCCTGCGCTGAACCGCATAGACATAAGCGGCAGGTCGTCGATCTCTTCAGATTCGGCGACTTCGGCCTCAGGCATGTCGTGGTCGTAATATTCGTCTTCGATGTGGACGGAAATATGTTTACGCGGAAGCGGCGGTGCCGGCGATGCGGCGGCCTGTCCGTCGACGATCTCGGGCGATGCAAAACCGACGGCGTCTAGAGCCGGCAGCTTGTTCGTGTCGAAGCCCTTCTTTTCAACACGTACGGGCGGAACGACACGCGGGCGGACCGGAGCATTTATGGTCGCGCGGTTGTCTGCCGTCGGCACGGTGACCGAAGGGTTTCGCGAGACGATGTTGAACGGGTAATTCTTGTTCGGCTCGGCGGCCGGTTTTGCCGTTTCTTTCGCCGCTTCGGGCAAATATGCCTTTCGCGATTCGTTAATGCGTGCGAGTGCGGCGGCAACACGCGGGTCTTTGTGCTTATCGGGTGCGGCGACGGGCGCGGGCTCTTCGACAACCTCGGCCTTAAGGGCGTTCGCACCGCTGGTCACGGGCTGTTTCCGAATGCCGGGAGCCGGTGCGGCTTCGTCGCCGGAATTCTTACGCGTGCGGACGGCGTTGGCAAGCTGGAGCCGCCAATCGGGCAGTGTCGAATTCTTCGGTTGGAAGCCGACGAGCGTCGGGCTCGTCTTCGACGCGGAAAGTTCGCTGGTAAACGACCTTGCCGGCGGTTTGGGCGGCGCTACGGGCTCGGCATTCCGAGGCGCGGGTTTCGCCGGAACGGACGGAGCCGGTGTAACACTGGTTTTGGGGGCCGCCGGTTTGGCGGCGGGCATTGAAAGTTTTGCGGAGATGGACCTCGGGGCGGCTTTTACCTCCATGCGGATCGGGCCGGAGACGGGAGTTTCCACCTTTGCTTCGGAGCGGAGAGCGCCGCTGCCGGAGACAATTTTGGTTTGAAGCTCCTCACGAACTGAATCGTTCATCATCGCTCCGCAGGTGAAGCATATCGAAATGGTCGGGGCTAAGCTGCGATTGCAAACAGGGCACTTCATCATGGGCGTTATTCTCGGTTTGTCTGGATTATTGTCTTAACGCGGTCGTTCGGGAAAGAACATATGGGATAATATCAGACGTTACTTTAACTAGTCAATACTAAATTAAAGCAAACGTTAAGTTTTTATCGTTTTCCACAGGTCAAAAGTGTTTAACCGTTGCGGTGACGAGCCTTGGGGAAAAGAAGGAGGATGGCGGGGCGGTGAGGCGTCACGCAAAAGCGGAAGAGATTTGTTTTGAGCTCCGGAGGAGCATTCCGTTTGAAGTGACGGGTTGGAATTGATCTCGAAGCTCCGGAGGAGCGGCCCGTTGGTTTGGGCGGTTCGGAAACGGGACACCTCTACGAGGCTGGGGAAATGTAACGCGGACCGCTGGTCCGCGATCTTTGATGGGCGGCGGTGTCTTGGACATTTTGCGCGCCGATAAGTAACGCGGGTTGGCGGACCAGCGGTCCGCCCTACGTGGACTGACGGACCAGCGGTTTGGATCACATTTTTAGAGTCGTTGGCGTCCGGCGAAACCGGCGTCGGTCTCGTGCCACCATTCGACCTGGTCGTCCTCGCCGAGCTGCCAGCAGAGCAGGACGATGCGGCCTTCTTTCCTGGACGGAAAATCGATAAGGCCGCGCGTGTAATCCTTGAGCTGTACGCCCATGGTATGGATCTCGGTCGTGAGTTTTCCGACCTCGTAGAGAGCGCGGACGTAGCCGGAGCCGCCTTCCATGCCGCCGCCGTGTTCGGAAGCGGCCGCGGCGGATTGGGCCGCATCGCGCATTTCGCCGATACGCGCGTACAACGACCGTATCCGCTCAAGTTTCGGACGCAGTTCGGGTATGAGATCGTTGGCCTCTTCGACTGTGAACAACTTCATCTTTCGTCGGTAACTCGTATGAAGCCCGGCGTCTCCGGGCCTTTGTCTTCGCGTGAGAAGTTTCGCTGCGCGGGGCCGCGGCCCTGACGGTTCTGGGTTTCACCATTGCGAGGCATGGGCGAAGGCGGCTCTTCGCCGGGCGGCACGAATGACGGTACGTCGTAATCGCCGGATTGCGTAGCGTCCTTGCGGATCAGGTCAGCAATGTCGCCGAGGTCGATGAAGAAATCGGCAACGTCGATCAGGCGCGGCGCGGAATTGGATCGAAATCCAGCGACCTCGACGCGGCAGCCTTTATAGGCGACCGCATTGATGGCATAAACGAAATCTTCGTCTCCGGAGACCAGGACGGCGGTGTCGTAGCGGCCGGCGAGGCTGAGCATATCGACGGCGATCTCGACGTCGAGGTTCGCTTTGCGCGTGCCATCGTAGAAGGTCTTCAGTTCCTTCTGAACGACGCGGAAGCCGTTTCGGCGCATCCAGAGCAGAAAACCCTGCTGGCGTTCGGCGCCGGCGTCGACGCCGGTGTAGAAAAAGGCGCGCAGCAGGCGGCCGTCGCCCATCAGAACGCGGAGAAGTTTGTTGTAATCAATATCTATATTATGAAAGCGCGCGGCGTGGAACAGGTTGTTGCCGTCAATAAACACGGCCACACGCCCACGATGCCCAAATTGCCAGGACGAGCTCGTTCTCGTATCAAACTGCATTGTTGTGACCCCTTTTAAATAAATAAACGGCTGGTTCGGAGCTGCAGTTCGACAGAAAATTGAAACCGGTGTGATCCGTTAAAATGAAACGTAATCAGATGTTAATTTTCGCTATCTAAATATCAGTCTAACCAAATAAGTGTGTGTTAAAATCCGGTCCTCAAACCTGCTTCCGCCGGTGATCCGCAATCAAAACAAGCCGTCTTAATAGTTTGCAATTAAAGACGCAAATCGGTCAAGCAACTTTTTTAGTTTAATGATAATATCGACTGAATAAGTTTTGTTTATGGCGGAACAGAACGGCGAGCAGGAAATATTTCAGATAAGGGACGAGACGGCCGTTGTCGGGTTTGCCGCGGAAGAGATGCGGGCATGCCCGGCATGCGGCCGTATGAACGCGCCGAACCGGCCGAAATGTATGTATTGCGCCGAGGTGCTGGAGCTCGAAGCCGCACACATCGGCGACGCCGGCCTGCGTACGCGGCGGCCCGAATCGGACGCGAACGCATTCAATGTAGTGATCGCGGCCGTCGGTGAAAAATTTGACGCAAATGCAGCCGCGAGATTGCTCGGGCGGGACGCGGAAGCGGTAGGCTCGTCGGTCGCGGCCGGGTGCGCGGTGCCGGTCGGGCGTTACGAGACCGAACGGGAAGCCGCGGTAATTTGCGAGAGGCTGGGGGAAATCGGAGCCGAATGCAGGTTAGTAAGCGACGAATCGCTGCGGGCGGCGGTCCAGCCGCGAAGGCTGCGGCGGATAGAGGCGAACGGCGGCGCGATCGCCGTTTTCGATTTTAATACGAATGAGCGGATCGAATTTGCGGCGGCGAACCTGTTGCTTGTGGTAACGGGAACGATCGTTGAGACTCGTACCGAGACCGCCGGAAAGAGAAAGGGCAAAACCGTAAAGATCGACGATACCGCGGAGACCGTTTCGGACATGCCGGTGATGGACCTGTATTTTCCAGGCGACGAAACGGGCTGCCGCGTAGTGCCGCACGGGTTCGATTTTTCGTGTCTCGGCGACGAAAAGGGAATGCTGGCGGCAGAGAATTTTGCGAAGCTGAAAGAGCGGCTGAAGCAGGCGGCGCCGTCGGCTCAGTTCGTTGAGAATTATGCGAAGCTGCGCGGAGCGATCGGGGACATTTGGGAAATAGAAGAGCGGCGCGATTCGGGCGGGCTGACACGGCAATACGGGAAATTGGGATTTGAAAAGGTCACGGCCGCGGACAATCGGACGCAGTTCGCTAAATTTTCGCGGCTGCAGCGGCAATTTTTATGAGAAAAAAGGGTGGGTTTCGCGAACAGAGACCGGGCGGAAGAGAAGACAGGCGGCCGAAACGAGACGAACGGCCGAAACGAGACGAACGGCGACGCGAATCGGAGCGGAGGCAGGCGGAGCCGCCCAGGCGCGAGACGAACGCGAATGTGATATTCGGCGTGCTGCCCGTGCTGGAAGCCTTGCGCGCGAACGCGCGGCGTATAGATAAGATACTGATCGCCGAAGGCGCAAGGGAAAAGCGTCTGTCGGAGATAATAGACCTGGCACGCAGCACCGGAATTGCCGTAAACCGCGTGCCGCGCGAGGGCATTGTTAAATTTGCCGGCGACGGCGCGAACGTGCAGGGCGTGCTGGCATTTGCGGCGGCGGCCGATTACACGGACGCTGACGAGATATTGGAAGCGGCGGGCGAGGAGGCGCTGGTCGTTCTGCTTGACGGCGTCGAAGACCCGAGGAATCTCGGGGCGGTGCTGCGCGTGGCGGAGTGCGCGGGCGCGGGCGGCGTTGTGATCCCGGAGCGGCGCGCAGCCGGCTTAACGGACACGGTAGCGAAATCGTCGGCAGGCGCGATCGAATATGTAAAGGTCGCGAAGACGGCGAATCTGAACCGGTTCATTCAGGAATTAAAGCAGCGGAAGATCTGGGTCGTCGGAACCTCCGGCGATGCCGAGATGAGCTATGCCGATTGGGATTGGACACAGCCGAGCGCGCTTGTGCTCGGGGCGGAAGGCTCGGGGCTGCACCGGCTGGTTGCGGAGAACTGCGATGTGTTGGTAAAAATCCCGATGTATGGAAAAATAGATTCCCTGAACGTATCGGTAGCCGCCGGCGTAATTTTGTTTGAAGCACGGCGGCAGCGCGACGCGAAAAACGTGGAGGAATAGGGGCGTAAGATGTTCTGTCCAAAATGCGGCACAAAGAATCCTGACACCGGCAAATTCTGCCGAAGCTGCGGTACGGACCTCGGGAACGTATCGGCGGCGCTGACGTCGAACGAGGTGCGGCCGCTGCCGGTCGTCGATCGCAAGGGCAAACCGATCAGCCTGGAAGGCGCTATAACAAAAGGGTTTATGGGCCTTGCGTTCATGATCGTTTCGGTAGCCCTGGCATTTTCGGGGACAGGCCGCGGATGGTGGTTCTGGCTTTTGATCCCGGCATTTTCGATGCTCGGGGCGGGGCTGGCGCAATATATGCAGCTTAAAAGAGCAGAGGGCTCACGGCCGACGTTCGCTGCACCTTCGTCGGAAAATGTGCTGGAGCAGTCGAGGGAGCGATCAGAACTGCCTCCTTTGCAGACGGAATATGTTTCGCCGGAATCGCGATACAAGACCGGCGACCTTGTGCCGCCGAGCGTGACGGAAGGGACGACGCGCCACCTGGACCTAAATTCCGAAGGCGAAACGATGACGCTGCCGAAAAAGCCGCAGTAATTCTATTTTCTCACGATGACGCGGGCATTTCCCGCATTTCCATTCACATCGAAAACACGCAGCGTGACGACGTATTCACCCGCCGCGGCGGCCGGAATGTCGAACGTATAGGTCTCACGCGGGCCGTCCGAGATGCCGTCGTCGGCAAAGACAGCCTGCCAATCGCCGCCGTTGATGCTGTATTCAGCGCGTGTGATGTAGCTCGCCGCGTCGGTCGCGGTGAATGAGACGCGTGCGCGGCTGCCGGTGATCACCGGAGAGCCGGCCGCGGCGACGACCGGCGGTGTGTTATCGATGTCCACGGGTTCGCTCAATTTATCGCCGGAGAGCGCGAGCGGCAGCGGATTGGACGGCGTGTCTTTGGCCGTGATCCGGAAAACGTAGCGGCCGTCGGCAAGCGATTGCCCGTCGAGAGTGTAAAAATTCTCGGAAATATTTTCGCGAAGGAGTTTGAACGTCGATTCGCCGGCTTCGCGATAATGGACGTCGTAAACCATTTTGTCGCCGTTGCGGTCTTCGGCGGTCCATTGGAGCGAACGCGCGCCGCGTTGATAGACCTTACGCGGAGGAACTGAGGTCGCGGGCAATCCGAAATCGGCGGGATCGAGTCCGGAAAGCTCGATGTTCGGGTCGATCTGTACCGGCGGATTCGGCGCAAGGCCGACGTTGGTCGGCAATATCTGAATAGAAAGCACCTCGGGCGCGATGTTGCGACCGCGGAATGAGACGTTCACTTCGTTCAGGCTCGCGGCCGTTGCCGACGGACGAAGGACGGCACGCCACTGTAAATATTTCGCTTTGGGGCTGGCTATCTGTGCGCCCTTCTGGTCGGTGTAGGGCGTGCTCCAGGCGCTCCAGGTTTCGTCGGGCCGTTCGGTGTTTCCGGCGCGCGTCTGGATCTGGACATTTCCGGCAGACCTCCACCAGATGCGGCCCCAGTCAGCGGCGGACTTGGCATCGAGGACGGCTGATTCGTACGTGCCCTCGGCCCCGGTTTCGGCGCCGATCCGGAAAAGACTGCCCTGATTGCTCGATGTCGCGAAAAGCCCGTTGGCGGATGAGCGGATGGTCGAGATCTGATTCGCGTCTGATTGCAGAAGCAGCGTTTCGCCGCCGTCATTGGCGACGCGGTAAATGCGGCCTTTGTCGGACGTTCCCACGAGAACTCCGTTCTGTTCCGCATAAATGGAAAATGCCGATACCGCCGCGGACGACCAGACGATATCGCTGCCGCCATCCGGCAATATACGGTAAACCGCCGATTTCGCAGAGGTCAGGTCGTAACGGCTCTTGGCCGGAGTTTCGGGAGCGGAAGGATTCGGTTTCTCGACAGTTACGGCTTTTGTTTCTGGTGATGCGGAGGGCGTTGCTTCGGCGGTTTTCGGCGCGGAGACGGATTCGCCAAGCGCGAGCGCGTAGATCGAACCATCGGGTGCGACGGCCAGTTCGTGAATTTCACGCAGCTGCGAATCGAGCAGGCCGAAGGGTTTTCCGTCCGCGCCGAAACGCATAACAATTCCATTGGAATCGGTGCCGGCGTATAGATTGCCCTGGCGGTCGGCAGCCAGCGAGATGATGTGCGTTTCGCTCGTATCAAAAAGAAGGGACGATTCCGGCGTCGCGTTAGTGGCGCGTACGCGATAAATGCGGCCATTCTCGCCGGTTCCGACCGCGAGGCTGCCGTCGGGCATTGCCGCCAGTGACCAGATATATTTTTCCTTCGGATCGAAATAAATTTCAGGCTGTCCGGCGGCGGATATGCGGTAAACCTTGCCGTCCGGCGATGTGGCGGCGAATATTTCGCCGCGGCCGCCGATAACGATGGCGGAGACGTTAAGCTCGTTCAGGTCGGCGAAAAGCTCGCCCTTGCCGGCGGAATTGACGCGGTACAGACGGCCGTCACCGCCTGTGCCGAGGTAGATGTTTCCGGCTGCGTCGGCTGCGCTCGACCAAATGTACGGCTGGCCGGTCTTGAAGACCTCCGCCAGACGCGGAGCGATCGTGATCGTGCCGTTCTGATCGATCGAGACGCCGCGGGCATCGCCTTTGAGCACGTCGGCGCGGGAATTGACCGTCCAGATCGCGGGTTCGACGGCGAATGCCGTCGTGACCGAAAAAGCTATACAAATCGCCGCAAATAGAGCACGCGAAAATTTAAATGTCGTCATTAATGTCGGGTTGTACAAAATTATTATAACCGCCGTAAAGCGAGCCGTTCAGCAAATATAGCAAAAGGTTGGGGAAGTAAAAAGGTAGAAGCACACAGAGAAGAAGGCGCGGGTCTACGACCGGATCTTTTCGCGGAGCTTCGATTTATACCCGAGCGATCCAATAGTTTCGGCCGCCTCTTCGCCGATCATGAAATGGACGGCATCGCGGAGGTCTTCGGCGTCGCCGGTGATTAGGCGCGCGCTGCGTTCGCGGGTCAGGTATGCCCAGAACCATTCGGACAGCACATAGATGCGGTTGCGGAAACCGATCAGCAGCACGACGTGCAGGAACAGCCACATCATCCACGCGATCCAGCCGGAAAAATGCCAGCCGCGCAGGTCGGCTATGGCTTTGCTGCGGCCGATGGTCGCCATCGTGCCTTTGTCCACATACTGGAAATCCTTTCGCGGTTCGTTCTTAAGATCGCGAAGAATATTATGCGCGGCGTGTTTGCCCATTTGCATCGCCGCGGGGGCAAGGCCGGGCACGACAAGGCCGTTCGCCTGTTTAAGCGAGGCTATGTCGCCCACGACGAAGATCTCCTTAAAGCCCGGCAGCGAGAGATCGTACGAGACCGGGACGCGGCCGGCGCGGTCGGTCTCCGTCCCCAGCGCTTTACCTAGCGGCGACGCGGCGACGCCGGTCGCCCATAGGACGACATCGGCGTTCAGCCATTTCTCACCGACCTTTATACGGCCCGGCTGGAGATCGGTCACGAAACTATTCAGAAATACCTCGACGCCGAGGTCCTCGAGCTGTTTTTTCGCGCTTATGGAAAGGTCTTCGTGAAAGGACCCGAGCACGCGGTCGGATCCTTCGAAAAGCATTACACGTGCTTTGGTGGTATCGATCGCCTTGAAATCGCGGTTGAGCGCCGTTCGGGCGATGTCCGCGATGGCTCCGGCAAGTTCCACGCCGGTCGGGCCGGCACCGACGACCGCGAAATTGAGCTCGGGCTGCTTGCCGGTCTCATAGGCTTCGCGTTCGGCGAATTCGAATGCGAGCAGAATGCGGCGTCGCATTTCGACGGCGTCTTCCAGCGTTTTCAGGCCGGGAGCCGCGAGTTCCCACTGGTCGTTGCCGAAATACGAATGCCGCGCGCCGGCGGCGACAATTAAGTAATCGTACGAGAATTCCGATCCGTTCTCGAGTTCGACGGTTCGCTTTTCCTTGTTGAACGAGACGACCTCGCCGAGAATGACCTCGATATTTCTTGCGTAATGCAGGATTCGGCGAATGGGTGATGCTACCTCGCCGGGGGAGAGAACGGCGGTCGCTACCTGGTAAAGAAGCGGCTGAAACGTATGATGGTTCTTGCGGTCGATCACCGTAACGGCGACCGGTTTTCCTGCGAGCTCACGTGCGGCCCATAACCCTGCGAAGCCGCCGCCGATTATCAATACCCGAGGTTTGTTTTCCATGTGCCGCCTCCGTTATGTTAACGCGGGAAAAGCGCCGCTGCCTATATCATCTATACGAGAACGTGTCGTGAAAAGTTTCACAAGCAGTGCGATACCCGTTATGCTCCGATATATTTCGCATATATCGAACGTGCCTCCGCAACATCGTCCGTACCCTTTATGATCGCGCGTGCGTCGCGAAAGACCGTCAGTTCGCGGCCGTCGATGGCTGCGCGGACCAGGTATTCATTCTGCTTAACCTCCGCCAGGTTCGCGAGCCGCGCGGCAAGCGCCGGCAGGTCCAGTGTCACGGGCACGGGCGGTGCGATCTGAACGGCGTCGCGGCCGCAGAGCACGGCGTTGAATTCCTGCGTTTCGGCATCGAGAAAATCGAAGCGCCGATGCCCGCACGCAGGGCATTCCGGCATAGGAGCTCCGAGCTTTATCTTTCGCCAATCGTTCTGCCAGACGTCGATCTGCATCAGCGAGCCGTGGAGTGACGCGGTATCGCCGACGATGAGCTTTAGCGCTTCGGTGACCTGGACAGCGGCAATGGACGCGATGACAGGCATGATCACCCCGGCGGTGTCGCACGTCGGCGAACTGCCCGCGTCGGGCATTTCCTCGAAAACGCAGCGCAGGCACGGCGTTTTGCCGGGAATGATGGTCATGGTCGTTCCGTAGCTGGACACCGCAGCGCCGTAGATCCAGGTCTTTTCGTGCTTTACGCAGGCGTCATTGAGCAGGTATCGGATCTGGAAATTGTCAGTGCCGTCGAGCGCGAGGTCACAGCCGTCGATGAGGCTTTCGATGTTGGAATTATTGACATCGACAATGACGGGTTCGACCTCGACGCCGGAGTTGATCTCGGCGATGCGCGCCTGTGCGGCCGCGGCTTTGGGCAGGCGATCGGCGGCGTCGGATTCCTTAAAAAGCGTTTGCCGCTGAAGGTTAGTGAATTCGACAAAATCGCGGTCGACAATACGGAGCCGTCCGACGCCGGCCCGCGCGAGCATTTCTGCATGAGAGGCACCGAGAGCTCCGCAACCGACGAGCAAAACACGCGCGGCGAGAAGTTTTTCCTGGCCTGCGCGGCCGATCTCCGGAAACAAGATCTGTCTGCTGTAACGTTCGTTCATGTAAATCCGGCCTTTTAGCCATTCTACAATGTCAGGCGGGAAAAGCTAATTTTTTCGAAAAAGGCGTTCGATGGCGGCGCGGTGCATTAATTCCGGTGACGGCCGCCGGCCGGTCCAGATGAATTGCTGTTCGGCAGCCTGCGCGATTAGCATTTCGAGTCCGCCGAGCGTTTCCACTCCCGCTGCGGCGGCCTCGATCAGCAGCGGCGTTTCGAGCGGCGTATAGATCAGGTCGTAAACGAGCTTTAGCCCGGCGAGATGACGGGCCTGTGCGGGCGTTTTGCCTTCGGCCTTGCCGGACATCCCGAGCGGTGTGGCGTTAACGAGAATGTCGAATTCAGAGAATGATCTTCCCGGCAATTCGGCCAAATCAGGAAGGACGGCGGATCGCGCGCCGAATTCGGCGGCGAGGGCTTCGGCTTTTTGCGGATCGCGTGCAAAGACGGTGACCCCTGCACCTTCGCGTAAAAGTGCATGAACGCATGCCCGCGCAGCTCCGCCGGCGCCGATGACGGCGACGTTCGCTCCGTTCAGGTCCTTGAGACGCCGCAGCAGCGGCGCGATGAATCCGGCCGCGTCGGTGTTCGAGCCGTAGAGCTTGCCGCCGTCGATCCGGATCGTATTGACGGCGCCGACGGCCGCAGCTGTGTCGTCTATTTCGTCTAGGTGCGGAATGACGGCCTGTTTATGCGGGATCGTGACGGCAAATCCACGAAGGTCGAGATCGACCTCGCGCGTTTCGGGGTTGACGAACCGTCGAAAGAAAGCGTCGACGTCCGAACCCTGGAAAGGGACGAAGACGGCGTTTTCGGCATTTTCGCGGAAAACGGCATTGTGGATATAGGGCGACATCGAATGTGACGTGCCGCCGCCTATGATGCCGTAAATGTGGGTGTCGCGGTCGAGCTCTTTGACGCGGTAAACGTCGATCATGTCGCGGACGGAGATCTGCCCGGGAGCGGTTTCACTGCCTGTTTCGAGTGAGGCATAGGTCAAATAGGCGCCGTGCGCCAGGCCGAGAATGCGTGTCCATTTTCCGGATTCGCCCATCGCGATCGGAATGACCGCGACGCCGCGCGAATGAGCGAGATCGAGGAGGTTCCAGACAGCTATCGAATCAACGGCATCGTCGGCGCGGACGGCAAGTTTGACCACGTCGCAGCCGGTCGCAGCGAGGCGTTCGAAGATCTCGGGGAGATCGGCGGGCACGCCGGAAAAATCGTGGAACGAACAGATCTTCGGGCGGAAGCCGCGAAAAAGAGCGTTTTCGACGACGTCCTCTTCGAGGTCGGCGCCGCAGAAATCGCCGGTCGTATTCCAGAAATCACGGCGGTCTTCGATATTGAGTTTTCGGGCGCCGCCCTGATCCGCGGGGCGAAAAGTTTGAATAAAATTTTCGTTGAAGGGAATTTCTATGCGTTCGAATTCATTTTCGTCGAGGCAGTCGAACCGCAGTTCGGTCAGGTCCGCGAGGCCGGAGGCGGTTTTGATCTTTTCGTTGAATTCGTCGGCGGTCGCCGCACAAACGGTGACGCAGACCTTCCCTGAGTTCATTCGTTATCGTAAACATCGCGGTGGGACGGCAGATTTACCACGAAGCTGAGCGCCGCGACGAGGCTCATTACGACGCCGGCCGCGGCCGCGGCTATCACTAGCGTCTGCGCCGTCTGTTCGATAGCGATAGCCGTCAAAGCCCACGCGATCGCGAGTGGAAAGAAGTAGTTTCCGAGACCTATGCGGACGGCCACGCCGATCAGTGCCGCGGCCAGGATCAGTAGCGGACCAAGCCAGTTATTGCCCGATTCAGCCGCCGTTCCCCGAGCGAGATGGCCGGCAGCGACCAGCCACACCGTGAAATTGACGATCGTCGCCGCGGTTATCCAGCCGAAATACAGCCCGAAGGGGCCGCGTGCGAACCAGTATTCGCTGGCTGACGCGTCGCGTTTCAGCAGAATATTGATATACAACAATACAGCGGCGAGCAGCAGAATGACGATAAATGATGCGGTGATCATGTCGCCGACCCAAACGTATATCCAAACGCAGTTGAGAAGGCAGCTAAGGATATACGGCGTGCGGACGCGGCGAAACCGTTCAAGATTGTCCGGAAGCAGTTGATAGACCGTAAACGCTATCATGCCGGCATATATGAATGTCCAGATCGAGAACGCGTAGCCAGCGGGCGTGATCAGCGTTGGGTAACGGGCCGAGACCTGGGAAACGGTCGCTCCGTTAAGGCGGCCGGTCGAGCCCAGGAAATTGAATGCGATCATGCCGACGGTGGCAATCAAGACAAGAATGGATCTAAGCCGGTCGGAATTCATTACTTAACGCGTGTGTACCGAAAGGTTTCTTCTGACACGGAACCGTTTTTGCCGGACATTGCAAGATAGAGCGTCACAGCGTCGGGTCCGGCAACCTCGAACGTAAGCCCCTCGAAATAAAGGCGGTTCTTGTCTTTCTTAACAAACTTGAAATCGACGGTCTTTTCCCTTTCTTCCCAAGCGACGAGGTTGCCGTGGAAGTGTTTTACTCGCATTACAAGCGAGCCGTCGGTCTCTTCGAGCGTCATGAACTCGTAAAATACGGGCTTTTCGTCCTTTGTCAGACGAAACATGCCGATCATGACGCCGCCTTTTGGCTTGTTCCAGGTCTCTTCGGCTTCGCTGCCGAAGCCTTCGCCGGTCCAGGTTCCTGCCAGCCATGCCATGTCAGCGATCGAAGCCTTTTCGCTTTTTTGCCCGGGGGCCAGCTTAATGGTATTCTCCGTTTGCCGAGCCTGTCCGGCGGACACGATCGCGGCGGCGAATATTATCAGCGAACCCAATAGAAGTTTTTTCATCTGAATAATTTACAACTTGTTCGGGCGATTGTCGAAAGCCCGAATGAGCGGTCAAAATAATGGCTGAAAGGCGAGCGTTCTGACCATTTTGACATTCGTGATTCACCTTTTCGTATGGCGGTAACGGAAAACGTAAAGAATTGTAAACGAAAAAGTCTAAGTTTTATAAGGATTTTATCGATTAATAAGGTGATTGGGGATATATTAGAGTTTGGCATCGCGTTTGCGTAAGAGATAGCGGACGCACCTTCCGTCTTTCCCCCGTGCGTGGATCAAGAAGGAAAGTGAGAGGGACACCCGAGGAAATGAAGAACTTTAACAAATTTTTATTCACGTTTGCGTTGATCGTTTGCGCCTCACTCGGCGTATCGGCGCAAAAGGGCAATGACGATAAGAAACCACCGAAGAATCCGCCGCAGATCAACCCGGAGAACAAAAAACCGCGCGACGAAAAGCCGCCGAAAAACGACGACAAACGCGGCGGCAAAAAACCCGGCTTCGCGTTAATGTACGCCGGACGCGAGATCGATATCGAATTAGCCTGATCAAGTGACGGGCAAGCAAACAAAAAAGGGCAGCTTCGAATGAACGAGGCTGCCCATTAATATTGGTGCCGACTAGAAGATTTGAACTTCTGACCTATCGCGTGTGAAGCGAGTGCTCTACCACTGAGCTAAGTCGGCGAAGATCTGAATATGCCGGTTGTTTCCGGCGTTTGTGAACCTAGATCGACGGGTCGTCCGCTTTTGCGGGGCGGTTTTCGTCGGTCGCCCAGATGGTGCCGAGGGACGAATCGGTATAAAAGTGCCGGCTGCCGGTCGCCGTGACGCCTTCCGAAACCTGCGGGTCGGCGGTCACGGAATAGAATGCGGGCCGCGCGCCAGATGCTGCCTCGACGGATAGGGTGTAAATATAACCGTTTACCACGGGGCGTTCGCCCTTGAACCTTTCGTCGAGAACGCCCGTGTTGACCAATTCGTCAAACGAAGCGAAGTTTCCGCGGTGCTTTGCGGCGTATTGTGCCTGCAGCGTCCGGAGTTTTTCCAGCGATTGTGCGGCGGCCGTTTCGTTGCCGCTCTTGATCATGGAGCTCCAGGCGTAGCTGCCGACGCCGATCAGCAGGCCGATGATGGCAATAACGATCATCAGCTCGATCAGATTAAATCCGCGCTGATCTTTAAGGCGATTTCGTAAATTCTTCATATTTGGTACGGTGAAACTATCTCCGGTAAACTTCACGAAAAATAAACGGATAAGTTTCAAAAGTTTAGACGTTTTCGGTAGCGCAATGCAAATCGCGGCTGTTAAATGCGATTTCGCGGCCGTTTGGAATTATTAGATGCAGCAGACCGGTAAAATCCTGTAAAATAGTTCGGATGAACGCATTTGGCGTTACCTGCATCAGAGAAAGATGATGAGAGACTGGATCACGACCGAAAGCCCCGCACAGGCGCCCGCATCCGCCGAGGCGAGGGCCGGCATCAATGCCGCCGAAAAGATCCGCAGCCTGCAGGCGGCGATCGAACGGGTGATAAAGGGCAAGCCGGAGACGGTGAAGTACGCCCTGGTCGCGCTGTTGGCAAAAGGGCACCTGCTGATCGAGGACGTTCCTGGTATCGGGAAGACGACGTTGGCCAATGCGCTGTCGCGCGCCCTGGAGTTGTCGTTTCAGCGTATTCAGTTCACATCGGACCTTTTGCCGTCGGATGTCATTGGGCTTTCGGTGTTCAATCAGCAGAACGGCGATTTCGAATGGAAGCCGGGGCCGATATTCTCGAACATCGTGCTTGCGGACGAGATAAACCGTGCTACGCCGAAAACCCAGTCCGCGCTGCTCGAAGCCATGGCGGAAGAGCAGGTTACGGTCGAGGGGATCTCGCGTAGGCTGCCGCGGCCGTTCATGGTCGTGGCGACACAGAACCCCGCCGAACATCACGGCACCTATCCGCTGCCCGAATCGCAGCTCGACCGGTTTATGCTGCGGCTGCATATCGGCTATCCGGATCCGGCGGACGAACGAAAGATACTTCGCGACCGCGAAACGGTAAACCCGCTCGACTACGTGCGGCCCGTAATGACGGAGGACGAGGTCGTCGAATTGCAGGATATGGTCGCCGAGGTCCGTGTGGATGACGCTCTGCTTGATTATTTGCTGAAGATCGTCGATGCAACGCGGCGGAGCGAATCGCTCGAGCTCGGGATCAGCCCTCGCGGTGCACTCGCATTATTCCGCTCGGCGCAGGCACTTGCCCTGATCGAAGGCCGCGATTACTGCATCGCGGACGATATCAAACGCCTTGTGGTGCCGTGCTTTGCCCACCGCATCATCGTAAATTCCCGCACATCCGGCATTCGCCAACGCACCCGCGAAGCAGAACAGGTCCTTAACGAAATCCTGCAAAAGATCGCAGTGCCGGTATAGCGGCGACGAAGACTATTCGGATCTACGAACCGTGATCAATAGGTCGCGAGGTTAATACCCATTTTCGAACAGACCACAGATAGTAGCTTTTGACCGGTCGGGCTGATTCAAGGCCATCTGTAATGTAGCGATCGTGTGATTCTTACAGCGTTACATTGCCAGGCTGGATAGGCTATGATTTGACCGTGAATATACGGACGCTCAGCCAGCTTTTTTCGCTTCGCGACCTGCGCAATGCTTTTTTGGGCATTGCGGTGGTCGTGGGCGGCATTGGGTTGTCGGTGCTGACGCTGTATGCGCATCGTTCGGGAAACCCGAGGCTGGCGGGCACGGCGGCGGTGATATCCCTGCTGTTCGTGCTGTTGATATTGATCTTTGTCGTACCACCGCTGGCGAAGAACGCGGGCAAGGAAGCTTCGCAGATGAACCTTCCGTTCGAATTCACCGCGGGTGGTGCGATCGTACTGGGGCTGATAGCCGTGGTCGGGTTTTCGGCGTGGAATACGGGCAACAATCTTCTGTTCCTGGTGCTGTCGTTCCTGTCGGCGGCCATGCTCGTGGGGTTTTTTGCGGGAAGCTTCGTTTTAAAAAAGCTAGACGTCAAAATGCGTTTCCCCGAGACGATCTATGCCGGGCAGGAAACCCCAATTCTGGTCAGCCTAAATAACCGCAAACGCATATTCCCCAGCTATTCGGTGGTCGCTGAGGTTCGCGGACGCGAGCGCGAGCGCAGCGTCGCGGCGGACGACCTGGAAAAGATACTGCCGAAATGGATCGCCGAACGCCTGTCGCGGCCGCCGGTCGTCAGGCGAACGCTGTCGTATTTCGTGCACGTTCCGCGGCGAACGACAGCTGAAAACAAGACGGATCACATTTTTCGGCGGCGCGGACGTTTCGTTATAAAGGATTTCGAGCTTTCGACTAGGTTCCCGTTCGGATTTTTCAGGCATCGAAGGCGGTTGACGGCGCGTGAGACGGAGCTGATCGTCTTTCCGAAGGTCGAACCGATCGATAATGAATTGGACGACATGCCGCTCGAGGCCGGAAAGATCGTCGCTAATAAACGCGGGCTCGGGCAAGACTTGCTGGCGTTGCGCGATTACAGGCCGAACGACGACCTTCGCCGCGTCGATTGGAAGGCGACCGCGCGTTCACAGCAACTGACCGTCCGAGAGTTTTCCGCTGAGGACGACAAGCGTATAACCGTATTTTTCGACACCCGCGTTCCCGAAGGCGCTGAGAAGAAAGCAACTCTGCGTGAGCGGATCGAAGCGGAACAGCGCGAAGAGGGTTTTGTGTTATCCGAACGGTTCGAGCGCGGCGTCGAACTCGCAGCGTCGCTTATCAGCCATTTTACCGATGAGCAGGCTGAGATCAGGCTGGTGATCGATAGTAAGGAAAGCGATTACGGCATCGGAGCACGCCATCTGCATGAATGCCTGAAACAGCTTGCGTTGGTCGAGCCGACATTTGTAAGGCCGGAAGCCGCAGGTGAAACCGAAAGGCGTTTCATCGACATCGTGGACCAGAGCTCCGACAGCCATTCGTTCGTCGTGACGACGCAGAACACGGCGAAATTCAACGCGGATACGGGCGACCGGCTGGTGTTTATCGGATATTGAGCCGGCAAAAGGCGGGATCGGAAATTGTTTGGAGCGTTTGCGGGACCGCTCAACGCTAAAAGCCATTAGGAGAATAGTAAAAACTGTCACAAACAAGGCGGTTGCGGTGTATTCTTAGTGACGAGCATTTTTGTGATGCTGAAAATGAGCGAAGGCACGGAAATTTTTGTGGACATAATGTCCGAGCAGACAGCGGCGTTAGCTAAGGAGAAGATCGAATTTGATGAGGCTTTTACGCTGCATCACAGAACGGTGTTTCGCACCGCGCGGTCCGTCGTGCGCGATCCCGGCCTGGCCGAGGACGTGACGCAGGAGGTGTTCCTGCGGCTTTACAACCACATGGATTCGATCGCCGATGCGGAAATGCTTCGTCCGTGGCTGATCCGCGTTGCCTTAAATGTTGCTCGAAATACGCTTCGGGGTAATATCAGGGCGAACACGCGGGATGAAAATTACGTCAAAGAGACAGTGGAAAGCTCCGTGTTTTCGGTTGAAACGGATTATGAAGAGCAGACCGGTTTAAATGAGATCTACCGGGCTCTGAATAAAATAAAGGAACCGCTTCGGAGCTGCCTGATCTTGAAACAGCAAGGCATGTCGTATAAAGAGATCGCGGCCAGTCTTTCGCTGAACGAAACGAGCATCGGAACGTTTGTTGCTCGTGCCCGGCAGGAATTCTCTCGCCATTACGGCAAGATCGGGAAGGATGTGTTATGAACGGAAAATGTGTTGATATCGGTACAATTCAGGCCTTTCTCGACGGCGAGCTCGAGCCGCAAATGTCGATCAGGGTAACGAATCACGTGGCGGATTGCGATGCTTGCGCCATGCTGCTGGCCGAATCGGACGAAGAGAACGCGATGGTCTTCGCGGCGCTCGACCGTGAAATGAACACATTGGTCCCGACGCAGCGTCTGTGGGGCAAAATAAACGAATCGATCACCGTTGAACGAGAACGCACGCCGTTCCTCCAAAAGGTGAGGTCGTTCATTCTGGCGAATCTGGCAGTGCCTTCATTTGCGACCGCAGCGGCAGTGCTGCTGGTTTTCGGGATAATTTCTGCGGTGTGGATATCAAGGCCGGAGGCGCCGGCGGTGGACGGGCCCGCACTTGTAGCGGTAAACACGGCTCCGATCCCGGACCGTATCGATGAACCGGCTGTCCCGGCGGTCGAGGCCGCGGAGCCCGTAAACGATCGGGCGGCTGAAACTGAAATTTACACCGAGCCGGTTAGGCGTTCGCCTGCATATACTGCCGTTCGGGCTGTTTACCGCTCTTCGCGTCCTGCCGCGAAGGCGACGCGTGCGGTTCCGGCGGCGATCAACGCCGTGCCGGCGTTTCTGCCCGGTGAAGAAAGTTACGTGAAGACGATCGCCATGATGTCGGAGAATATGCAGGGCCGAAAGGATGAACTGATGCGGCCGTCCGAGCGTGTAGCGTTCGAGCGTGATATGGCCGTCGTGAACGACGCTATCTCGAGGATGCGTGCCGAAGTCCGCAAGAACCCGAAGAACGAACCAGCGAAGCAGGTGCTTTATTCGTCCTACCAAAATAAGATCGACCTGTTAAATTCTGTTTCACAGCGTGAGGAGCTGATCGCGAGCCTGAAATAAGCTATTCAACCAATTGGATGATTACCGGAAAAGTAAAACTCATAGGGCTAATGGCCACGCTGCTGTTGACAATTTCCGCGGCGACAGGTGCGTCGGCACAGACGCCGCGACCGCGGCCGGCTGAGCGTCCGCTTCCCCCAAGAGTTCCGCCGACAGCGGTGAGTGTATTCCCGCGTGAAACCGTCGAAAAGCGTATTCAGACGGATCCGAGGGTGAACCTTTCGCTTTGTGTCACCGAAGGTGACGTAAAGATCTCCGGCTGGGAGCGGAACGAGGTCCGCGTGTTCGTAAAAAACGGCAGCGGCGTCGGATTCAAGGTCCTGCAGCAGAGCCGGCAGACACAGAGCCCTGTCTGGATCAATGTTCTGGGGTTTGCCCCCGATAAAACGAAGCCCGGAGTGCACAACGAATGCCTTAGCGGCGATAGTATCGAGATCGACGTCCCGACGGGAGCGACCATCGGTATAAAGGGTCGAGAAACAAAAACACGCATCGAATCCGTTCGAAGAGTGGATATAAAAAATGCCGGCGGCGATATTTCGGTGCGCAACATCAGCGAAGGCGTTTCAGCGGCGACATACGAGGGCGACATCATTGTCGAACGTTCGGAAGGCCCGATCGCTCTCGACAGCGCGACCGGTAACATTATCGTCTTTGATGCGGCTCCGGGACAGGTGGGTGACACTTTCAAAGCAAAATCGACGAGCGGCGCGATAATGCTGGAAAAGCTGGATTATCGCCAGATAGAGGTCTATTCGATAACCGGCCAGGTTTTGTTTAATGGAGGCCTTTCAACCGGCGGGATCTATAGTTTCGGCACGACAAGCGGCGCGGTGACCCTTGGGATCCCGAAGGATTCGTCAGTGATGGTAAGCGCTGCGTACGGCTTCGGCAGTTTCAATTCCAGTCTCCCTTTGAAAACGTTGACTGAAAACGTTTCGAGTGCGGGAAAGAGCGTTACGGCGCAGATGGGTGAAGGCGATTCGAAACTGAACCTGACCACCGCAAGCGGCGCGATCCTAATCAAGGCCCAATAGTTTAGAGGTCCTCAAACCTCAGATTCGTGCGTTGTTCGAATTGTTCGGACATCGACGGTATTTCGTCAGTTGCGACATCGCGCGAAATTCGTTCAACACGCCACATCGGATAGAAACTGTCGGTCATCGGCAGATAGGGCTCGCCCGCGGCGATCGCCCGGCTCCAATCGTCAAAATAATCCAGATCGATGCCGCGCAGCGAAATCCCCGCCGGCGATATATCCTGGAGCACGCCCAAAAGCTTTTCACGCGGGTTCTGAAGCACCGCGATAATAATATCACCAGGCAGGAATTTCATAGGCTAACGGCGGAGCAAGGCGGCCCCGGCTGAATCATTCTTGCATAACCCCGCGAAATTTGAAATCGGCGATGCGGTGCCGCGTCAGACGTTTCAGCTTTGGCCGGAATTATTCTAAAATCAAAAGAATAGCCAAGCTGTCGAACCTATGCGCATTACCAAGATCGAGCTTGAGGACGTCAAATCCCACATCGATTCAAAATTCGAATTCTCACACGGCACGACCGCCATTACGGGCGAGAACGGCGCGGGAAAGACCACTCTTATCGAGGCTGTTGCCTGGACGCTGTTCGACCTTCTCGATTATAAAAAGGACGATTTTGTACGCCGCGGAGCAAAGAAGGGCGTGGTCCGCGTAACGTTCGAAAGCGGCCTTGACGAGCGCGAATACACAGTTTATCGCGATACAGGGACCGGATATTACGTGTACGACCCGCGGCTTAGATCGCGTATAGCCGAGAAGAAGGAAGAGGTAACACGGTTTCTGTGGCAGCACCTCGGCGTCGAAGCGGGAACGGACCTTGAAACACTGTTTCGCCGCGCGATAGGCGTCCCGCAGGGAACGTTCACGGCGATATTTCTGGAGAGCGCGACCGAAAGAAAAAAGGCCTTCGACAAGCTGTTGAAGGTCGAAGAATACAGGCAGGGTGCGGAAAAGCTACGTGAGACCGTGCGTCATGTCGAAAATTCGATCGCGGCCGTCCGCGAACGCATAGCGCGGTCCGAAGGGCAATTGCAGCAATACGACCGCCTTCGAGAGGAACACGAGGGCTTTGCGAAGCAGGCCGCGGAGCTTGAACAAAAGCTATTTAAGATCACGGCTGAGATCGAAAACCTTGCAGCCAAGGCCGGAGAGATGGATGCGGCGGAAAAGAGGCTTCGCGAACTGCAGGCGGCATTCGACCGTATCGCGGCGGACAAGGAACGAAATGAGATCCTTGTCCGGCAGAAACTTAACGAGGTCGAACAGGCAACACAGGCGGCGAGCGTCGTCGAAGCGGCCCGTGCGGGATATGAGAGCCATTCCGCAGCCGTCGCCCGGCTCGCCGAACTCGACCGTGAACGCGGCGAGCGGGACAAACTGCGAAGGGAGCTTTCGGACACCGAAGCAGCGGTAGTCCAGATCAATTCCGACCGCAAGCGTATTAACGATTCGCTGGAAAACGCATTGAAGGCGCACCGCGCGATCGAGGCTCTGCAGCCGAAAGCCGCCGAGCAAAACGAACTCGAATCAGCCGTGATCGATCTTCGCGACAAATTCGCGGCGGCAAAGGCGGCGGCCGGCCAGGTTGGAAGCTTGGCGGAAAAGGTTCAGCGGCTGCGTGAAAGCTACGCTTCGAACCAAGCGCAGATCCGCGAGACCGAATCGAAGGCTTCGAGCAATGGCAGCATCGAAGAGCTGCAAGCGCGGCAGTCGGACGTCGTCAAAAAGCTCGCTTCGCTGCAGGCGGCCCTCGAGCGTGACGAAAAGTTTCAGAAAGAGATCCAAAACGGCCTGTGCCCGATCCTTTCGCAAAAATGCCTTAATCTCAAAGAAGGCGAGACGCTCGAATCCTTTGTTTCCAGCCAATTCACCGAGGTGCGTTCGGAAATAACCGGACTCGAGGCCGAGCAACAGACGATCACGTTGTCGCTTCGCGCATCGATGGAAGCGGCGAAATACACGCAGGCGCTCGTGACGCTGCGGTCGCGGGCGGAAGAGATACGCGAAGAGGGCGAACGGCTTAAAGCCGAGATGGCAGCCTTACAGCAGCCCGCTGACGGCCTTGCGGCTGCCGAAGCCGAGCTCGCCACAGCCGAAACGAAGCTGAACGCGCTCGACAATCCCAAAGCAAAGATAAGGCTGTTCGAAACGGAAGCGGCGCGCGAGGCCGAGTTTCGCCAGCAATTGTCGAATGTCGACGCTAACCTCGAACGGCTTGAAAGCGAGCGGCAGATAAAAGTGGAGCAGCTCGAAATATATATGGATCTGGACCGGCGGTGGGCCGAAACGACCGCCGCCCGCGATGCCGCCGCCGAAGACCACAGGAAATTTGTCGCGAACGAAGAGACAGCGAAAACGCTCGAACCGCGGCGATCCGAACTTGAAGAATTAAATCGCATTCTGGCCGAGATCTCGGCGAACCTCGAAAAAGCGGACACAGAGCTGAAAGCAGCCGCGGGCGGCTATGATCGAGACGAACACGCGAAGCTAAAAGCAGAACTTAACGAATCCGAAAAACGGCAGGTCGAAACACGGACGACACTTGCGGGAGTAAAACAAAGGCAGGAGCAGCTAGCGGCGGAACTGGAACGGCTGGCGGAGATACGCAAAGCAATGGCCGGCGAGTATCTCGAAAAGGAAAAGCTGGAAAAGGTCGCCGAGCTAACGGCGTTTATCCGCGACACGTTGAAGGACGCGGCACCGCGCGTTGCGCGAAATTACGTCTATCACGTATCGCTCGAAGCAAATCAGTTGTTTCGTGAGATCTGCGGCGATGCGAAAAAGTCACTGAAATGGACGGACGATTATGGGATAGCCATCGAAGAACAAGGCCACGAACGCCCGTTCTCTAACTTGTCCGGCGGCGAACAGATGGCGGCGGCACTGTCGGTTAGACTGGCGCTGCTGAAACAGCTTTCGGACATACGGATCGCCTTTTTTGACGAGCCGACGACGAACATGGACGCCGAACGCCGCGAAAACCTGGCGCAGCAGATAAGCCAGATAAAACATTTTGACCAGCTTTTTGTAATCTCGCATGACGACACGTTCGAAGGATACGTGGATAATGTCGTGACGGTTGAAAGGGACGGCGGAAAAACTGAATGAAACATGTCACGATCGTCTGCGACGGCTCGAGCCTAGGGAACGGAAAGGGAAACATGCGCGCGGCGGCTGTCGCGGTGCTGGGTTACCGTGGACACTGGCGAGGATTCGCGGAATATTTGGGCAACGCCACGAACCAGCAGGCGGAGATCGCGGCGGCGTGGATAGGGCTTAAAAACCTTAAGGAGCCTTGCAAAGTAAAACTTTTATCGGATTCGCGCTATGTAGTAGAGACGATGACCGGCAATTTCCGGAAAAAGACCAACCACGAATGGTGGGAACGGCTGGAACAGGCGGCCGCAAAACATCAGATAACGTGGGAATGGACGAAGGGGCACGCCGGCCACGAGATCCAGGAGGTCGCCGACACTTTGGCGCGGAAGACTGCCGCGCTTGGCCGCGTGGACGAGACAATGCTCGAGGAAGCGGTTGCCGATATTGGCGTGAAAGAGATCTGATGCGAAGAATTCTCGTTATTTTCCTGGTCCTGACCGGATCCGCCGCCGTATCCGCACAGCCGCGCGGAGCGCTCGGGTGGGCGTGGCAAAATCCGCTGCCGCAGGGAAATCCGCTTTATTCCATACATTTCGCAAAGGACCGCGAGCTCGGGTTCGCGGTCGGATCGGACAGCACGATACTGCGGACCGAGAACGGCGGATTTCGTTGGGAGAAACAATATTCGCCCGCCGACGGCACGCTGTCGAGTGTATTCGTGCGCGGAAAAAAGGACGCGGTCATTGTCGGATCACGCGGAACGATCCTGAGGACCGATGACAAAGGCGGCAACTGGCGCCCGGTGCGGACAGGCGTCCGCGACCATTTATATGGGCTGACGTTCACGGGACCGGAGATGCTTACGGGCTGGGCGATCGGGACGTACGGCCGCATATTGAAAACGTCCAACGGCGGCGAAGCCTGGGCGGAACAGACATCGGGAACGAACGAACACCTTTTGAAAATATCCGCATACGACCCGGATACGGCGGCGATCGCCGGTACGAACGGCGTCGTGCTGACCACGGCCGATGGCGGTACTTCGTGGGCATTGCGAAGCCCGTGCGGTGGTTCGCTTGTTGCGGGCATCGCGTACTTGTCGCCGAAGACGATCGTGGCCGTGGGTTATGTCGGCTGTGTCGCGCGTTCGGATGACGGCGGGGAAACGTGGACGCGGGTGAATGTATTTACCCGTGCGGATTTTCTGGCCGTGTCATTTTCCGATGAGAGGTCGGGTTCCATGACCGATTCGAATGGCATGATCTGGCTGACGGGTGACGGAGGAACCACATGGCTCCCGTTCAATGTACGGACGGCCCCGCGGCTTGTTTCGATCTATTACGCGAACAATTATACGGGTTGGGCAGTAGGCGAGAGCGGGCTGATCGTGCGGACGGATGACGGCGGATACAGTTGGCAGCGGCTTTCGAACGGCGGTCGTGAAGACATAAACGATATCGTATTTTTCACGGACGATCTCGGGGTTTCGGCCGGATCGCGCGGGCGCATATGGCTGACGAACGACGGCGGCCGCGAATGGATGCCGGTCATGACCGGAACGGACAAGAATCTCAATTCTATATCGTTCATCGACGGAATGAAGGGCTGGGTCGCGGGTGACGGCGGCACGATCCTGCGGACGCATAATGGAGGCGCAAGTTGGGGCAAAGGCATTTCGGGCGTTACCGAGGATCTGTTCGGGATTCATTTTATTGATGACAAGGTTGGGTTTGCTGTCGGCGCGGGCGGCACAATACTCCGCAGCGAAACGGCCGGTGCTTACTGGGAACGCGTAGCCTCGGGCGCTGCGAACTGGCTCGAGGACGTTAAGTTCCTGAATGCAGCGACCGGCGTGATCGTCGGCGACCGCGGAACTATTCTTCGGACCACGGACGCCGGCGCTACGTGGCAGCGGGTTGCGGCTAATGTCCGCGAAAATCTTTACGCTGTAAGCTTTTCCGACGAATCGAACGGATTTGCGGTCGGTGCCGGCGGCGTCATCCTGCGCTCTACCGACGGCGGTGCGACGTGGGTCGACCAGGAGTCGCCGTCGCAGGCTAATCTTTACACGGTTTTAGCTTACGGTAAACAGAACGCTGTCGCGGCGGGCGATTCCGGGTTGTTTTTGATCACGGACGACGGCGGGCGAACCTGGGAGCGTCAACCAAATATCACTGGGAAGGCACTTCAGGCGATCGCGTACCGGGGCGGGTCACAGGTCTGGATAGCCGGCCGCGGCGGTGCGATCCTGAAACGTACTGAGCCGCTGTCCGGGCAGCGAATAGCGTCACCGAAACTGCCGCCGATCCTGCGTTCCGCAGCGGGCCGCACAAAGCCGAAACCGCGGGTGCCGCTGATCACGATAACCGATGACGGTGATATACCGCTCGCATCGCCGCCGCCAAAGGACAACTAATTCGCCTTGTTCACGACAACCGAGATCCATTCGCCGGAATGATTGACGGTCGGTTCGGTGACCCCAAATTTCTCAAGCTCCGCTATGATCTCATCTTCCTGCTCCTGCAGTATCCCCGACAGCAGCAGCGTCCGTCCGGTCTTTTCCAGCAGCAGAGGCAGCAGCGGCACTATGACATCGATCGTCAAATTCGCGCACACGAAATCGAACATGGGCAGGTCCGGCGTGATCGACCCGACATAAAATTCTATCCTGTCAGCGACGCCGTTCGCTTCGGCGTTTTCGCGTGCGATCGTCACCGAATTTTCGTCAGTGTCGCAGCCCACGAGCCGCCCGATATCCTCCCCCATGAGTTTTGCGGCGCCGATCGCTAGAATGCCCGTCCCGGTACCGACGTCAAGGAACGAATCGCCGGGTCGCAGATTTTCTTCGACGGCCATAAGACAGAGCTGTGTCGTCGCGTGCGTTCCGGTGCCGAACGCCATGTTCGGCTCGATGGTGATGATGGTCTTGCCGTCTGCTGCCGGATCTTCCCATGGCGGCGATACGATAAATCCACCTATCTCCGTCGGCTTCCAGTGCTTTTTCCAATCGTATAGCCAATCGGTATAACCGATCTTTCGCCATTCGGTGTCCTTGATCGCATCGGGACCGAAGCCATAGGCGTGCAGAGCGGATTCGACCGTTTCTTCGCGAGTCTGGTCATCCAGTACCTCGTAAAAATAGCCGATCACGGTGACATTCTCGTCGGATCTTCGGCGAAGATGATTTATCTCGGTTCCGATGGAATCCAGTTCGTTAAATGCGAATTCGAGCGCCTCGGCCGCGGCCGGTACCGTGGTGATCTGCAGCGCGTACCAAGTCTGATTTGTCTGGTCTGTCATTATTATTCCCTGATGCCGATCTCGTCGAGGTCGCGTTCACGGTTACGCCAATCTTCCACGACCTTAACAAAAAGCTTAAGAAACACCTGTTTGCCGATCAGATTTTCAATGTCGATACGGGCCTTGGTACCGATGTCGCGTATCCGCGCGCCCTGTTTACCGATGATTATGCTCTTCTGTGACGAACGTTCCACGTAAATCGCACAATAGATCTTGACGACGTTCGGATCGGATTCGTCATACAGTTCGGTTACCACGGCTGTGACGTACGGTATCTCTTCGCCCGTGGTCGCAAGGATCTTTTCCCGCACCATTTCCGCGACCAGAACGCGCATCGGCTGATCGGTCATTTCGTCCTCGCCGAAGATCGGTTCGCCTTCAGGAAGATGTTTGATGATCTGGCTCAGAAGGTTGTCGATCGCGTGACCCTTTAATGCAGAAACGGGGACGATTTCGGCGAAGTCGTATTCTTTCGAATAAAAGTCGATCAGCGGCAGCAAGTTATTCTTGTCCTTGACCTTATCTATCTTGTTAAGGACGAGTACCGCGGGTTTTTCCGCTT
Organism: Acidobacteriota bacterium; assembly: GCA_023436495.1. Lineage (GTDB taxonomy): Bacteria > Acidobacteriota > Blastocatellia > Pyrinomonadales > Pyrinomonadaceae > OLB17. The sequence continues at coordinate 35,403 of JAEZIT010000128.1, forward strand.
TTTTAACGAGGTCGAGGACGAACCTGTCGCCATTTCCGGTCGAAACGCTCGCGTCGCGCATCAACACGATCAGGTCCACAGCCAGAATAGCGTCGTGGACGGCCGCCATCATACGCCGATTCAGCAGATACCCGGGCTTGTGAACGCCGGGCGTATCGACGAAAACGATCTGGCCCTCGGGACGAGTAACGATTCCCTGAATGCGGTGGCGCGTCGTCTGGGGCTTGTTCGAGACGGCGGCGATCTTTTCACCCACAAGCCGGTTCAAGAGTGTAGATTTGCCTGCATTCGGCCGTCCGATGAAGGCGACGTAGCCGCTGCGAAAGTTATCTGTTGGCATCAGTTAAAAATTAGCAGATTGCGGACGAAAGACAAAAAGACGGACGAGTAAGAAAGGCATGAAGTTAGTGAAACGGAGATGTCAGGAGGAATAGAGAAGGCGGAGCGGTCACGTCGCCTTCTCCCGTCCCGGTTGTCGATCAGTTCTGCACCTTCAGCAGCCGCTGTTTGCCGGCGATCGCTTCGTTATACGCTCCGCCGGTCACATTGCCGACCTTTATCGCGGCATCGTAGAGTTTGACCGCGTAATCGTCGTTGTCGTAAAACTCATAAAATTTCGCGAGAGCGACGTACGACAGTGATTCCAGCGCCGGGTCTACCGGCTTGTTCGCGGCACGCTGTTTTGCGGCAATGCGGATGACTTCGTCGTAAGAATGTTTTGCCTCGAGCAGCTTTTTGTTCTGCTGTTCGGCGTCATCGATGCTTTCCGCTTCCAGGCTTGCGACGCGGCCGAGGTTATACAGCACGCGCGGTTCGTCCGGGTTCTTTTCGAGCAGGTCGCGCAAGCCAGCAGTCGCCTGCGAGTAATTCTTCGCATCGATCGACCTCTGAATCTCGAGCAGCCGTGTCGTTACGGGATTTTCAGCGATGATAGCCGCGGGCTCCGGATTGGTCTTGCGGGCGTTTCTGGCCGCGAGTGCCCGATTCTTTGCCGCTGCAAATTGTTCGAGACGGCCGGTTTCCTTCGATGCGTCGAACGTCAGGATCATATCGCGAAGCGACGCGGCGATGTCGAAACCGGAATCTTCCATTCCCTTCAACTGGTCCGCAAAATAGAACACGAGCACCGCACCTTTTTCGTAATCGTTCGACAGCTGGAGTGCCGTTTCGTCCGCGAGCGATTCTTTGTATCGTTTCAATTCCGCGGAGACCGCGGCCTTTTCTTCCGCGGTTTTCGCACGGTCGATCTTTTGACGGGCCTGTTCGGTCGCGATCCTCGAGCGGAGGCTTTCGAGCTGTTTGGTATCGGCCGCAGCGGCAAGCGACCGCGCGACGGCCCTGTAAATGTCCGGAGAAATGCTGGGATCGGTTTTGCGACGTTCATCCAGTAGGCTCTTGACGCCCGAACTTATCGTCGAAATGTCCTTTGCATTATTCAGAACAAGCGGATCGACGACGAACTGCAGAAATGCACGCCGCGCGTCGGAAAAACGCAGGTCCGTTTCCGGCGGCACGATCAGAAAATAATCGTCGCGGATGTTAAGGAAAGTAATGTTGCCGGCAGGCGCGAGCATTTCCGGTACAATGACGAACCTGCGGTCGACCTCGCGCGATTCCACGCGTTCCAGCGTCGTCCGTTTACTCTTTTGCGTCTGAGTCTTGGTCCGTTCGATGTATGTCGTTTGCGGGCGGGTATGCAGATAATTCAGCAACTCACTGACCATGTCGCGAGCCGAAGGCCGCAGCTTTGCGTCGGTCGCCTTTAAATAGGCCTTCTGATAATCGGCGACGTTCGCCCCGAATGTGGAGCGGCGGTAGAATTCGCGCACGAGCGGCGCAAAATCCAGCACGTCCAGCAGATCGCCCGGCAAGTCCGTCGTGATGACCGGATCGGCAAGTTCAGGGGCAGGCGTGAGCGAATATGCCATCGAAATGTACGGCGCGACAATTTCGGCGTCCGTTGCCGACGGCCTTCGACGCTTGTAATTATTAACGAACATCGAGATCCGCTGCCGTAGGTCCGCGGGCAGCATCAGAGAATCACTGCGGAGCAGATCGCGGAATTCTTCGCCCTGTTTCGACAGCGGCGTGCGAATGGCGGGAACTTCTTCGCCCGCGGAATTCGTAGCACGTGCCATCTCCAGCGTCGCAAGCACCGCTATCAGGCGTTTGTCCGGTTCGATCGATACGCCGTAATTCGACAGATCGAAACCGGCTGGCTGGTTTTGCGAAAAAGCGGGCAGCGCGGAAAACAATACCACTGCCAGTAAAACTAGTTTTTTCATCAGAAGGTAGCGGCGATAATTTCGCCGGGGCCGCCGGGAAAACAGTCTCTTCCTGCGGATCTTTTATAGGCAAAGAAAACAGGAAACACGAAAAAATCAAAGGAAATAAATGAAGGGGAAATTTCTCCGCGAAACTCGTTCTCTTTGCCTGAAATAAAGATGAATCGGGCAAAGCGATGGATGCATGCTATTAAATAACAAAAAAGGATAAAGGAAGTAAAAATCACGTTCCCTTATCCCTCCGGTTATCCTATCCCGATCACCTGCTACTTAGTTGTAGCTGGCAAGAGCGTCTGCCTCGACATCGAACACATCGAAAACAGTCAGCAATTTCGTGATTGCCAGCAGGTCCTGGATCTTCTGGGTCAGGTTCAACAGCTTAAGTGTCCCGCCTTCTTTATTTACGGCGGTAAAACTCGAGACGAGCTCGCCGATGCCGCTCGAATCGATATATCCTACTCCGGCAAGATTCAGCAGGATCTTGGTCTTGCCTTCGCCAAGCAAGCGGCGGATCGCGTTACGGAGTGCGACGCTGCCTTCGCCGATCGTCACCTTTCCCTCCAGGTCCAAAACCGTAACATCGCCGGCTTGGCGCTCGGTAATTGTAATATCAGACATTTTTATCTCCTCGAATAGTAAATAAGATTGACAGCAGATTTTAGACCAATCCAACGGGAAAAGTCTATGTAACGAAAACCTTTTATTGCTTTTTAAGCATGCGGACGATCATGCCGCCGCCGGGCGGGTTCGACCATTCGACCTCGTCCATAAATGAACGCATGAAAAGAATTCCCCTGCCGTTCGATTTGAGCAGGTTTTCGGGATTTGTCGGATCGGGGATCTCGTCAACTTCGAATCCGCTGCCGAAATCGCGTACTGTGATCGCGAAACCACCCGATTCGTGGGAAAACGTCACTTTGACCTGCTTGTTTTCGTCGAATTTATTGCCGTGTTTGACGGCGTTGGCTACAGATTCGCGCACGGCCAAGTCGATGGCGGAAATAGTATCCTCTCCAAATCCCCAGCTTTTTGCGATCTTTCCGGCGTTCTGTGCCGCTTCTTCCACAGATTCCAAGCGGCTGGGAAGTGTAAGCTCTTTTGTTTCTGTCACGATGTTTTCATTGTAAATTAAATGGTCAATATACTTGCTGTCAAGACAAACATCGAATTTTCAAGTTAGAATTGCTAAATGGAGATCCCTTTTTCTTCGCGAGTCGCCGGAACGGTCCGGTTGCCGGGTGATAAATCCATATCGCATCGCGCCGCCATGTTCGCGGCAATCGCTGACGGTACGACACGTATCAGGAATTTTGCCACAAGCGTGGATTGCGGTTCGACGTTGGACTGTCTCGAGGCACTCGGTGTTCCGGTCAGCCGGAACGGCACGTCCGTAGAAATACGCGGCGTGGGCAAAAGGGGCCTCAAGAAGCCCGAAGCACCGCTCGACTGCGGTAACAGCGGCACGACAATGCGGCTGATGGCGGGAATTTTGGCGGGACAGCGATTTGAGAGCGTGATGACCGGCGACGAATCGCTGCGGAGCCGTCCAATGAAACGCGTGATCGAACCCCTAACGGCAATGGGCGCCCCCATACGTTCGGTCGAAGGCCGCGCGCCGCTCACGATCAGAGGAAATAATCCATTGACTGCGATCGATCACACGTTAAAGGTCGCATCCGCACAGATAAAATCCTGCGTTTTACTCGCCGGCCTCAATGCATCCGGCATCACCTCCGTCACGGAGCCCGTCGCCACGCGCGATCATACGGAGCGGATGCTGCGATGGTTCGGCGTCGATGTTCGCGAAGAGCACACTGAGACGGGAAAGATCACATCCGTCAGCGGTGAATCGCTATTGACGGCACGCGATCTTTACGTGCCAGGCGATGTATCGTCCGCGGCATTCTTCGCCGTTGCGGCCGCATGTCTTCCGAATTCGGACCTAACACTCCTAAATGTAGGGCTTAATCCGACCCGCACCGCCTCGATAGACGTCATTCGGGAATTCGGTGCAAATATTCGGCTCAGCGATTCCCAGGCGGCGTCAAATGAACCTTCGGGCGATATCCGCATAACGGGAAATTCGAAACTCTCCGGCGGCAAACGGCTCGCAGGGGACATTATTGCGAACCTTATAGATGAAGTACCGATCCTGGCAGTTTTGGGCACGCAGGCGGACGGCGGGCTGGAGATCCGTGATGCCGCCGAACTTCGGGTAAAGGAATCAGACCGCATTGCGACCGTCGTCGACAACCTCCGGCGAATGGGGGCGTCCGTAGAAGAATTTCCCGACGGGCTGCGGGTCGAGCGATCGCGTCTGAGGCCGGCCGCGCTCGATTCATTCGGTGATCATCGCATTGCCATGGCATTTGCGGTGGCGGCCCTGTTTACTGACGGCAAATCCGTCATTCGTGGAGCGGAGTGTGTGGATGTGTCGTTTCCCGGGTTTTTCGACGTTTTGGGTGAGATCGCCGAGAGGGGATAAATGGAGACCATTCCGCATATTGCACTTACGGGTTTCATGGGTGTCGGCAAATCTAGTGTCGCGCGTCATCTGTCAAATCTTCTCAAATTTCCCAAACTCGACCTGGACACGGCCATCGAAGAGGCAGAAGCCCGTAAGATTCACGAGATAATTGCGGCCGACGGCATCGATGCGTACAGGCGTATCGAAACCGTGACGCTGCGGCGGATATTGAGTTCCGAGGAAGTGCGGATCTTGTCGCTTGGCGGCGGCACATGGACGATAGCCGAAAACCGGGAACTGATCCGTTCGCACGGGTTTACGAGCATCTGGCTCGAAGCCAGTTTCGATCACTGTTGGAGAAATATTTGCGGTTCGCGAAAGGAACGCCCGCTGGCAAAGGACAAAGAGGCTGCACGCGAGCTATTTATCTCAAGGCAAAAGGATTACTGCCTTGCGGACTGGCATTTTGTGATCAAGCCCGGCGACACTTCCTATGATGTCGCACACCGTATATTCGATGAACTAATTCCCTAAGCGTTGAAAATAATCATTGTAAAATACGCATCGATATAAGAATATTATTTTGACAGATCATAACAAGTCTTCCCGATTTGGAGATTGCGCTGAAATCGACCACCTTGCCGTTTAAGACCGATCAGCGAACCGGTTCGAAATTAATTTAGTCACAATATCCAGGAGGAAAAATGAAAATCAAATTTCTAACAGTCCTAACTTTGGGCGTGGCCCTGTTCATTAGTGCGTGCGGCGGAAAAAGCGACGCCGACGTACAAAAGGCCGCTGCTGACAAACTGAGAGCGGATAATGTCGCCGGAGCGACAGTTACTGTGAAGGACGGCGTTGCGACCCTCACCGGCGAAGTGGCCGATGCGGCGACAAAAACAAAGGCGGAAACGTCAGCGAAGGTTGAAGGTGTTAAATCGGTCGTGAATAATCTCACGGTCAAGCCGCTTCCGACACCGCCGCCGGCAGCACCCGACCCGATGATCAAAACAGCGATCGAAGATGGATTCAAGAAAGCCGGCTGTACCGGAGCGACCGTCGAAGTTATGAACGGCGTCGCAACGCTGCGCGGGACGGTTCCAAAGGGCAAGCTAGGTGAATGCGTCATGGCCGCCAACCAGGCGAAGCCCAATCGCGTTGACAACCAACTCGCCGAGGCTAAATAACAAGGAGGATCATTAAAATGTCTGTACAGGAAAAATATCAAACACTCATTGACCTCGCGAACCAGAACGGAACGAGCGTTTCGCTCAGCGAAGCCGACGGCGTGCTTCATATCGACGGTACTGCCCCGAATGATGCCGCAAAACAACAATTATGGGACGAATATAACCGTATCGATCCGGACTATCGTTCGGGCGACCTCGTCCTGAACATCACGTCAGCGGGCGGTGCCGCTGGCGGCGGGTCGACCACATACACGGTCGTCTCCGGCGACAGCTTAAGTAAGATCGGCTCGAAATACGGCGTAAGCTGGCAACAGATCTTCGAAGCAAATCGCGACAAGATCGACGATCCGGACAAGATCTTTCCGGGCCAGGAACTGACGATTCCGCAGGGGTAGGCTGCAAATTCCGGTTTGATGGGAGCGCCCCGGCCGTTTAGCGGTTCGGGGCGTTTTCAATTTTCGAGATCGTTCTTAAGACGTGTCAGCAGTTCGACCGACGGTGAGGCATATTTATTTATCCAGCGATCATAGATACCGCGAATCGGCGCGACATCCAGATAATTCCAGCGGACGCGGCCTTCCTTCTTGGCGATCACCAATCCCGCCCTCTCCAGAACGCCCAGGTGCTGCATCACCGTGCATCTATCGAGTTCGGCAAACTGTCCGCAAATATCACCAGTCGTTCTCGGCTCGTCCTTCAGCAGGTCAAGGATCTCGCGCCGCCGCTCGTCGGCCAATGCTTTGTAGATCAGATCATCGGTTTTTTTCCTTGACATGTTATAAAACTATAACATATAATCGGCGCCTTAGTAAATGGGCATAAGCCAATTTCGGCAGATATTTTAGGAATCATACAAGGAGCCAATGACTATGGAACTAAATTTCAAAGTACAGACAAAGATACTCAAACCCGTGTCCGAAGTGTTCAGTGCGGTGCAAGATCCGCAAAAGCTTAGCGGATATTTCACGACCGGCGGCGCGAGCGGGCCGCTGAACGAGGGTACGACGGTTTATTGGGCGTTCGCCGATAATCCCGGCGATGAGAAAAACTCGTTCCCGGTGACAGTCAAGGAAGTCGTTAAGAACGAGAAGATCGTCCTCGGGTGGCAGGGAGCCAAGGACCTGGACACGGTGGTCGAAATGGAGTTTGATAAGGCCGGCGATTCGGCGACGATCGTTCGAATAAGCGAGACCGGCTGGCGTGAAAATCAGCAGGACCTCGAAAGCTCATACCTGAACTGCATGGGCTGGACGCAGATGCTTTGCTGTCTTAAAGCCTTTACGGAATATGACATAAACCTTCGCAAAGGAGCGTTTGAAGGCCTCTACAGCGCGCAGGACAATAAAGGCTCTGCGGAAGCAGCTTAAGCTGCTGAGGCGCGCTCGCGGCAAGCGGTTATCCGTCCGCCGTGAGCGCGCCTCAAACGTATTAGCAACGTCCGTTGAATTTTGCTACATTTCTCTTAATGTCTCTGGAAACGGACTTTGTCGTCATCGGCAGCGGCGTCGCCGGGCTTCGGGCGTCGATCGAGCTTGCCTCCGCCGGTGGAAAGGTGACGGTCCTGACCAAGGACAAGGCCAGCGAATCAAATTCCGAATATGCGCAAGGCGGCATCGCAGTCGTGCTTGCCGAAGACGACACCGCTGTCCTCCACGAAGAAGACACGTTGATTGCGGGTGCCGGCCTCTGTGACGAAGCGGCTGTCGAGATCCTCGTAAGCGAAGGCACGCGTTACATCAAACAGCTTATAGATTGGGGCACGGAATTCGACCGCGAAGGCGGCAGGCTCGTGTTTACGCAGGAAGCCGCGCATTCGCGGCGGCGCATTCTGCACGCCCACGGCGATTCCACAGGTAAGGAGATCGTTCGCTCGCTGATCGCTCGTGCGGGAATTGAACGATCGATAAATCTGATGCCGTTCTCGACGACGGAAAACCTGCTCGTCGACGACGGCCGGTGCGTTGGTGTGCGCTTCCTGGACCCGATCCTGCGAGCACCGCGCGATATTTACGCAAAGGCCGTGATCGTTTGCACGGGCGGAGCCGGCCAGCTTTTTCAGCACACGACAAATCCGCCGGTCGCGACGGGCGACGGCATGGCAATGGCATACTTTGCCGGGGCCGAGATGGCGGATATGGAGTTCATACAGTTTCATCCGACGGCACTCAGCCTTGAGGACGCTCCGCGTTTTTTGCTCAGCGAAGCAATGCGCGGCGAAGGCGGAATCTTGCGAAACAAATTCGGTGAGCGATTTATGTCGCGATACGATGAACGTCAGGAGTTGGCCCCGCGTGATATTGTCAGCCGGTCGATCGTCGCCGAAATGCGACGGACCGGCACGCGCAACGTTTTCCTCGATATGACGGCTCTCGATGCCGAATTTCTGAGACACCGGTTCCCGAAGATATACGAAACGTGCCGCCATTTCGGGCTCGACATTACGACTGACCTTTTGCCGGTTTCGCCGGCCTCGCATTATTGCATGGGCGGTGTTCGGACGGACCTCTGGGGACGCTCGACCGTTCCCGGTTTATATGCCGCCGGCGAGGTTGCATCCACAGGCGTCCACGGCGCGAATCGGCTTGCGTCAAATTCGCTTCTCGAAGGCCTTGTCTTCGGTGCACGAGCGGGTGAGGCCGCGGCGAAAGACACTGTCGGCGGTCGCGTACAGAATCGCGGCAGCGGTAACGATCATTCGAGTTCGCGGTCCGATTCGACGATAGCGACCGCTGTTCGAAAGCGTATCAAGCGTGTGATGTGGGAACGCGTAGGGATACTTCGCGACCGCGAATCGCTGCGGTCGGCACTTCGCGAATTCGGCCAGATGGCACAGGGAAGCCTCAGCACGTCGTCACGGAACTTCGTGACGCTTGCCACGCTCGTTGCGACGGCAGCATTGTGGCGCGAAGAGTCGCGTGGCGGGCATTTCCGCACCGATTTCCCGGAACAAAGTGAAGATTGGCGTGTCCATTCCGTGCAGAGCTCCGATGCGGTGATCCATTCCGCAAAACGAATCAATTTTAATGCCGGCATTGGGGTATAATAGATCTAGCCTTAAATTCACCTCGAAACAAATTTGTCCTTTGTCTATGGAAAACAGCGCAACCACACTTAATCTCGCCACGATGATCGAACATCACGCGAGACTATCTCCGCAGAAGGAAGCCTTTATTTGGAACGACATGCGTATGACCTACGGCGAGCTTGACGCGCTGAGCAACCGCGTCGCGAACGCGCTCGGGTCGATGGGTATCGGCTACGGCGACAAGGTCGCACTGAGTTGTCCTAACTTGCCGTATTTTCCCATCGTCTACTACGGAATAATTAAGGCCGGCGCCGTCGTCGTTCCGCTCAGCGTACTCTTTAAACCGCGGGAAGTCGCCTATCATTTGCAGGATTCGGATGCGAAGGCCGTTTTCGTTTTTGAAGGTACACCGGAGCTGCCGCTCGGGCAAATGGTCAAGGAAGGGTTCGAACAGGTCGAATCCTGCCGTGAACTTATCGTTATGACGGCCGATAAAATGGGCCCGAGCCCGTTTCCGGAACATAAAACACTGACGCAGCTCGTCTTTGACAAGTCGGACAAATTCGCCGTTTACCCGACGCGTCCGGACGACACGTGCGCGATCCTTTACACTTCCGGCACGACCGGCCAGCCGAAAGGTGCGGAACTTACGCACCTGAACCTGATGTCGAACGTGACGACGACGTACCTCGTACACCTGCCGGTGCTGGATTTTACCGACGGCGAGCAGAAAACATGCCTGATCACCTTGCCGCTGTTCCATACGACCGGTCAGACGGTGCAGATGAATACCAATATGTACGCAGGCAGCCGCTGCGTCCTGCTGCCGAGGTTCGATCCCAAGGCCGCCCTCGAGGCGATGGAACGCGAAAAGGTGAATTTCTGGGTCGGTGTACCGACAATGTACTGGGCTCTGCTGCGCTATGCCGAAGAATCAGGCGCGGACATCAGCGGAATCAGAGAAAATATGAAGGTATGCTCGTCCGGCGGGGCACCGATGCCGGTCGAGGTCATGAAGGCTTTCGAAGAAAAATTCGACGTCCGCGTAATGGAAGGCTACGGACTTTCGGAAACGTCGCCGCTGGCATGCTTTAACCATTTTGAAAAGCCTTCGAAACCGGGAACTGTCGGGCAGGCGATCTTCGGTGTCGAGGTTAAGTGCTTCGACGACAATGATAAAGAAGTGCCGCGCGGCGAGCGCGGTGAGTTGGTGATTCGCGGCACCAACGTTATGAAGGGATATTACAAACGCCCCGAAGCGACGGCCGAAGCTTTTCGCAGCGGATGGTTTCACACAGGCGACATCGGGATAATTGACGATGAAGGCTATATTTCGATCGTCGACCGCAAAAAGGACATGATCCTGCGCGGCGGTTACAACGTATATCCGCGTGAACTCGAAGAAGTAATAATGACGCATCCTGCAATATCGCTATGTGCCGTCATCGGTGTCCCGGACGCACGCCTGGGCGAAGAAGTAAAGGCGTTTCTGGTATTGAAGGAAGGCCAGCAGCTGTCTGACGACGCGTTCTTGATCTGGTGCAAGGAACAGTTCGCGGCGAACAAATATCCGCGTTACGTCGAGTTTCGCGACAGTCTCCCGATCGGAGCGACCGGCAAAATATTCAAACGCGCGCTCAAGGAAGAAGCGCGCGGCTCATAATTGTTATCAAGATGTTTCGCATTAAACTTTTGGTCGTTTTTGTCTTTTCTATCGTCATTATGGCGGCATGCGTCGCCGGCGGTGCACAAAAAAACTACGTCATTGCCGACAGCCAATCGTACGAAGCCTCGCTTTACCGGCAGAATTGTGCAATCTGTCACGGTGCCGAAGGTGAAGGCAAAACACTCGCCGACGGCCGCGTAGTTCCCAGCCTCCGCTCCGGCAACTTCAAGATGAGAACTTCTGACGCAATATATAAACAGATCGCAGATGGCGGGAACGGGATGCTGCCATTTCGCCGAGCTCTTACAGAACGCGAGTTGAAGATGATGACGGATTTTGTTCAAAAAGACCTGCGCGGCAATTAGACGGTTATGAAGGTCCTGATCACAGGCGCGAGCGGATTGATCGGAACTACTCTGCGGCAAAGACTTGCCGCCAAAGGAGCGGAAGTGATAGTTGCCTCGCGAAGGCCGCCGACGCGTCCCGATCAGGTTCTTTGGGAACCGGACGGCGGTTTCGGCGACCAAGCTCTTGAGCAACTCAATGGCATCGACGCTGTCGTACATCTCGCCGGCGAGAACGTCGGCGAACGCTGGACCACCGAAAAGAAAAAGCGCATTTATGAAAGCCGGATCTTGGGCACACGGGCACTTGTTTCCTCACTTGAGAAACTAAGGCAAAGGCCAAAGGTCCTCGTTTCTGCGTCTGGCGTTATCTACGGCAGCCGCGGGGACGAGATGTTGACGGAGAATTCTTCCATCGGCGATACGTTTCTCGCAAAACTAACCGTCGATTGGGAAAAGGAAGCTCTCCGGGCAAAAGATTTAGGTGTTCGCGTGGTTTTGCCGCGCATCGGGCCGGTTTTGACGAAAGAGGGCGGAGCTCTCGGTAAGATGTTGATGCCGTTCAGCTTCGGACTCGGTGGCATTGTCGGCAGCGGCCGCCAATGGATGGGATGGATCTCGCTCGAAGACTTGGTAAGGATCTTCGAATTTGCCATCGAAAATGAATCGCTGGATGGCGCGTACAACGCCGCGTCGCCAAATCCCGTTACGAATGAGGAATTTACAAAGACGCTCGGCAGGGTTCTGCATCGTCCGACGGTGATGCCTTTGCCGGAATTCGCCGTGCGGCTGATGTTCGGCGAAATGGGCGAGGAACTGCTTCTCGGCAGTTACCGGCTTTATCCCGAACGGCTGCTTGAAGCCGGATTCGAATTCGAATATCCCGATCTCGAACCTGCGCTTCGGCACGCTCTGTCAGCGGGGAATTAACGGCAAACCGTCGCCGAGCGACACACATCACACATGCGGCCTATCGTTATGACAAAAAGCAGTATATTTAACCGGACGGTTCTGGCGGCAGTTTTCTGCGCCGCCGCGACCGGTACGGCTATAACGAATTTCACCGCGCACGCACAGGTAGCGAACACTGGAACCGGAACGACGTCGCCTTCCGGCCCAAACGCCGCTCCCGCAGTCAGGAAAACCGTTTATTCGGCCTTTCTCGTCACTGCCGCACAGCAAAATGCGCGTCTTCAAAATTCGCTTCAGTGGCCATTTGGCGGCAGAATGCAGGCAGGTTGGTATCTTTACGCTCCGCTTATCGCACACACGATCGGAACGGACGCAGACCCGGGCACCCCGGAATTTGCCGGTTCGCTCGCAGAATGGCAGTCGAGAAACGGCATTGCCGGCAGCGGCGTGGTTGACCCAGCGACGCTTCAAACATTCGTTAAACATTGGCAATCGCAGCGGCTGGGGCGCTCGGATTATCCGTCATCGGACAAACTGTTAGCGGCTCCGATCGCGGATTTCTTCGATCAGACGCGCGACCCGTCTTTACTGAGCCTGGAGCGGGAAACCTATGCCGCGTACAAACGGATGGTCGCAGCGGCCGCGAAGGACAAATCGCTCGGACTGAAACTAACGGCGTCGGGCGAACTTGCGCCGGAAGAGAAATTCCTGCGGATCGTTTCCGCTTACCGCTCGCGCGAATATCAGGAACAGCTTCGCAAGCGTGAGCCGAAAGCCGGCCGCGCGGCTCTTGCGCGGCATAGCCCGCACTTTACAGGGCAGGCGTTGGACATTTACGTCGGCGGCGAACCGGTGACGACAAAGGATGCGAACCGTGCGATCCAGGTTCAAACCCCGGTTTACAAATGGCTTGTAAAAAATGCTCATAAATTCGGATTCTATCCGTATTTCTATGAGCCCTGGCACTGGGAATATGTCCCGAACAAATAATTCCTAGCGTTTTCGTGCGGTCCGTCCCGCCGTGGGCCGCGGCCTTACCGTCGTTTCAAGCACGCTGACGGCACGCCCATTCGTAAGCCCCATTCCTGCTTCGAGGTCCGATGCATTAACGACAAACATTCTCTTCGCGTTCGCTTTCGCGAGCATTTTCTTCAGTTCGGCGTCCGTCTGTTTCGAATCGTCGATTCCGCTCGTCCTAAGTTCCGCTCTTAAGTTCTCGACCGTATTGCGTTTGTGGTTGTAGACGTCCGGATATATGTGCAGCCTGCCGTTTTCGACGACCATCGTGTCGTACGTTATCTCGACCGGGACGAATGGATCAAGCGTAGCGATAAGCGTCTTTTTGTTTCGTTTTGCCGCTGCGATCTGCTCGGCCGAAACGTCAAGCCCACGCGCAGCGATGATCTTTTCAGCAAGGTCATACAGATCAGCCTGCATCACCCGCACACAGCCGTGCGAAACCAGGCTGCCCAAGTCGCCCGGGCCTTTCGCCTGATGGATCAGATAGCCGTAGCCAAGCGGAATTTTCACTTTACCAAGAGGATTTCGCGGATCGGTCGGCAGGATTATCTCGCCTGGTTTGACGGTGCTCGATTTCTCGATCCAATCGCTTGAGGGCGGGATCCAGACCGGGTTCCATTCTACAGATGTCGCCTCGCGACGGCCGATTATAATGGGATATTCCAGCAGACCGACGCCGATCGGGTATGATCTGACCTCTTTTCCCTTCTGCCACAGCGTCATCTGAAACGCCGGGACGTTGATCGTGATCTTAACGTCAGGCTCGCCGCCCGCGAGCCGCGTCTTTTCGATCGCGCCGCCGGTCAATTTGTCCGAACGCGCCGACTCGCGTTGCATGTCCAATATGTACGACTGGCCAAATGCCGCCGCGGACACGAATACCAATACTGCAAAAATTCCGAAAATGCGTTGTTTCATAACAGATAGGCTGTAAATTTGTCGCTTGGCGGCGTCGAAAAGTTGCACGCGAAAGCTATTGGGCGGGGCGGAGCAGCAGCGGACGGCTCGGCGCAGCGTCTGCCGAAAAAGGCGCTATTTGCAGGTTAAGCAGATATTCACCGTCCTCTACAGTTTCGGGAACAAATATCAGCTCCGTAACGGTCGAATGCCGCCGTGACTTCATATTCAGTTCAAAACTCCCCGCTTCCACATTCCAGAAAATGCGATGATTCGAGAGATTTCCCTGATCAAATAGCCGGTCTATAGACGGCAGGTCCACCAGCAGGTGCCGCACGCCGAGTTCGACGATATATTCCATCGCGTCGGTCGTAAAATACGGCGGAATATCGTCCAAATAAGTTCGACTGAGTTTCCCGTCATCGTTGGGCAGCGTCCGGACGATCAGCCCCGCCGGAGTTTCCGCCGGCTCAGCATTCTGGCGTAGCATCGCATTTCGGATCGAACTGGCAGTGATCAACTGATCCTGCGGGTCGGTACCGCTCGGATAGCCTTCGTCAGACGTTTCAGCGACATCAGGCTCTACGGTGATAAGCAGCGACGGCAGAAAAGGGTCGCGCAGACAGTCGTTTACGGAAATGCGTTCATTCGTGATGTGCCCGACGCATTCCGTATGCGTGCCGCTGCAATGCGGGATTAGCGTCACCTGTTCGAAATTACAGCTTCCCCCTTCGCGCGTATCGCCGACGATCTCGCCCGCCCGGCATGCGACGGACCGCGCGGCCTCGACGCCGTACGCGTTTGGCTGAGGCCCGCCAAAATTCAGCGGGATAGAAATATCGATCGCCTCGTCCGTTTCAACGGAAAACGTGCGGTTGCCCATTTCAGCCGTAAGAATCATACTAAGATAAATTACCGCATTCGACCGCGATTTGTCACAAAACGCCGCAACGCGCGTCTTAAATTATATATGAGGACGGATGAATCAAAATTCGAGGCTTTCGACCGTTCGCGCCGCCGCCTGTTCAACATTGCATATCGCATGCTGGGAACTCGCGACGATGCGGAGGACGTTGTGCAGGAAGCCTATATCCGATGGCACGATTCGGATGATGCATTGATCGTAACGCCCGAAGCCTGGCTCGTAACCGTGACGACACGGCTCGCGATCGACCGCCTGCGAAAGGCGGCGGCCGACCGCGAACGGTACATCGGACCGTGGCTGCCCGAACCGCTCGTTGCCGACCCTACACGCTCGCCCGAAGAAGAAGCGGAATTTGCCTCGGACCTTTCGCTGGCGTTTATGGCGATGCTTGAACGGCTTTCGCCCGTGGAACGCGCGGCTTTCATTCTGCACGATGTTTTTGATGTGGAGTATCCCGAGATAGCACGGATCGTTGGCAAGACGGAGGCGGCTTCCCGGCAGATGATTCACCGTGCACGCGAGCGCGTCCGCAGCGGGCGTTCGCGATTTCGAGCAAGCGACGAAGAGCGCATCGGACTCATTCGGAAATTTGCCGCGGCGTCCTTTGCGGGCGACGAGACGCAGTTGATGGCTTTGTTCGCTGACGATGTGGCGCTCACCTCTGACGGCGGCGGCAAGATCACCGCGGCCAGGAAAGTTATCACGGGTAAACGCAAGATAGCGCACCTGTTCGCGATCACAGCCTCGAAAAACCGCGAACACCTTGATTTTCGTATCGTCGATGTCAACGGCGAGATCGGCGCTGTCGATCTTTATAAAGGGAAGCCTTTCGCCGTCACCTCGTTCACGGTCGATGACGGAAAGATATCGGCGATCTATCGTGTGATGAATCCGGACAAGCTGAAGGCGTTCGCCGAAACCGGCCGGGAAAATAATTTCGGAGCAGTGTCACAAAACACATAGCCAGGCCGTCTATTGTAATGAAAGCGGCAAATTTGCCGTTAAATTCATAAAAAGGGAGACGCAATAATTATGGAACAGAGGATCAATTATAACGAAGATGTAAACGGGGCACTGAAAGCGATGTACGGACTCGAGGCGTACTTGCATAGTTCGTCGATCGAACCGCAACTGCTTCATTTGCTGAAGTTTCGCGTGTCACAGATAAACGGCTGCGCATACTGCCTTGATATGCATTCAAAGGACTTGCGAGCGGGGGGCGAGACCGAACAGAGGTTGTACTTGCTCGATGCCTGGCGTGAATCGCCGTTCTATACGGACCGCGAACGTGCGGCGCTCGAATGGGCTGAATCGCTGACGCTCGTTTCGGAAACGCACGTGCCTGACGACGTCTTCGAAATTGCCCGTAAACAATTCAGCGAAAAGGAGCTGATCGACCTGACGATGGCGGTCGTCGCGATCAACGGCTGGAACCGCATTAGTATCGCGTTCCGGACCACGCCTGGAACATATCAACCCGGACAGTTCGCTAACGCGGCTGTATAGCGCCGGGATCGCCTGCGGCGGGGGGCTGCTCGCCGCAGGCTATCTCAACTGTCTGATCGCTTCCATCACGTGCTCCAGGTTCAGATCATCCACAGTGGCGACGCGTCCACAGATCTCCATGAGCAGCTGGTCCTGGGCGTTGCCCTTCGCCTTCGCAAGTGAATACGGCATGTCTTCGCGAAAAGTGACCATCGAATATTTCGAAAAATAGTCGGGAAACGATTGTTCGAGAGTAGTTTCGAGCTGCCGTTTACGCTGAAAAACCGGATCGGCGGTCGCGTCGCGCATCTCGTAAAAATTCTCCTCGGCCATATCGGCGATTGCGTCGGTATTTGGCTTGCGAAGCCTTCCGTATTCTTCGAAGACGGTCTGCCAATCATTGCCGCGGCTTTCGATCAATTGATCGAGCACGCGTATGTCCTCGAACGCGCAGTTCATGCCTTGCCCATAGAACGGTACGACCGCGTGGGCCGCATCACCCAGCAGCAAAACCTTTCCGTCGGCATTCCATGGCCAGCATTTCACGGTTCCAAGCTGACCCGTCGGGTTTGTAAAGAAATCTTCGGCCAAGGTCGGCATCAGCGGAACGGCATCGGGAAACTCTGCCTTATAAAAATCCATCAACGCGCGCTCATCGACAAGCTTTTCAAACGACGGCCCGTCAGAACCGGCTTCCGAGTGCTGTGCAAGGAACAAGGTGCAGGTAAAACTGCCGTCCAGGTTCGGCAGCGCGATCATCATGAATTTGTGACGCGGCCAAATATGAAGGGCATTGGGTTCGATCGCGAACGGCGACGCTCCGGACTTCTGCGGCGGAATATGCAGTTCCTTATATGCATGTTCCAGAAAGACCGAAGAGACGGAAGATCCTTCAATTTGAGACTCCATTGCGTGCCTGACGACCGAACCTGCTCCGTCGGTCGCGATGACAGTGTCTGCGCGACGCGAGCGGCCGCTTTCGAACATTGCTTCGCCGACGTCACAGTTGAAATCCACGCACCGCTCGTTAAAAATTAACTGGACGCCGTCGTATTTCTCCGCTTCGTTCATCAACGCAATGTTCAAACCGGCGCGCGAGACCGAATTGATATATTCGCCCGTTCGGCCGCTGTACGGCAATAATCTCGTATCACCTGCGGGCGAATGGATCATCCTGCCGTGCATCGGGATCGCCTCGGACAGCATATATTCGTCCATCCCGACCTCGCGCAGAGCGGCTATCCCGCGGTCCGAAAGGGCCATGTTGATTGATCGCCCCGCCGACACCCGTTCTTTGCGCATATCGCCGCGGGCCTCGAATACATCGACCTTTATCCCGCGTTTTGCGAAATAGATAGCCAGCAGAGAGCCGGCGGGCCCGGCCCCGATTATGATCACGCGCTGTTCTGACATTGATTTTCGAAAGAGATCGGCGGGCCCTAGATTTTCTCGATCCTGACGGCCGTCACTTTAAATTCCGGCGCCTGCGTAAAGCGGTCGCGATGCCCGCTCGTCGCATAATTAAGAAAAACTTTTGGATCGTGAAATGTCGCGAACACTTGACCTGTGTTCATTTGCCGGCTGATCTCGACCGGCATCACGGCCTCACCGTAACTGCTTATTAGCTTAACACGTTCACCGTTCTTGAGCGCCAATTTTTCCGCGTCGGCGGGTGAGATCGTCAGAAAATCGGTCGGCCGCAGCTCCACGTTCGGCGTTCGCATTGTCATGGTGCCCGCGTTGAATTGCGTCAGTGTGCGGCCGGTTGTCATCAGCAGTGGGAAATCTTCCGAAACTGCCTCACGCGTCGGCCTGTATTTTATCCTGCGGAGAGCCGCCGTCCTGCTGCCAGCAAATGTTTCGGCATGAAGCACTTCCGTCCCCGGATGCGTTTCGTCCGGGCAATGCCACTGCAAGCCGCTTTTTTCGATCCGCTGATACGTGATCCCGCGGCCACCCGGCCATACGGCGCGGATCTCGTTCCAGATGTCTTCGGGCGATTCAAAGCTGAACAGGTCGCCTTTTCCCATCGCACCTGCAAGCGCGCAGATTATCTCCCAATCCGAGCGCGAATGACCGCGCGGCTGAATGGCCTTGCGGACGCGCTGCACGCGGCGTTCGGCGTTCATGAATGTTCCGTCTTTTTCGAACGACGACGCGGCGGGGAAGAATACGTGCCCGAATTGCCTGGCGGTTTCATTCATGAACATATCCTGAACGATACATAATTCTAGGTTTTCATATGATTTCGCCGTCTCCTTCGCGTTCGCATTCGACAAGAAAACGTCGTAACCGATCGCCCACAAACCCTTTAGCTTTCCGGCCTTCGCTGCATCCGTCATTTGCAGCTGGTTCAAGCCCGCAGCAGTCGGTACCGGGGCGTTCCAGACCGATTCGAACAGATCGCGGCCAGCTTCTATTCCGACCAGGCCCGTCAAATTTCCCGGGTCGCAGCCCATGTGGGCCGAACCCTGCACGTTGTTCTGCCCGCGCAGCGGGTTCACGCCCGAGCCGCGTTTTCCGATGTTTCCAGTAAGAAGCGCAAGATTTACGAGGCACATCACGCCTTCCGTGCCCTGTACATGTTCCGTCATTCCGAGGCCGTGAAAACACATCGCCGGTTTTTCCGCGGCGTAGATCCGCGCGGCCTTTCGTATCAACTCCGCGGGCACGCCGCACTCGTCCGCAACCGTTTCCGGCGCGTATTTCGCGGAAAATTCGCGGAACTCTTCAAATTCCGTCACGCGTTCGGAAATGAAATCGGCATCGGCCAAGCCTTCGTCTATGATCGTGCAGGCCATCGCGTTGAACAACGGGATATTAGTGCCGGGCCGAAGCTGCAAATGAACGTCGGCATACTGCGTGAGCTCCGTCTTCCGCGGGTCGGCGATGATCAGCCGTGTTCCACGCTTTGTCACGGCCTGTTTAATACGAGCGCCGGGGATCGGATGATTCTCGGTCGGATTAGCTCCGCATATCATGATCGTCCTTGCGAGTTCGATGTCGTCGAACGAATTCGTCGCCGCGCCGGTGCCGATCATCATTTTCATCGCTGCTGCCGACGGCGTGTGGCAGACGCGGGCACAGCAATCGACGTTATTAGTGTTCAGCACGGTCCGCGCAAATTTCTGTGCAAGATAATTTTCCTCGTTCGTAGCGCGGGCAGAACCGAGGACCGCGACGCTCTCGCTGCCATATTCATCCACCAGCCGCTGCAACTTGTCCGCGGTATATTTCAGCGCGTCGTCCCACGATACGGCTATCCAATCACCGTTCTCGCGGATCATCGGTTCAGTAACACGGTCGTTCGCATCGACGAAATCGAACGCGTAACGGCCCTTAACGCACAGATGCCCATGACTGACAGGAGAATCCATCGCCGGCCGTACCTGCACGATCGCATCTTCGCGAACGCCGACATCCATTTCGCAGCCCGTACCGCAATACGGACACGTCGTCCGCGTCCATTCCGCCGCCGTACCGTTGCGCAGCACCGATCGGTCCTCGAGAGCTCCGCTCGGGCAGTCGTCTGAGCACGCACCGCATGATACGCAGCTGCTGTCAGCAAATGCACCGAAAGAATCGGGGACGATCGCCGATTCGTCGCCGCGGCCCGTTATCTGCCAGACAAACTGGCCCTGCACCTCGTCGCAGATACGCACGCAAGCGTAACAATTTATGCAGCGCGACATGTCCACACGTATATACGGATGCGAATCGTCGATCTTGTGTGCGGCGTCAGCGGAAAAATCGGATTCGTCCAAACCGTACCTGCGGGCGATCTTGTGAAAATGGATGTGCGGTTCAGCGGCGAAGGCTTCGGCGGGATAATCTTTTGCAAGCATCCGCAGATTCCATCTGCGGGCGGACTCAGTCTCGGGAGCGTGAGTTTCGACCGACATTCCGTCGGCGAGCATCGTCCTGCAGGCAGGCAATTCGTGCGCGGCGCCGTTTACTTTAACCAGGCAGAGCCGGCACGCTGCGACCGGCGCCAGCCGTTGATCGTCGCATAGCGTCGGAATGTCGATTCCGCGCTCGCGCGCGGCCTTTAATATCGTTATACCGTCGGCAAAGTCGCCGGCGGTCCCGTTAATGCTTGCCCGGATCATATTCGCACCTCCGACGCCGCCCGGGCCGAAGTTCGCGGCGGCGCGTTATTTCAGGCAGTCCTTCAATATCTCCGCAAAATCGAAAACGTCGCGGAACGAATTGTAAAGCGCCGCCGGCGCGACCCGAATTACATCGGGCTCGCGCCAATCGGCGAAAACGCCGCGCTGTGTCAATGTTTCAAAAAGCCCTTTGTTTGCGTCCTTTACGCGGATCGAGAGCTGGCAGCCGCGCGATGCCGGATCGGCCGGCGTTATCAGCGAAATACGCTCGTCCATTATCTCGCGCAGCAGATAGTCCAAATAACCCGTTAGCTGCACCGATTTTTCCCGCAGCGCGGGCATTCCCGCTTCATCGAAAATTTCGAGGGACGCTCGCAGCGCTGCCAGTTGAAAGATCGGCGGATTCGAAAGCTGCCACCCTTCGGCACCGGACATAGGCACAAATTCCGGCCCCATCAAAAAACGAGTGCTTTTATCATGGCCCCACCATCCCGCAAAGCGCGGAAGGTCGAACGATTCAGCGTGCCGTTCATGAATGAATGCACCTGCTATGCCGCCCGGGCCGGCGTTCAGGTATTTATACGAACACCAAGCCGCAAAATCGACGTCCCAATCGTGCAGTTTCAGTTCGATATTCCCAGCTGCATGTGCCAGATCGAACCCGACCGCCGCCCCGGCCGCGTGCCCCGCGCGGGTAATTTCCCGCATATCGAACGCCTGGCCCGTGTAATAATTCACACCGCCGAGCAGTACCATCGCCAGCGAATCGCCCTCGCGGGTGATCGAATCGACGACATTTTCGGTCCGCAATGTCGCTTCGCCGTCGCGTGGGGCGAGTTCTAAAAGCGCTTCCGTACCGGCGGAATGAAACTTTATCTGCGATTCGACCGCGTATCGGTCCGAAGGGAAGGCACCTTTTTCGACAATGATCTTATACCGCTCGCGCGTCGGCCGGTAAAATGACACCATCAGAAGGTGAAGGTTGACCGTCAGCGAATTCATAACGATCGTCTCGATCGGTTTTGCACCGACGACGCGTGCCATCTGTTCGGTTACGAATTCGTGGTAGGGAAGCCACGGATGCCTCGCATGCAAGTGTCCTTCGACCCCGAGCCGTGCCCAATCGTCCAGTTCCTGCTCAATATACTCACGAGCCGTCCGCGGCTGCAGCCCTAGCGAATTGCCAGTAAAATACACGGCCTCGCTGCCGTCCTCTCGCCGCGGCACGTAAAATCGCCCGCGAAAATGTCCAAGCGGGTCGGCCGCGTCCATCGCATCGGCAAACTCCGCCGTGTTCTTATAATTTGTTTGTTCTGCCTTCATCAGCGATAAAAGTTGATATGTGTTTCGGAATATATACGCGTTAAATCCCAACGGCGGTAATTTGTCGTCGATTTATAAATGATCCGGAGGACAAATGAAAAAAGTATTGCTTGTTCTTTCTCTCCTCAGTTTAGTCGTCATTATATCGGCCGTATCGGCCAAAGCACAGTCGCAGAGTATCATAGAAATGGATGTCCCGTTCGATTTTAGCGTCGGGTCAAAAGAAATGGGATCCGGCCTGTACGGGCTCAGGATCAGCCGTAATGCTGCCGGCGGTGTTATTTTGAATCTGCTGGATTACAGGGGCAGAAATGTACAGACTCTACTTGCCCGGATTAATGGGGACGCCGGCCCTGGCCCGGCAGAGGTGATTTTCACAAGCTATACAGGGGGATATTTTCTGACCGCGGTTGCCACCACTTATGGCCGCATCGAACTTATACCGTCCAAGCAGGAAAAAGAGATCGCCGCAAAAAGCTCATCCACGTCGGAAAGACGCAGCCAAATTTCACAGAACGTCAAATAACTTTAAGGCGGGTCGGCGACGGCCCGCCTACTTATTTAAAGGTCAGGGCCACACCTACTCGAACCTGGCCTTTTCCATATTCAGCCAATTCAAGGCCGAACCGTGAAAAAGCATTTCCTTGACCGTGTCGTCGTACGGCATCGAATCGATCAGGCGGCCGGGCTCGAGTTCACCCAGCGGGAATGGATAATCGGTCCCGAGAGCTATCTGGTCCGCGCCGACGAGTTTAACAAGATAATCGAGCTTCGCCGCCTCGTGCACTAACGAATCGAAATAAATACGCCCGAGATATTTTCGCGGGCTATGGGGATTATCGACCGCGCAGAGGTCCGGCCGGACATTGAATCCATGTTCGATCCGTCCGATCGTCGCCGGAAATGCTCCGCCGCCGTGCGCAAAGCATATCCGCAGGTTTGGCAGCCGTTCCAGTACACCCGAAAAGATCAGCGAACAGATCGCACGTGAACATTCCGCCGGCATGCCGACCAACCACGGCAGCCAGTATTTCTGCATATCGGCCTGCCCCATCATTTCCCACGGATGGACGAAAATTGCCATTCCCGATTCGGCGCACGCGGCAAAGAATTCGAAGAACCGTTCGTCCCCTAGGTTGAGCTGGTTGACGTTCGTACCTATCTGAACGCCTGCCATCCCAATGTTTTTCGCGCGTTCCAGCTCCTTGACGGCCAACGCAGTGTCCTGCATCGGCACTGTCGCGAGTCCCACAAAGCGCTTCGGATGCGCGTCGACGATCTCGGCGATACCATCATTCAAAACACGGGCTACCTCCGCGCCGTCCTGCGGCTTCGCCCAATAGCTGAACATTACAGGTACGGTCGATAATACCTGAACGCCGACACCGAACGAATCGCTCTCCGCGATGCGCTTTTTCGGATCCCAGCAATTCTCGTCGATCTCGCGAAAAAACGTACCGTCGTCACGCATCATACGCGCACAGCCCGGCCCGTTGTGTTCGAGATGAATAAAACCGCCGTAACCGAATTTGTCCTTCCAATTTGGGATGTCCTTCGGCAGGATATGTGTGTGAACGTCGATCTTCAGCATGGATTGGATCTAAAGTGAATACAAGTCGAAAATGCCGGTCATTCGCAGCCGAAACCGTGCGATCGCCGTGGTGTCCTTCTCTGCGGCAAGCCGTTCGGCCTCCGGAGAATAATTTAACACATTGAACGCTTTGATCAGCGGAGCGGCTTCCGCGAATTTTTTCGGGGTCAGCCCGTACGCTTCGACAAAATGCTGCTTTTCGTCGATCCCGAGGTCATGCAGCGCGAGCGACAGTTCCCAGTGCGGGGCTGAATTGGCAGTTGCGTTCTCCCAATCAATCAACGCAGTTATCTTGCCCTCTTCGTCGGCGATCACGTTCTTCAAACGAATGTCGCCGTGGTTCAGCACCGACCTCGCCTTCATTTTTTCAGCCGCATTGAACGTGCTCCTTAGCGTCCGCGCCTGCTTGGCGTCGACGATGCGATGTTTTTCCAGCACCGCCAGCTTTTCCCGCCACCGGTATTCATTCCGAAGGTAGTCCTTCCACGTTTCATTCCGCGAAAGCTTGTTGCTGGACCAATCGAACGTCGCGCCGAAGCCTTTCGTCCGGATCCCGTTGATCATCGCCGCGAAACGGCCCATTTCGCGGACGATCTCGTTGCGTTTGTCGTGTTTCAGGCCGTTCGTGCCTTCGACGTGCCGCGTGACCATATACGGAAAGGGAATGATGGACGATCCGACCTCGAGTATCTCCGCCGTCGGAACGCCGGCCTCGCGTGCGGCGTTCTGAGCCCACTGTTCCTTGATGAACAGATTGATACTTGCGGCCTCCGGGCTTATCCGCACGACGAAATCACCGTCGTGGTGTTTTACGGCGAACACGAAATTAGTCAGCCCCGACGCTTTGAACGAGATGCGCGCCGGCCGCGTGCCGAAATGATGTTCGATCACTTTCCGGGCGAGGCCCTTGAATTTACTGACCTCTTTTTCGGATGAGGGGTTTTCCGTGATCAATCGCTTTTTCCTCCTGCAGCCTTACCGCCTCGAACAATACATCGCCGAGCTCGAACGAATTCTGCACGCGTATCGTGTTCTTTAGCCCGCGAAACGTGAGATCGATCGGGCCGACTTGTACCGCCATCCCAACTCCGTCCAGAAACACGTCCATCGGCGTATCACCCGCGCCGAGCGAATCAGAAAGCTCAAACCCCAGATGCTGAGCGGCGGCCTGCGACCCGGAAAGTTTGTCGACGCCTTTGGTCGTGAAAAAGCTGCTCGGACGCGAATGCTGATATGCCATCAGGTCGTCCGCCGGACGTTCGATCAGCAGAAATATCATGCAGTGCTCATCCGCGTGCAGCTGTTCTTCGAGCTTGGCAAATTCGACCGCTGTCACGGCCGACGCGCTTCGGTATTTTTCTTTGATATGATCGATCTTTTCAGCGACGGGCGTCCAGATGATCTCGCCCATTCGCCAATCGCGCGGATAGTGGAACAGCAGGACATCGCGGATATCGTCGTCCAACAGGGCTTGAACTCCCGCAAGCACTGCATCTATCTCGTTTGCCGTCAACGGGAACGCTGCGATCTCTTCGAAACAAAGCTCGTCCTTTTCATCGCGTTGCACATAACCGATCTGGCTGCCGTTCATCGAAACGACCGGGATCGGCGAACCCGATAACGCCAACCACTCTTTGCCGAACGTCCGCATCACGGAAAGCGGGAACCGCAGGGAGTTTAGCACTACAGGCCGCCCGCGGTCGTACAAGGCCTTTAGCCCGAGTTCGACCGGTTCAGGGATATAAACGCGGCCATTCTCTTCGTGCACCGCCGTGCCGTCCAGGTCCGTTATGACCGCCCCGCGTTCGATGAACGCCGAATCTTCGACGAACCCGCGCAGAGCGGAAACGACTTCCGGATTCAATGCCATTAATTCAAACCTCCCTCGCTCGTAAATGTTCTGTATTGATATTTTGAAGGGTTTGGCGGGATTTAGCAAAGAAATTTTTCTAGGAGGCGGATCGGGCGGGAAATTGGGGCACTATCAAATAGTTCTATTCTGAGTTCGTACGATCGGCCTCGGTAGGGCGTCGTTTGAGCTTTTGGCGAAGCTCTTCCGCTCTTTCTTTCGAGATAGGTTCGGCCTTCATGAGCGATAAAATACATATCGCGAAGCTCATCGAACATGTTCAGCCTCCGAAGTATCGCATCTGATGACATATCAATCATTTTCATCTCGATTCGAACAATATCGATAAGATCCTTGGGCCGGCCGGCAAGTTCTTTAATTAGCGTTTATCCCACCACCGCCGGGGGTTCCATAACGGCGCCGCATTGCTTGCAGGTGCGCAGGTCTTCCGATCCATAGAAACGTCTGAACACGCTCTGGAATTGGGTCGTTATGTCGTCGAGCTCGAAATATTCTTCGTAAAGTTTGTTATTACAGTTTTCGCAGAACCAAAGCAGCCCGTCCTTCTCGCCCTCGCGCCGTTTGCGTTCGATGACGAGCCCGACGGTGTTCTCACCGCGTATAGGATTGTGCGGGACGCGCGGCGGCAACAGGAACATTTCCCCCGCACGTATCGAGAACTCGACCGCGTGGCCGTCTTCCTGGACCATGACGTTTATGTCGCCCTCTAGCTGGTAGAAAAACTCTTCGCCTTCGTCCCAGTGATAGTCCTTACGCGAATTCGGCCCGCCAACCACCATCACGATAAAATCGTCCGAATCGTAAACGCACTGATTTCCGACCGGCGGCTTCAGCAGGTGCCGGTGCTCGTCGATCCAACGCATGAAATTGAATGGTCGTTGTATTGGCATAACGCCCTCAAATCTATGTGATCGCTCTGGATTATACCGTTTGCATGTCGATCTCGAACAAGCTAAGGCTTATCCCGTCATAATGTTTGGGCATGTCATCCGGAAAATCTGGCGCGACCACGCCCAGAAAGCTGAACCCGCAATTGGTATAGTAATCTATCAGCTTTTGATTATCGCCCCACGTATCCATCCGGATATATCTCAGGCCCTTTGCCCGAGCATGCCTCCGTGCCCACTCCGTAATGCTCTTTACATATCCGCGGCCGCGAAATTCCGGGTTCGTCACGATGCGGTGAATATACATCGCACCCTCGCCGCTATTCTTTCCCCATATGACAGGGTCTTCATATGCGACCGAAAAGATACACGCGCTACGGCCATCCTCAACAAGTTTCCACGACCGGCCCTCGGCTATTTCACGTTCGATAAGCTCACGGTCAAACCCAAGCCAATGCTTATCAAATACCTGCTTTTGAAACTCGATCGCCTTGTCGTACAGGCCGAATATCGTTTCCAGATCTTCCGTCCCGTTCGTCACAAATTCCATTTCACAGCTCCGCAAGTTTCTCGACCGTACGCCAATTCCGCCCCGTATAAACGATCTTCAGCTTCTTTTCCAGGAATCCCTTTCCCAGCAGGCTTTCGGCGACGCCGTTTTGCAGATGACAATAGATCTCGCGGCCGTCTGGATAAAACTCCTCGCCGGGAATGGCCGCCGCAGCAAGTTGTTCCGCCTTGTCCTCCGGCATCCCTTCTTTCAAAAACAGAACGTGCATCTCCTTATGCGAGCCGTATTTCCCCTCGAACGGGTTATTCGATAATATGCGTTTAAAATCCTCCTGCTCGCGAATGATCACCGGGATCTGCTTGTCAAAACGGTCTGCGATCGCTGTCTCGATCTTCGCCGACAGCTTTTCGGGCGGCAGTTTTCGGGAGTCGAATGCGATGTTCCCGCTGTTGATATAAGACTTGACCTCGTCAAAACCGAGAGCCTCGAACATCGCCCGAAGCTCTTCCATTTTGATCATCGTATTTCCGCCGACGTTTATACCGCGCAGCAGCGCTACATATCGCATATTGATTGTGAACGCACCTTTATCACCCCACTACGCGTTCGCCATATCGATCACGAACCGGTATCGAACGTCAGCCTTGACCGTGCGGTCGTATGCGGTGTCGATATAATCGGGCTTGATCAATTCGATATCGGATGTGATCCCGTGCTCGGCACAGAAATCCAGCATTTCCTGGGTTTCGGGAATGCCGCCGATGCTCGAACCGGCCAAAACCTTGTTGCCGCCGATGAGCGAAAACGCATACAGTGGTATCGCTTCCGTCGGAACGCCGACGATCACCATTACGCCGTTTACCCCGAGCAGCCTAAGATACGCATTGTAATCGTGCGTGGCCGAGATCGTGTCGAGAATAAAGTCAAAGCCGCCGCGTGCAGCCTTTGCGGCCTCCTCGTCCCTGATGTTCAGGAAATTATGAGCGCCCAATCTACAGGCGTCTTCTTCCTTCGACGGGGAAGTGCTTATAACGGTAACATCTGCACCCATGGCAGCGGCCAATTTCACACCCATGTGCCCGAGCCCGCCGAGGCCCGCGATCGCCACCTTCATCCCCGGGCCGACCTTCCAGCGCCGCAGCGGCGAATATGTCGTGATCC
The DNA here is from genome assembly GCA_023436495.1 of Acidobacteriota bacterium. Taxonomy (GTDB): domain Bacteria; phylum Acidobacteriota; class Blastocatellia; order Pyrinomonadales; family Pyrinomonadaceae; genus OLB17. Next base: position 63,071 of record JAEZIT010000128.1, read on the forward strand.
CCGCGCACAGCAGCGGCGCAACACCCGAAAGCTGCTCCTCCGGTGCCGCCACTTTCAGTGCGTACGCTTCGTCCACGACATAATGCTTCGAATATCCGCCGAAAGTCGGCGTCGTCCGGTCCATTTCGGTGCCGTTATAGGTCTGTGCCGATCCCTTAACGCAAAACTGCTCAGTGCCGTCATGACACGGCCCGCATTCACGGCACGAATCCACAAAACACCCTATGCCCGCGATGTCGCCTTCCTTAAATTTCGTTACGTCCGAGCCTACCTTCGTTACCCGGCCGACGATCTCGTGACCCGGCACCATCGGATAAAGCGACGGAACAGCCGGTTCCCATTCGCCTCTCGCCTGATGAATGTCAGAATGACAGATGCCCGCGTAGAGGATGTCGATCAGTATGTCCTTCGGCCCGAGGTCGCGGCGGACAAATTCGAACGGCGCAAAAGACGCATTTGCGTCCGTCACGGCAAACCCTCGTGTTTTAATTCCTGTTGTTTCTGCTGCGATCATTGTAAATCTCCTAAGTTATTGTTGCAATTACTTTTAACTCGATCGCGATCGGTGTGGGCAGGGAACTGATCTCGACTGTTGTCCGGCATGGCCGGTTTTCCGAAAAATATTCTGCGTAGATCTTATTATACACCGCGAAATCGTCTTTCATATTGGTCAAAAATACCGTCACATCCACGATATTTCCCCAAGCGGACCCGGCGTCCTCCAAAATGTAGCGGACGTTCTGAAAAACCGACCGGCACTGCGTTTCGATGTCGTAGGAAACTATCTCGCCGGCTTCGTTCAATTCGACGCCCGGAATTTCCTTCTTACCGCGTTCACGCGGCCCGACGCCCGACAGGAACAATAGGTCGCCCACGCGCCGCGCGTGCGGGTAAAGCCCGACCGCCTCCGGCGCTCGCGAAGATTCAACAATCTCATCCATAAACAAAAGTCCTAAAATCGCTGCAGCGACGCCAGTATCTTTTTTGTGTCGGCAAGCGGGATCATCACCTGTGTTTTGTCACCTTCCTCATGGCCGCGCATGCCATCGTAGTGAAACGGAGTTTTTCCGACCTCGAACCAATGCGTCATGCTGAAGTCCCTGATCGGTTTGCCGTCTTCGTCTTTTGGCTGATAAGCAATGTAGATAGTGCCGACGGATGAACGAACGCTGCTGGTTTCCTCATACGGAAGATCGCCGATGCCCTCAAAACCGGCCTCGATCGCGAACCGCTGCAATTTTCCGCCTGCGATCTTTCGCGAATATACGATCACGAGCGCGCGCTCCCACACCGGCACCTTTGCCCCAAGCTTCGATTCGATCCGTTCTACGGCAAAGCCCTCCGGCAGCCAGGTCGGCAGCGGAACCGGCGTCACGCGCTTTGCCGCCCGCAGCGTCGTCATCTGGCTCGCCGAGATTCCCGGGAAACGACTCTCGTCAGCCGCCTTCACTCCCGCAGCCGCTCTTGCCTGTCCCATAGCGCCAACCGCCGCCACAGCGACCAACATCATGCAGACAAATGCTCTCTTCATAACTGCTTGCACATCCTCAGCTCCCCTACTTTTGCCCGGCGCCACGCTCTGCCCATATCTGGACGAGATTCACCAGCGTTTCGGTCGATTTCTCAAGGCCTCTGCGCGAATTAAACTCAAGCTTTCCGTGGAAATTATGCCCGCCGGTGAACAGGTTGGGCGTCGGTAGCCCCATAAATGTCAGCCGCGAACCGTCGGTCCCGCCGCGTATCGGGCGAAGCTCAGCTTCGATGCCGGCGCGCTTTGCCGCTTCGATGGCGAAATCCGTCAATTGCGGATGGTCCTTCAGAACCTCCTTCATGTTCAGGTAGCCGAGTTCGCTCTTATATTCGATCTTCACTTCCGGGTATTTCTTCTGCGTTTCGGCAACTACACCCTTTACGATCTCTTCCTGTGCTTCGAGTCCCTTGATGTCGAAATCACGCAGCAGGATCTTTATCGTCGAGGTCTCGATGTCCAGGTTTCCGACGTACGGATGAATGAACCCCACGCGGCCTTCTGTCGTTTCCGGACGGTTCGGCGCGGCTGCAGGAAAGCGAGCGAGGAATTCGCCGGCGGCGTACATGGAATTAATCATAATGCCCTTTGCCGTTCCCGGATGCGTGGATTTGCCGTGAAAGGTAACAGTCGCCGTACGTGCCGACCAGGTCTCGTTCGAAATATCGCCGAGCTGTTCGCCGTCAACTGTATAAGCGTATTTCGCGCCGAAGCCCTTGACGTCGAATTTGTCGATCCCTCCGCCTACCTCTTCATCCGGCGTGAACGCGACAGCGATGTTGCCGTGCCTTATCTGCGGATTTTGTTTCAGCGTGTCGATCATCGTCATGATCTCCGCGATGCCCGATTTGTCGTCCGACCCGAGCAGCGTCGTGCCGTCCGCGGTGATGATGTCGTCGCCGATCAGGTTTTTAAGGTCGGGATTCTGCGCGACGGTGATCACCTGCGTCTTGTCGTTCGGCAAAACGATGTCGCCGCCCTGGTAATTCTTATGGATTATCGGATTGACGTTCGCGCCCGACACCGCGGGCGACGTGTCCATGTGCGCGATGAACCCGATCGTCGGCACCTTCGAATTGTCCGGCAGGTTTCCCGGGATCATACCGTAAACAATGCCGAATTCGCTCATTCGCACGTTCTGAACGCCGAGCTCCTTCAGCTCCTTTTCGAGCAGCCTCGCGAGAACGAGCTGCTTGTCCGTGCTCGGAACCTTGCCCGCATCCTCAGCCGCCTGTGTGTCGATCTTCACATAACGAAGAAACCGGTCCATTGCAGATTCACCGGGCGACTTGGTCTGCGCCGTTGCCGAAACAGCTACGATCAAAGTAAGAATAATCAAAATTAAATTTCGCATACGATCTTGTCCTAATTTCAAAATGTTACGCACTAAGGCGACCCGCCCGGCGGTTATAATTTCACACAAACATTCTTCTCTTCCGTAAAAAACCCCAACGCCTCAAATCCGCCCTCTCTACCGATGCCGCTGTCTTTCATCCCGCCGAACGGCGTTCGCAGGTCACGGAGCAGCCAGCAGTTTACCCAGACGATGCCGGCCTCGAGCGCGGCGGATATGCGGTGCGCGCGTGAGAGGTTTTCGGTCCAAAGCGTCGCCGAAAGGCCGTATCGAACAGAGTTGGCATAACTCAAAACTTCCTCTTCTGTGTCGAAAGGCATTATGGTCGCGACCGGGCCGAATATTTCTTCCTGATTCGTTCGGCAATCCTGCGATAGCCCATCGATCACGGTCGGTTCGATAAACCAGCCGTCTGCACACCGCCCGTCGAGCGTCACCGAACGCCCGCCGGATAAAACACGGCCGCCTTCTTCCTGCGCGAGGTCGATATACGACATTATCTTGTCGAAATGTTGTTTTGAGACGACCGCACCGATATCCGTGCCGGGTTCCAGCGGATCGCCCACCTTCAACGCCGCGACCCGCGAGACAAAATCGCCCTTGAACTGCTCGTACATCGGCCGTTCGACAAATATCCGCGAACCGCAAAGGCAGATCTGCCCCTGGTTTGAAAAAGACGAACGGACCGTCGTCGCCAGCATTTCCTCGTAATCGCAGTCGGCGAAGATGATGTTCGGGTTCTTGCCGCCAAGCTCCAGCGACAGCTTCTTGAACATCGGCGCGGCCGTCCGCGCGATCTCTTCGCCCGTCTTCGTGCCACCGGTGAACGATATTGCCTTCACGTCGCGGTGTGCAACGATCGCCGAACCGACCTTCGGCCCGAGGCCATGAACTATGTTCAGCACGCCCGGCGGCAAACCTGCTTCGACGCACAATTTCGACAGCAGATAAGCCGTCATCGGCGTGATCTCCGACGGCTTTGCCACGACGGTACAGCCCGCTGCCAGGGCCGGCGCGATCTTCCACGTGAACAAATACAGCGGCAAGTTCCACGGCGAAATACAGCCCGCAACGCCCAGCGGCTGACGCAGCGTGTAATTGATGGCGGAGCCCGCCATGTCGTGCGATTCGTTCGCCGTATGCATCGCGGCCGTGGCATAAAATTTGAAATTCGCCATCGCCCGCGGTATATCGACGGACCGCGCCATCGACACCGGCTTGCCGTTGTCGATGCTCTCCGCCGCGGCGAGATCTTCCAGATCGCGTTCGATCAACTCGACGACACGCATCATCACGTCGTGCCGCTGCTCTGCCGATGTTTTCGACCAAGAAGGAAATGTCGCCTTCGCCGCCGCGACAGCCGCCTCAACGTCACGTTCGTCCGAATCGGGTATGTGCGAATACACTTCGCCCGTCGCCGGGTTGTAATTATCCAGGTATTCACCTGAAACCGGCTTCACAAGCTCGCCGCCGATGTAGTTTTCGATATTCACGCGGTTCAAGATAACCGACAGCCGGGCGCCCTGTTCAATGCCCGTACTTCTTCAATATTTCGCGAACCTTTTCAATGGGCAGGGCCTCGATCGTCCGCCCGTTCCCGGTGACCGACGTCGCCTTCAGCATCGAATTATATATTGCTTCTTCGGTCGCTTCGATCACGGCCTGAAACAGCGGCGACATCGCATCGTTACCGAGCACCTGTATCTTTCTTAATTCTTCCGATGCGCGTACACGGTTTTCCACAGCTGTGGAAAACGCGATCGCATAATCGCCGCTGCCGTTGGTCATCGACGAGCCCGTACGCCCAAGCCCGACCATCGACCGCGATGCCAACCGCTTCAATTGCCTGTGATCGACCGGCGCGTCCGTTGCGATCACGATAATTATTGAACCATCAGCCGAAGGATCCGCCGCACGCCCGCTCGAGGCGACTGCGTTCTTAAGGTAGTACTGCCCCAACTCTTCGCCGACCGGCACGCCGTCGATCGTCAGCACGCCGCCGAAATTCGATTGCACCAGCACGCCCAGCGTATATCCGCCCAGGCTTGCCGGCAATTTCCTCGACGCCGTCCCGATGCCGCCTTTCCAGCCGAAAGCGATGGTGCCGGTTCCAGCACCGACCGAACCTTCTTCAACCGGCCCGCTCTTCGCTGTCTTCAGCGCATTGAATACGTCATCGCGCGTGATGTGCCGTCCGCGAATGTCATTAAGCCCGCCGTCGTTCGTCTCCGCGATCAGCGGATTTATCGACCGCACATTCTCATTCCCGGGCAGCCCGAGCATGTGATCCAGCAGAAAATCGCCGACCTTCGGGACGCTCAGCGTGGACGTAAGCAATATAGGCGTTTCGATCTCGCCGAGTTCGTTCACCTGCGTCGAACCCGCGAGCTTGCCGAAACCGTTCCCGACAAACACCGCTCCGGGCACCTTTTCCTGAAACAGGTTCCCGCCATGCGGCACGATGGCCGTGACCCCGGTGCGGACATTGTCGCCCCTGACGACGGTCGTTTGTCCCACCGTTACGCCCGCGACGTCTGTGATCGCATTCAGCGGCCCGGCCGGCAGGACGCCGATCTTCAGCCCCAGGTCGCGAACGCGCGGCCTTTGGTCTTCGGTTGTATTTTGCGCAGTCATCGGCAATCCGGAGTTCAACAAAAGTAATACTATAAAGAGCAGGCGAATTAACATAGGTTTACCAATTTAAATAGCCGGCTGCCGAATTCTACACCTTCGCGTACGTCAATCCCGTCTGGCCCTGATATTTCCCGCCGCGGTCCGAATACGAAACTGCGCAGTCCTCGTCCGATTCGAAGAACAGTATCTGCCCAATGCCTTCGTTCACATACACCCGCAGCGGCAGGTTCGCCAGATTTGCGATCTCGACCACAAGCCGTCCCGTCCATCCCGCCTCGAGCGGCGTCGTGTTCACCAACAGCCCGGCCCGCGCGTATGTCGATTTGCCAAGCGCCACGCCCGTTACGTTCCGCGGCATCCGAAACGTCTCGACCGTCACGCCCAACCCGTAATGGTGTCCGGGCAGGATGTAATATTTCGAACCGTCATCGGCCGTCTGCAGTTCCGGTTCGATCAGCGAGTACTGCTCATCGAATCGTTTCGGATCGATCTCTTTGCCGTGGACCGATGAGAAGATCCGGAACCCGTCATCCGCGAGCCGCATGTCGTAACCGTAGCTCGACGCACCTGCCGAAATGATCTTGTTCCCGTTAACTTCGCGGACGAGCTCCGGCAAAAACGGCGAGATCATCTGCTGTTCTTCGGCCATTTTCCTGAGCCAAAGATCTGATTTTATTGTCATAAGTTTCGATACCGCAGCGATGCCTGGTCCGCCTGCCACACGTCAGAACCACCTCGCGTTAGCGGGTGGGTTCTTTTTTGCAGACGTCTTGAAATGATCCAACCCTTCACGCGAAAAGGATCTCCGGCAAAAGAACGCATGAACCCCGCCGCGCTTACTTAATAGAATATTCCAACTTCCGTAAAATTTGCGAATGCCGCGGCTACTCCGGTTTCGGCATCGGCTTTATATTCAGCGTGCCGTCGCCAACCGTGAATTTCAGCGAAATGCCGCCGTTGCCGGCTTTGGCCGCCACTGACTTTTCCGTGAAAACGACCTTGCGAGCGCGCGGTTTCAGGTCTTCGAACGCATTCTCGATCTTTCCGGTGCGCAGGATCGTCCCGTCAACGTCCGCGTTCAGGTCCGGCGGCAGAAAAACGTTCATCGTGCCCGTCGCCAGCTGAAATTCCGCGAAACGCCCGCGCCAGCTTCGCGTCGGGATCCGTACGTCAACTTCGCCGCTACCGATCGTGGCGTTTATCCCGCCGCCGACCAACTCAAATTTCGCGTTCGAATTCAGGAAATTGACCCGCATTTGCCCGTCGACGCCCGAAATGCTCAGGTCGCCCGTGCCGCCGTCGATCTCGATATCGCAAAAACTCGGCACCTTGATCGTATAATCTATCCTGAACGGCAGCCCGATCAGCGCCTTCGGCAGCTTTTTGTCCGCCTTTTTCAGATATTTTTTGTCGTGCGTCCCGATGCTGATTATACCGATGCGGCTCAGGCTCTCTTCGGTCATAAATCCCGTGATCTTCGACAGCCTGTCCAAGTCCGCGGTCGTCGCGGCCTGCATTTCGATCTCGGCCGTTACCTCGACGATGTTCTGCCGCCAACCCTCGATCGTGATCGAACCGTTCGGCGCGCCGACGACCGAAACCGTGCCGCCCGGCGACAGGTCGAAATTATCCGTTTTCGTCGTCGTGCGCTTGATCATGCCGGCATCCTGCGCCGCCGCGGAAACCACAAACACTACGGCCAATAAAACAGGGAATGCGAGTTTTCTGATATTTTGAATTTTCATTTTGACGGAATAGGGAAAGGAGCGAACCCGTACCTATCTTAAGGTCTAACGCGCGGCGCGGTCAATCATTTTGATCCTGGGCCCGTGGCCTCGGCGGACGGTCAGCTTTTGCGAGCCTTACTCCTATGCCGAAGCCCGCACGCAGTAAGGGCGAAACATCCGACGCCGGCATATCGCCATGCATTCACTCGTTGGTTTCCTCTCCTGAATTGCCACTAGCTTTAGCTAGTGGACACTGCCAACACAAGCCGCGGCTTTAGCCGAACAACGCCGACAAAAAACTCGTCCTTTTGGCTTCGGCCTAAATGCTAAAAGACCTACCGTCTTAGAAAGCCGATGCTCCCGCGTTGGTTCATTACTTCCAGCGTTGCGCTGCCGTCGCCGGATTGTCCGATGATGCGTCGGCCGTCACCGATTATGCGGAAATTGGTATTTGAGAATGCTCCGACGTTTATATTGCGGGTGGACGGCGCCGTCGCGACCATTTTGAAAGAGGAATTAAAAGGAATGCGTATATTTATCGCGCCGCTCATCGAAGAGAACCGATAGCGTCCGCCGGGCTGCAGAACGCCGTCGAAGAATATGTCACCGATGCCGTTCTCGGCCGAAACCGCCGCCGCGACAATGTTCGTCAGCGTAATGTCACCCTCGGTCGATACATGCGCCCGGACCAGGCCGCTTCCGATATTGCTGACGTTCAGGTTGCCGACCTTCGTTTCGATATCGACCTTTGAAGAGTAGGGAACCCGGATCAAAAAATTGACGCTGCCGACCTCATTACGGCCCTGATTGTCTTTTACAACATTGATCACGATCGTCCCGCTCAGGTTCTGCGGTTCGATCGCGGCAGCAGGCGCCTCGAGAACGGCCGAAATACTGACCTCCGAACGGTCCCAGCCTTCGACCGTCACCATTCCCGAACGGTTCGTCAACTGCAGCCGGACGTCCTTGCCGGCCGGATAGTTCTTGGAAAAGCGCTTCTGGGCCGCGGCCTCATCTGCCGAGCAAAATAAAAAAACTACGCTCAACAATAGAAGAATCGTAGTTTTGGCATATCCGGTGCAGCCGTGATTATTACAAGTACCGAGATTCATCTCCTAAAAACAAGAACACTATAATTCCGAAAATTCGCGAAGCAGGTCCATCTTTTCCTTCAGCGCCGAATCGAGCATTTCGCCCGAGAGTTCGTCGTCCGGGTCCTTCTGCAGGATCAGCGTGTATTCATTGACCGATTGGTCGATCACGTTGAGGTTTCGGTCAAAAGCATCACGCAGGTTCTTGTCCCACATCGCACGCCTCTGCATTACACGCTGGTTCCAATAATCGATCGCCGCCTGCTGTTCCTTAAGCCGCCGTTCACGTGCCTCGTACGGCGTTTCCATCAGGCCGACCTTGCTCATCAGCTTTTCGATCGTCGTCTGCGACGCGGGGTCGCGCGACGTCAGGTCCTCGCCTGTCGGCTGAACGTAGTTTTTGATCGCGACGACCGTCAACAGCGAACTTATCACAATGATCGCCAGCGCCGCCGAAGCCAATTGACCGAATGAGAATTCCCAGAATCTGCCGCGCCGCGCCGGCTGCCTTTCTTCGGGCGCCGCAGGCGGGGCTTCACTTTCGATCAGATTGTTAATTCGGCACCATAGAGCCTGCGAATTCGGCGGCAGTATCTCCTCCGCCGGTTCAGCTTGGCAAAAGTCGATTATCGACGCGAAATCTTCACAAACTTTTGCACAGGGTTCACAAAGCGCAAGGTGCTCCCGGACCGCATCTGCCTCGGCATCGGCAAGCTCGCAATCCAGAAACAGGCTGATCTTTTCTTTACAATCGTCGCACTTCATGACTTGGATGGCTTCTCGCAGAACGTGTTATGCCCGGTCGATCTTCCGTGCCGTCCGCGGCTGCACGCTAACTCCCCTTTTTCGCTTCAAATGAATAGATTAGCCGATGCGGTAAAGGGTTGCCTTTTGCAGGCAGGCGAAGTCAATATTTTTCGGGCTTTGCCGGCCGTCCGCTCCGGGAACGCCGACACGAAAAAACACGAAATTTCCGGGCATTTCTTTCGTGTTCTCGGTTTTATAAAATTATTACTCGTTCTCTTTGGCCAGCAGGCCGCGGAGTTTCAGCCGCGCCTTATGAAGCTGTGATTTAGACGTCCCGACGGAAATGCCGAGAAGCCTCGCAACCTCTTCATGTTCATAGCCTTCCACGTCGTGCAGCACGAAAACATTCCGGTAGCCGGTCGGGAGCTCGCCGATCGCGTTTTTCAGCGCGATCCGGTCAATAACAGGCATTTTGTTGGGATTTGCCGTGCCGTGAACGGTCTGCTCCGGCATCTCGCCGTCGTCGGACGTCTTTTCGTTCTTTACGCTTCGGCGACGGAAATGCATCAGCACCTGGTTTACCGTCAGGCGGTGCAGCCACGTCGAAAACGCCGAATCGCCGCGAAAACTGCCGATCTTTCGGAAAAGCTGTATGAATACTTCCTGGGTCAGGTCTTCGGCCTCTGTCTGGCTGCTCGTCATCCGCAGGCACAGGCTGTACGTCCGTCTGTGATATCGCTGATAAACGATCTCGAACGCCGCGATGCTGCCGGCTGCTGCCTTTCGGCACAGTGCGAGATCGGGCTCGGATGCATCCGGTGCAGGTAGGGCCTCGGCCGCAGGCGCCTGAAAATGAGGAAGCTCACGGCTGTCCTCAAATCCAAAGGCGATATCCTGTTCGATAGCCGCCGAATTCGATTCCATAGTTACTCCAGGGAATTTACCGGAAAGACTGCTGCCGGATTTTCGAAGTTTCTCGGTTCCTATGATGGCCTACCTCCACGAAGAAGTTGCATCGAGCACCCGAGAATTTTATGACGAAACCGCAAAAAGGTAAAGCTAATTCTACCAACCCGATCTGGGGCCGTCATTCATTGATCCATATTCGATCCATTGGCCTACTTCCTCAACTCATCCAAAAAAAGAGGCCGCCCTTTCGGACAGCCTCTCAACAGTTTTAACCTCAATGATCGCCTAATTCGGAACGACGACCATCGGACAGAATTGCGGACACGTCGTTGCCGGTGTGTAATCGTACCCGACGGGCGTTGCCACCGCGGCGGCCGGCCCCGAAAGGGAAACGGTCACGGTCGGACTTGCTGCATTATACGTGCCCGAATAGACCGGCGTGCCGTAATAATTCTGAGCCGAGCGTATCGTGAACGATTGCCCGTTCGTCAATCCGGCGTTCGACAGGTTTATCGCAGCAGTGCCTGCTCCGCTAAAGCTGTATATCGCAACGTTCGCGCGTCCTGCCTGATACACGTTCGGCCTGACGATGACCGTATCCGGCATCGCCCCGCTCGTCATCGTGCTGGAGCTGTCCCAACCCGTCGCGGACTTCCAGTTATTGAACGAATACAAGCCCATTCCGTTCACGCCGAACACGTTCCTGGTCCCCGCACCGTAATAGGTGTTGTTGTTCCATGTGAACGGTCGGCCGCTGGATGTCAGCGTGTACTGTGCACCGTTTCGCGGGCTGTAGATCTTATTGCCCGTGATCGTACCGCTCGAAACGGCCGAGATCTGCAGCAGCGTTCCGCCGCCGACGAAATAGTTGTCGACGACCGTAGCATTCGTGATCCCCGCACCGTAACCGATATCCGCAAGATATCCGTTCGTCGTCGACGGATGATAGAAATGCGATTCCTTGACCAACGCGGTCGGACTCAACTGGCTGTCCGGCCCAATGATCATGTTCCGGGTTCGTATGTTCGTGTCGAATTTACCGAGCAGCGATCCGTTATTAAAGAAGATAGCGCCGATAACTTCGCCGCCCACATACGGAGCGGTCACGCCATAACCCTGCATCCCCTGATTAAAGTTGTTCAGCGAAATGTTCTCGTACACCTTCGAATATCCGGCGTTGTTCTCCAGGTAATACCCGTGGCCGAAGCCGCGAAGCTCGCCCGTGTGCGTCCCGTGCACGCCGTTGTTATAGCTGATAACGCCGTAGATCTCCGTGTTCGAGGTCTGGCTCGACGTAAACAGGCCGTTCAGGTTGTCGTGTATGACAAGATTGATGAACCTGTTTCCGTCGCCCGTAACGTGAACGCCGTTTCCGCGGCCGAGTTCCGGCTGGCCCTGGTCCTGATCGCGGCCTGGACGGCTGTTCATTACCTCGAAATCACGGTAGGTCGTGTTATTGCCCGACACTTCGAGCTGGCTGCCCGCATTCGATACAAGCGCTCCCGCGTTATATGCCTGGGCTCCGCCCATCGTTCCGCTCGCGGCACGATAACTGTTCGTGATCGTGTTTCCGTTGCGCGAAACGATGCGGATCACTTCCTTGCCGATCGTAATGTCGGTCGACATCGATGATGCATCCGCAAGTGTAAACGACGTCTGCGTTGCCGAGAGCGGCGTAGCCAGCGTCGTTGCGATATAGCCGTCTATCTTCGCCCATTCGCCCGGAGCGCTCCGTACCGTTCCGCCGTTCAGCGACGAATGGAACTTGCCTTTGTACGTTCCGCCTTTCAGGCAAAGTGTTTTCCCGCCACTTACCGCCGAACTGTTCAGCCCGGTCGAAAGGTCCCACGGGCTCGAAGCCGATCCGCTGCCGGAAGAAGTTCCTGTCGGGCTCGCGTAATAATCACAAGTAAAACCACTCGGTCCCGGTCCCGGTCCCGGAGTCGGAGTCGGCGTTGGTGTTGGACTGTCTCTTATTCACAACTGACGCTGCCGACGAATT
>JAEZIT010000140.1 GCA_023436495.1 Acidobacteriota bacterium
ACCATATTCCGCCGATTCGAACCGCATTGAACATTCTCCGATCACACATTCAGGCGATTCCGAACCTGCACGAAAGGCGTCGCTGGAATATTCGTTCAGAAAGATACAGACGGGCTTCCCATCGCGATAATACGCAAAAAAGACCGACGGGGTAGTCGAAGGCGCTTCAGCAACCGCTTCGGAACGGCCGAGGTTGAGCCGGCTGTTATATCGGCGTGAATAAACCGAGTTCTGCATGAAACGGACGACAACGGCTTCGCTTCCGTCATCGGAAAGCGCATCGAAATACCACCACTCGTAGGCATGCGGATCGCCGGATGGATGGGCGATATCGTCGGATGTGTACGACGAAATAACAAGGTCGCCATACTTTTGGGTCGGATTGGCAGCCATATTGCGAGAGTGGGGGAGAAACAGGACCAAAATTCCGCCTAAAGCATCGCAGATAAACAAAATAATGGCAAACGTTTCGCGCAGAAATTCAATCTAGAGAATGAGAGGCTCTTCCCTATTTTTTGATAACTTGAGGAATAAAGATGAAGAACGCTACAAAATTGATACTGTTGAGTTTTGTCATGGTCGGCGCGCTGTTTGCGGCGGGCTGTCCCAAACGCACGTCGATTGCGGACATCGAATCTAACCCGTCAAAATATCTGGATAAGGAAGTAGCAGTTGCCGGCGTTGTAAAGGACAGTTACGGCGTGACCATACCGTTAACGAACGTTCGCGGCGGGATATATAAGGTGGATGACGGAACCGGATCGATCTGGGTCGTAACCCAGGAAACCGTACCGAACAAGGGCGCCGAGGTGGGTGTAAAGGGACGCATCGGCAATGGAGTGAATTGGAACGGCCGGAATTATGGTCTCGGGATGTACGAAAACGACCGAAAATTCAGAAAACGGTGAATAGGTTCAAGAATGACAAACTGCGGGCGGAAAGGCTAGAATGCTTCTTTCGCCCGCTTTTTATATGGACAAATTACTGTCAGTCCTAGACCGCCGGTTTGCAGACGTTCACGCACGCTCCGTTCAGCTTATCGCGGCCGCCGCGACCGAAGATCTGTTTCGAAAGCCGCGCGATCTCGTGAATTCGTTTGAAATGTTCTCTTGCGGCGAATTCACGCTTCGTTCTGCCGGAGCGGTCGAACAGGCGATCGGCGGCATTACACGCCGGCTGTGGGACGACCCATTCGAATGGACGCTGCCGGAGGAGCTTTCGACCGGACCGAAATTGATCGAATACCTGGACGAGGTAGAACAGTCACGAGTGGACGGCTTTTCGTTCTTTTCTTCGGATGACGATCTTGCACGTGAACTTCCCTCACCTCAAACGATGCGCTCGTTGTTTGAGGTCCTGGTCGACGCCCTGGGCCGCGCGGAACATTTTCAGGGGCGTGCGTTTGCGGTGTTTCGGCTGTTTTCAGACGAGAAGTTGCCGCGGCTATAAACTTTTTGCAATGCGAACCTTTTCGATCTAGAATTCGTTAAATAACCTGGTGTATCAATATCCCGGGTCCGGAGTGTATTTGAATGTATTGTCCCCGCTGCGGCCAGCAACAAATTTCCGACGAAACAAAATTCTGCTCAAGGTGCGGTTTCCAAATGGGCCTGATACCGGAGTTGCTGACGAACAACGGTTTTTTTCCGCGTCTTGCTGAGATCGACAAGAAAAGGAGTCCGAAATATTTCACGCGAAAGAACGGTCTTGTATTCAGCTCGCTGTGGTTCATTTTTTGGGTAATGATGGTCCCGGCATTTTTCGGGATCATGGACGGCCCCGAAGAGATCATCGCGATCGCCGCGTCGTTCGGGCTGTTCACGACCGTGATGTTCCTGATAATCTCGCTTGCCTTTTTGCAAAAGCCGGAAAAGAGGGTCAGATACGCGCCGCTGGAACTGCACCCGTCGCAAGATCCGTCCCTTTATGCTCCGTCGAATGCGGGAGCGCTGCCGCCGCAACAGTCGGTCCCGGTAACAGCTTACGAATCACCGAGGGCCGGTGCATGGCGAGATACCAACGAACTTACAAAAACACCGGGCAGTGTCACCGAAGGCACAACGAAGCTTCTGCAAAAGGACGAATAGAACGATGCATTGCCCCAAATGTGGTCAACAACAAATATCGGAAGCGACGCGGTTCTGCAGCCGCTGCGGTTTCCTGTTGACTGGGATCGCACAGGTCGTCGCGAATGAAGGCGTCGTTCCGGGCGGCGACGCGGCCGCTGTTTCCAGACCGAGTTCACCGCGTCGGCGCGGAATAAAGCAGGGCCTTTTTGTATTTTTGCTGGCATTTCTGGTCGTACCGATCGTCTCAATATTGACGATAGCCATTAACGCCGAGCCATTTGCGGTCGCATTAGCCGCGATTCTGTTGATCGTCGGAGGGTTGCTGCGGATAGTTTACGCGTTTATGTTCGAGTCGGCAGAACAGGCCGGATTGACACTGGAAGAGAACCTGATCGCTTCCTCGCAGAAACTCATGAACCGGGGGCAGCAGAACGCACTGCCGCCTGAACGATCAATTCCCGCCACGGATTATATGTCGCCGAACGCAGGAAGCTGGCGCGACACGAACGACCTGCAGCGCCAGCCTAATAGTGTTACGGAAAGAACCACAAAGCTCCTTCACGACGAACAAGATCAATAACCAATAGCTTCGCCGTCGCTCCGCGAGTCGATCGCGCCTAGGCGAAAACCGTCGTCACCGATCATAATGCCAGTCGCCGAGGCTATATTGCCCGGACGCTGGACGAATTTATGCCCGTAGCCAGAAAGGATCTTGCGCGTGTCCGGAGACATTCCGTACGGCTCGTACATAAGTTCGTCCGGGAACCATTGATGATGAACGCGCGGTGCGTCGATCGCGGCCTGAATGTCCATTTTGTAATCGATCACATTGATGACGGATTGGATCACAGCCGAGATTATTCTTGGGCCTCCGCGAGCTCCCAGAGCAAACCATAGAGTGCCGTCCTTTTTAAGAACGATCGTCGGCGTCATCGACGACAGCGGCCGTTTTCCGGGCTGAACGGCGTTGCGCTCGCCCTGGATCAGGCCGAAAAGGTTTGGCTGGCCGGGCTTTGCGGCAAAATCGTCCATTTCGTCATTAAGCAGCACACCGGTCCCCTTTGCCGTGACGGCGGAGCCGTACAGGTCATTGATCGTATAAGTATTCGAAACGACCATCCCCGCTGCGTCGACGACGGTGTAATGAGTGGTCTCTGTTGGCTCGGCGCGCACTATTTGTCCGTGGCCGATCTCTCGGCTTGAACTGGCCTTTGTGAGATCGATCGACGATGCCCGCTTATCCGCGTATTTTTTGTCGATCAAAGTATTGACCGGAACATCGGCAAAATCGGGGTCGGCCATAAATTCCGCGCGGTCGGCGAACGCACGCCGTGAGGCTTCGGTATAAATGTGATACCGCGCGGCGGAATTGTATTCCATTGCCGCCATATCGTATTTTTCGAGCATGTTCAGGACCTGCAGCATGACGATCCCGCCTGAGCTTGGCGGCGGCATCGTGATTATCTCATGGCCGCGATAGGTCCCGCGTAGCGGCATGCGCTCCTTTGCCTGATAATTTCGGAGGTCCTCCATTGTTATAAGGCCGTTATTAGCCTTCATATCGGCGGCGATAAGTTCGGCAGTTTTCCCGGTGTAAAATTCGCGCGCGCCGTCTTTTTGAATACGGGCGAGCGTTGCTGCAAGGTCTGCTTGCACGAGTCGATCGCCTTCGCTGAAGTATTTGCCGTTGTTGAGAAAGATGCGGTTGCTGTCCGGATACTTTGACAGGTTGTTCTTGTAGGCCTTGAAAAGTTCGGCGAGGCGATGCGAGAGTACATATCCCTCCTTGGCCAACGCACGCGCGGGTTCTACGAGGTCGTGCCATTTTATCTTGCCGGATCCGTACTTCTTGAACGCCAGGTCGAATCCGGCAAGTGTTCCCGGTACCCCGGACGCTCGATATCCGACGGTCGATGACCCTTCGCCGCGGATCAAATTCCCGTCCTTGTCCACAAAAACATCGCGATGCGCAGATTTCGGCGCCATTTCGCGGTAATCAATTGCGAATGTGCCGCCGTTCGGTTTGCGGATGAGCATAAAACCGCCGCCGCCGATATTTCCCGCCTCTGGATAAACCACTGCCAAGGCCAGGCCTACGGCGATCGCGGCATCAACGGCGTTCCCGCCTTTTTTCATGATGTCGACGCCTATCTTCGAAGCAAGCTCGTGCTGCGAAGCGACCATCGCGTGCCTTGCACGGACGGGGTCACGCCATGAACCGTAGACAGGAACGCCTGCCGATAACAATGATAGGACCAGCGCGGTGAATACAAACCGAACTAGAATTTTATTCAGGACATTCTTCTTCATAGGTTGTTTCCAGGGAAAGCTGCTAATAAGACCGTGTGTTTTACTATATAAACTAATTGTCGAAACGACAAGACCCACTTCGGTGGCGTGAAATTCAGCCGCTCTTTTAATAATTTCGCAAACAAGTTATATTCAAAAACAGCCGCTGTAAGAAAAAGTTCAATTGCGGCAGACAGTTGCAGAAATGACCGACGGCGATAGTAGCAGCAATGTTCTTGACACGCTTTTCACAGAAAAGGTTCGTGCAATCCATTCGGCGCGTGCCCGCGCGTCTTCGCCGAAGTGTCTCTGATTACCGATTTTACGCATATCTCGCGATACTCGGCCCCGGCATAATCGCCGCGAGCTCCGGGAATGAGGCCAGCGGCATCGCCACCTATTCGTCCGCCGGCGCGGAATATGGCTATTCGCTGCTGTGGTCGTTCATTCCAATGACGATCTGTTTCATTGTCGCGCAGGAAACCTGCGTTCGCATGGGCGTGGTCACCGGGCAGGGCCTTGCTGACCTAATACGCGAACAGTTCGGCGTGAGGTGGACGGCGCTGGTAATGCTGGCACTTTTGGTCGCAAACACCGGTATTATCATTGCCGAATTCGTCGGCATTGCTCAGGCCGCGGAACTTCTTGGTATTTCCCGGTACATCGCCGTCCCGATCACGGCACTTTTTGTCTGGTGGCTGGTCGTTCGCGGAACTCCAAAGCGTGTCGAACAGGCGTTTCTGCTAATGTCACTGGTTTTTCTCACCTACATCATTTCGGCGTTCATGGCGAAACCTGATTGGGGAGCCGTCGCGAAAGAACTTGTCACCCCGAGTTTTCGGATCGATTCGGCATACCTTTTCACGGTGGTTGCGCTAATCGGTACGACCATCACGCCGTTCATGCAGGTCTTTGTTCAGAGCTCCGTCGTCGAAAAAGGTTTGGATAAGGACGATCTTCCGCACGCGCGCGCCGATGCGATCATCGGTGTGATCTTCGCGAATGTCGTCGCGGCCTTTATCGTTATTGCGTCTGCCGCAACTCTCTATTCGTCGGGCGTCGAGCTTGAAGACGCTGCCGATGCCGCCCTCGCCTTAGCTCCGGCCGTCGGCGAATATGCCGTTTATCTTTTTGCTATAGGCCTGTTCGGAGCGTCGATGCTCGCGATGGGCGTGTTGCCGCTTGCGACAGCGTATTCGCTTAGTGAAGCCCTCGGATTCGAAAAGGGTTTGTCTCGTACCTTTCGCGAAGCTCCGATATTCCTCGGTATCTTTTCGGCATTGATAGTGATCGGTTCCGTGGTCGCTCTGATTCCCGGAATTCCGCAGATCCCGCTGCTGATCCTGACACAGTGCATCAATGGTCTGCTGCTACCCGTAATCATGATCGCGATCGTGAAACTCGCGAACAACGAAGAGATTATGGGTGAGCATAAGAACACGCTTTTTCTGAATATACTTGCATGGAGTGTTACCGCGGTCGTTTCCGCGCTCTCTTTGCTATTGATTGGAAAAACGATTGTTGATATGTTTTAGCCCGTAAAAACATATGGCGGATCCCGACCTTAAGAAACGCGCCGTCTTTTTCCTGGGTTTTGCCGGGTTCATAACTCTCATCCTCCTCGCACTTCCGTTTATCGAAACATGGCTGCAGGACCTCTTGCTGCGTAGTTTTAGCCTCGCTGTGACGACGGACGGCAAGATCGTATCGGGTGACGGAAGCGCGCCGGGAGTAATGACCGAGACGACCATCGGGCTGATCGTAAACATCCTGCATATTCTGAAGGTCATTCTGTGGATGGCTCTGGTAATCTCGACCGTCCGGTTTATCGGATACCTGATCTTCGGTAGGGCATTTCGAGGGTCAAACCAGTCGGAGATCTCCTCGCTGCTGCGTACGGTCCTATCGGTCATCATATACATCGTCGCGTTTTTCATAGTATTTCAGTCGCAGTATCCGGCGGTGCAGCTTGCGCCACTATTTACGGGTTCGGCGATTTTGGGCATAGTCGTTGGATTAGCGCTGCAGGATACGCTCGGGAATCTTTTCGCGGGAATAGCGCTCCAGGCGGACCAACCGTTTCAGGTCGGTGATGTTATTAACATTACCAATCGTGGAACAGGAGTGGTCGAATCCGTATCATGGCGAGGCGTCAAGATACGCACGTTCCAGAATAAGCTCCTGATCATCAGCAACGCCGTACTCGGGCGGGAAACGATAGAGGTCGCCCCACGCGGGAACCTGAACGCGCGTGTCGTGTTTTTCAACACGGTATACAGCCAATCACCCGCCCGTACGGCCCAGGCGGTCCGAGACGCAGTGCGCCAAGTCGAGAATGTTTCGCAAAAGATACGGCCGGTCGTGAGAATACGCGATCTAGCAGAGAGCAGCATCGATTGGGAGATCAAATATTGGCCTGAAGATTATGCCAAATACAGCGATACCGACGCCCAAATACGACAACGAATATGGTACGTTTTTCAACGTGAAAATATTGAATTTGCCTTTCCGACGCGGACGATTTATATGGAGGAAGCTCCCGAGGAAGCGACCGCGGCCGAACTCGTCGATACCGCCGCGGAAAGGCTCAGCAGGATCGAGATATTTGCGCCGCTGTCGGACGAAGAGACGGAGAGACTAGCGGTCGCGTCAGCCGTGAGGGTTTACGCGCCGGGCGAACCGATCGTGCGGATGGGCCAGGAAGGCAATTCGATGTTCGTGATAATACGCGGTTCCGTGAAGGTACAGATCCAGGAGAACGGGTCTCACCGGACGGTGAACGAACTAAGGGAGAACGATTTCTTTGGCGAAATGAGCCTGTTGACCGGACAGCCGCGTTCAGCCACCGTGGTCGCGGCCGAGGAGACAGAGGTACTGCAGATAAAAAAGGCGGGCCTGAAACCTATATTCGAAAGCAATCCGCGGCTAGTCAGCTCAATCTGTGAAATTATCGACGAGCGTCAGAAATTGCTGGGCCATGTCGAACCAGCGCTGCCGGCGCAAGAAAATCACGAGGACCGATCGGTCCTCGGTTCGATAAGGAAATTTTTTGGACTCGGGTAGACCTTTACTGGATGTTGTTGTCGTAGATATCGTGTAGCACTTCGGTGATAGGCTTTCGGTTAACGAACGGATCGTCGTCGGTACGTTTTCGCCTAGGTTTTTCCGCTTTGGTAATAAAAACAGGCTCAGGGGAACCATTGCGGCTGCCATTTACGATGGATTCGGGCTGGACGGGAATCTCGGAATCCCGGTTTTCTAATTCACTTCCAGCGGCGAGCTGTCTGTCTTCCGAATGTTCCGGTTGCGGAGCGGGTGCCGCAGCGGCCTTGGCACGGCTCTCGTCCAGTAAGACTTTTCCGCGATTCCTTCGCGCACGTTCGAGCGCGCGGATGGCGGAAGACGTTAGCGGAGTTTCAGCAGGCTCTCGCTCGATCTTTCTTAAAATACGGACGTAATTTCGAAGCTCTTGGGTCGGGTGCATAAGAGCCGCTTCGTCCGATCCGGTGTTTTCAATGACGTGCGTCAAGTTGTCCGCCGCTGCTCGGTGATTGCCGACCTTGTTATACAAGGCTCCCAAGGTGAAATAGACCAACGGCGGCGCGGGATTCATCGATTGAATAATATGTTCACCGCGCTGCGTTACTTCGTTCACTTCGAAACCAAACCAGCGGCGGTCGTCGTCACGCAGGATCTCATTTGCGGCAAGGTAGAATTCGAAAATCTCGCGTGAATCATTCCGAGGGCCGGAAGAAAAGATCTTCCACAGAAAATATGCGAATATTCCGAAAAAGAAAACCACGAATACGGGAAATCCGGCGACCAGCAGCATCGATGCGATGACGCCAAACGCCAGGAAATACTGGCCCTTTTCTTTAAGCGACGACGGGCCTCTTTTTTGTAATTTGTTGTCGCTCACTAATCTTTCTCTTTATCGTCCTTTTCGTTCGATGCGCGTTCTTGAGCCGGGATAGGCTCGTCTTTTGCGGACTCGTCTTCCGCCGCTGCCGTATTT
>JAEZIT010000004.1 GCA_023436495.1 Acidobacteriota bacterium
ATTTTCGTTTGCCCTCATAAACTTCCAGTGCTAGCGCAAGGTCTGCGGCGATGTCATCTGGATGAGTGACCTCTTCGATCCTTATTTGCCTGAGCTCTTCTCCCGTATATCCGAGCATCTTTTGCAAAGCCGGATTACTCTCGATCGGCCGCCCTTCGTTATCGACCAGAGCGATACCGATCGCTGCGTTGTCGAAAATGCTTCTTAAACGGTTCTCGCTTTCGAGCTTTTCCTTAAGAGCATTTCGCTGCTCGGTTATATCCCTGGAATTTATAACGGCAACCAGTCCGTGAATCGGGTCATTGAAAGGCTTGCCGACAGATTTGAGGATCCTCCACGATTGATCTTTGTGCCGGAAGCGATATTCGATCGATGAAACTGTCTCAGTGCTTCGCATCGCGGACGCAAAATACTCAATGACTTCGGTCGCATCTTCCGGATGAACAAAGGTAAAGATGTTCTTCCCGATCAGCTCTTCAGGTCTATAGCCGAGGATATGTTCGAGGGAGGGGCTTTCATAGACCGCCGTTCCGTCGGGAGCGAGAATGCTGATAACATCCGTCAAATTCTCGATCAGGCTGCGAAAGCGGTTTTCGCTTTCACGCAGCGCTTCTTCCACGCGTTTTCTTTCGATCAGGCGGCCCACTTTGGCGATCAAGCGGATCGGTTCATATGGCAGCTCCAGATAATCGTCTGCGCCGACTTCGAGGCCCTCCACTATGCTTTCCGTATCCTTTCGCAAACCGCTGACCAGCAAGATCGGGATGAATCGCAATTCTTCATCCGCTCGAATCAAACGACACAGCTCGATGCCGTCCCCATCAGGCATCTGTACGTCACTGATTATCAGGTCCGGCCGCGCGCGTTGCGCAACTGAATAAGCCTCATTGCCGCTCAGAGCGGTAAGCACCCGAAAACCCGCATCTTGCAGAACAACTTCCATCAGCTCCAACTGATCCTGATTGTCGTTTACGGCCAGGATCTTGTAGTTTTCAGGCATTGACTTATGTTTTAAACGTTTAGTGTGAGGTAATTGATTTGCATAAGAGGATTCCCTCGAAGAATTCCTCGTTATGCTTTCTATAGATCTAGTAATATTTATAATTCGGACGAGAGATATTAGTTTGTTGCTGGTGGTCAAGCTTTTTGAGGGCAAATTAAATTACTCGCGGACACGAGTGCATATCTTCGGCAAATGACAATCCCCAGATTTGGTTTAGCTGATCCGCTTGAGGTCGGACTCGTCGAGCCCAGTACTCCGACGTCCACTGGAAATGTGCAGCATTACCGATACCGGCCGCTGGTCAAAATTCAGCAAACCCCGCGACTCAACGTAACCGTCCTAAGAATCGATACGAATGGTGTCTCGTTGGATTCCGCCCTTTTCAAGAGTCGCTGGCAGCGCCCGTCGGAATTATTTCTTTGTTGAGTTTTCATTATCCACACCCGAAGCGGTTGAGTATTCTGTTAAGCGTTTTCGGGTCCACGCGAAGCAGACGAGCGGCTGCCTGTTTATTGCCGCCAGTGTAGGCTAAGGTTTCTGCGGCGTACTTTGCTTCCATTTCCCCCAGAGAGAGCCAATCCTTGTCAATTCGGGGCGACTCTGTTCCGGCGTCGGCCGGCACGCTGTTCCCGATGATCGAATCAGCTGCCGGGCTGTGCTGCCGCACATACTCAGGCAAATGTTCCGGGTGAATTACCCGGTCGTCACATAAAGATGAGGCATAAAGCACAGCATTCTCGAGCTCCCGGATGTTGCCTTCCCAATAGTGACCTTCAAGCGTCTTGATTGCTGCCGGAGAAAATTTTACTGCCGCGTTACTATTCGGACGAGCGCGCTTTGCGAACTGATCGGCCAGCAGAGGGATATCCTCGCGACGCTCACGCAGCGGCGGCAGACTTATCATAAAGGCGTTCAATCGGTACATCAGATCCTTCCGGAAACGTCCCTCTCGAACTTCTTCTCTAACATCGCGATTGCTGGCTGCAATAACACGGACATCGACTTTCAGAGTTTGATTCGAACCGACGCGGCGGATCTCGCCTTCCTGCAAAGCGCGAAGGAGTTTTACCTGAAACAGAGGATTGGTTTCCGTGATCTCGTCAAGAAAAACAGTGCCGCCATCGGCTTCTTCCCAAAGTCCGCGGCGCTCACGCTCGGCCCCCGTGAAGGCTCCCTTTACATGCCCGAACAATTCCGATTCGATCAACTCAACAGAGATCGCACCACAGTTAACAGCGACGAATGGCTTATCCTTTCGTGTACTTCGGCGATGCACGGCACGGGCGACGACTTCTTTTCCCGTGCCGGATTCTCCTGTGATCAGCACCGGAAAATCGGTCATAGACACGCGACCAACCATTTTCAAACATTCAACAAATTTCGGACTGTTCCCGATCAATGGTATGTCTGATATATAGCCCTTCACCTCAGGAGAAGTAGTTAATCTAGATCTATCGGCCTGCGACTGGATGTGATACTGCTCACGAACGGTCTTGGCGATAGCGAGAATGTCTTCGTCGGAAAATGGTTTAGTTAAATAGTCAGCGGCGCCAAAAGCTGTCGCGTCGAGCGCTCCTGCAGCCGACCCGTGTCCGGTCATTAAAATGAAGCAGGCGGTCGATCGCCTTTCCGAAAAACGACGTAAAACGGCATAACCATCACTTTCGCCCAGCGATACATCGCAAATGATCAATAACCATTCCTGTTCGGATACCATCTCGATTCCCTGTTTGGCGTTGCTCGCTTCGCTTACGCTCCAGCCATCAGAGATCAAAACATCTGAAATAAACTTGATGACTTGCGGCTCATCATCAATGATCAATGCCCTTAAAGCCTGGTTCACGGTCCAATTATTTAGTACATATACAGCACGCTGAAAAAGCATTTCAACATTGCTTCGGGATGCGAACCGCGTCCGTAATATCGCGCGAGCTCCCCGTGAGGGAAGGGTACAGCGGTCAGTTTAACGGCCTAATCGATCGCATATTTCGATTTATGAGCGTCCAGTTGGACCGGATACGCAAGCAATATTCGTGCCGATAGGTTGCGGCTATAAAAAGGTGTAGAAGAACAATTCTCTCAACTAGTTTCAAGGCAGATGTCGGGATTTTCTCCCGCCATGGGGCATTATGCCCGGCAGAATCGCCCAGAATCACAAACTACGACCCTGCGGAACCGACACATATTAGTTGCGTCAAGGCGCTCAAGTAACTGGGCACAGTCAATTTACGCAATATTTATAAAGCTGTTCTTCCGCGTGGCGCGAAATATGCACCCCTATGCTGAGGTACGAAAAGTCCTCACTACAGAGAACGTAAGGTAGGACCCAAATAACGAGGCTATTGAATGAATATTTCAGCAACGAAACGTCAAAGAGGCTGGCAGCAGTCGATCTATGGAATTTGGAGGTAGGGTGTCCCGGACGCCGATTTGTTACGTATCATTCCTTAGCGCGGAGGCTCGATAGCAGTTCAACTTATTGGTGTGACAACCGCAACAACCAAAATAATAAATGAATTTTCATGATTGATCCTCAAAATGAAAAGAGTCGGATTCTGATCGTCGATGATGAACCATTGATCAGAAACATACTTTCCGACATATTGAGTAAAAATTATCTGTGCGTGTCAGCCGATTCGGCGCAGCAAGCGCTCCGAATTCTTCAGGAGGAAAGATTCAATTTAGTTCTGAGCGACATCGAGATGGGCGACGGAATGAGCGGGATTCAGATGATCCCCCATGTCTTTCAGGCGTCGCGTGACACGGTCGTAGTAATGATCAGCGGCATCCAAGATATTGAAAGCGCGATAGCATCCATGCGCGTCGGAGCGTTTGACTACATCCGAAAACCATTTGAATTCGAACAGGTTGAAATTGCGGTCGAACGGGCGCTGAGTCATTACGAGTTGCTTCGGGAAAAACGTCTCTATGAAGATCATCTCGAATTTTTGGTCAAACAACGCACAGAACAACTACATTACCTTGATTACCACGACGCGTTGACACATCTGCCGAACCTCGCTTTGTTTGAAGACCGCCTTACCCAATCACTGTTTACTGCTCAGCAAAGTGGAGAGAAATTGGCGGTAATGCTCTTGTCGATAGATCGTTTCAAGAAGATTCAGGACACACTCGGCCATGAAGTCGGTCTGTCCCTACTGCAGGAGGTTGCCGAAAGATTGAAGAAATGTGTCACCGACGAGGAGACCCTTGCCCGATTTGAAGGAGATGAATTTGCTCTGCTGCTGCCACAGCGAAGCGACACTGATCGTGTTGTTAGAACTTTCAATCAGATACGTGAAACTCTCAAATCACCCATCTGTATCAATGGTCACGAGATATTTCCCTCTGCAAGCGCGGGAATCAGTCTCTTTTCGGACGATGGGGACGGCGCCCCGGTACTTTTGAAAAACGCCCGTGCGGCACTTTCGCGGGCTGTGGAACACGGAGGTGATAACTATCAGTTTTACACGACAAAGATGAATGAAAGGGCATCCAAGCGTCTTGAGTTGGAAACTCAATTGCGCCGCGCACTGGACCACGGAGAATTTGAAGTCTTCTATCAGCCGAAAGTAGATATTACTAATAAAAGAATTGTCGGGATGGAGGCCCTCGTTCGCTGGAATCACCCAAAATTTGGGCTTGTCTCGCCCGCCGAATTTATCCCGCTGGCTGAAGAAACGGGACTTATCGTTCCGATCGGAGAATGGGTCCTGCGCAGAGCATGCTCCCAAAGCAAATTTTGGCAGGACGAAGGGTTCGCTTTACAGGTCTCAGTTAATTTATCCGCACGTCAGTTCCAGCAAAATCTCTCGGGAGTTGTAATGCGCATTATCCACGAAACTGGTTTCGATCCGTCTTATCTGGAACTGGAGATAACGGAAAGCTCGATAATGAAAGATCCCGAACATTCAATAAAGGTGCTCAACGAATTAAAAACTTTCGGGATAAAGATCGCGATCGATGATTTCGGCACCGGTTATTCATCGCTCGGATATTTAAAGAAATTGCCGATCGACGCGTTAAAAATAGATAAGTCTTTCATCAGCGATATTACGGCTGATCCGGATGCTGCTGCATTGGTGATGGCGATCATTACGCTTTCGCATAACCTACGGCTCAAGGTGGTCGCCGAAGGAGTCGAAACGGATGAACAATTAAAGTTCCTCCACCTGGTACGTTGTGACGAGTTGCAGGGCTACTTATTCAGCAAACCGGTTTCTTATGAGGATTTCGGACAAATGCTTAGGGATGAATTCGAGTATACTCTTTTAACCCATTGAATAGCATTTTACGCGGACCAATTCAGCAGCCTTAAACGAGCTCCCCTTTTATCGGCAGGGACGCTCTAGCTTCTTTCCAACAGACATAATTTCCGAATGCACTTGCGGTGCAAACGATGTACCCGAGTCCTGCCAAACGCCGCCGTACGCGGCTCGGGTTCGTGTAAGAAAAGAAGAGCGCAATCCGCCTTGCCCAATCGGACCGGTTGCAAATCTAGACCGTCGGCGCAGATCTTCTGGAAGTCCGTTTCGCCGCGGTCGAGGTCGATCAGGCGGTTGCGGTGGGTGACGGCGGCGAGGCCGTGTTCCTCGTCCCAGGTGCAGTTGAGGAACCACTCGGCGTAGTCGGTGCCGTCCTTCGTTGATCTCGATGAACCCCACCGACCGGGGCAGATGTAGGGTCGCAGTCCGCCACCGCCAACTGCCGGTTAACAAAAAAGGGCCGGGCATTAATGCCCAGCCCTCAGAATCAACTGCGGATGTTTCACCAGTTCGCTTTTTTAGGCTGGGCGACAAAATTCACTTCGGTCAATTCATCGAACAGAGAAATCACCTGCGGCGTGAACTTGTAGGTTTTGTGCTGCACACTGCCGGCATAAGATTCCCCGACGGTGAGATTATTGAAACGGTAATAACCGAACATATTTGCCTTCGCAATTCTTACTTCTCCGTTTCCGTCGGTCAGGATCACAAGGGCATTCGAAACGCCGCGGCCGTATGCGTCGACGACGCGCCCCCTGACAGGCACCTGTGCCGCAGTCGGAGCGAGTTCCGCCATCGTCCAATCGGAAAATTCCGTGACGCCCGAAACGGTCGCCGTGTTCGCGGCCGTGTCGATAACGGTCGTCTGCATTGCCGCTATTTCACTTTCGATCTTATACACGCGATAACTGCCTTCAGTCCCCCCCGTAATATCTTCCGCCAGATAGTTAAAGCGGACATCGGTTGAGAGAATGCCGCCCTCGTTGGTCAACGTCCACCATCTCGCCAGCCGGTTCGCCGGCAAACCGGACGCTGGATCTGAATATTGTCCTTCGTTCGCCGAAGTGGTAAAACTGCCCGCGCCGGGAATAAAATTCAGCAGCTCGACGGGGGCGTAACCGTTAGCGGTTCCGACCGGAAAGACCATGCTATTGGACGCAGTGGCGGCACTATAGTTAACTTCAGCATTGAATTGTTTCCGCACCTTTCCGTTGACATAGCTGGTCGCCGAACCGCCGCTGATCGAAGCGTCAGCGCCGAGCGTCAACGTATTCTGTCCGTTTGAAACGATCCCGTTCGTCAAAGTCAGCGTTCCGTGAACCGTCACATCTCCGTCGAGTACAATGCCCGCCGGGCTGTTGACGGTCATATCGTTATACGTTCCGGTCCCCAGCGTCTGCGGCGTACTGCCGCCGGTGAAGTTAACCTTTCCGTCCGATGTGACGTTTCCAGCAGATAGAGTTCCGGCGACGTTGAGCGTGCCGTGATTGATCAAAGAACCGGTTACGTTAAGATTTCGACCGCTCTCGATGGTTAGGGTGCGTCCCTCCTCGATGGTCAAATTACTGACCGTTACATCAGCGCTCGAAATTGTCGGCTCGTACGTAGCCGTGCCCGAAGGGATAACGACGTCGTTAGAGGCACCCGGGACGGCGCCGGAATCCCAGTTTGCCGCGACATTCCATTCGCTGCTGTTCAAGGGATCGAACCTCGCCGTTTTGGTAACAGCTTGACCGCCCGTCAAAGTGCCGCTGCTCGTGTTGAAATTAGCGTCGCCGCTGTACTGCGAGGTTATGACGTGGCTGCCGGCGGTTAGATTACTGGTCGTACAATGGGCTACGGCGCTGGTCAGCGCAGCGTTTTCGCACCCCGCGATCGGACTGCCGTTGTCAAAGAATTGAATCGTGCCGGAAGGCGTGCCGGCCGCAGTTGAAGCCGACGCAACGGTCGCAATAAAGGTTACATTCTTTTTATAAAGCGATGGGTTCTGAGATGAAGTCAGCGTCGTGGTCGAATTCGATTTATTGACGGTCAATGTCGCCGCGTTCGACGTCGCCGAACCCAGGGAGTTGGCCATCACGGCTCGATACCGATAGCCGTTCTGCGACATTGCGGCGGTGAAAGTCAGCGTCGGATTCGTTGCATTAGGGATATTGTTAAAGGAAACTCCGCCATTGGTGCTGAGCTGCCATTGAACGGTTGGCGTCGGGTCGCCGCTGCCGGCTGCCGTAAAGCTTACCGATGCGCCGGTCGTTACCGTTTGATGATTCGGATGCGATGTAATCGTGGGCGGGTTTCCCGGTGGTGGCGGGGGATCGCCGCAGCCGTTGAACATTATCGAGACGTTATTGAACATATCGACGGCGACCGCCAGATCGATGAGCGTATCGCCGTTAAAGTCTTCGGCGGCGACAGCCTTCGAAACATCGCTCGCCCCGCTTTGTCCGACGTTGAAATCAACCTTTGCTTCGAACGTTCCGTCGCCCCTTCCGCGAAATACCGAAATGAGGCTGCCGACGTCCACCGCGGTGACAAGATCGAGGTAAGAATCGCCGTCGAGATCGGTTGCTGTGATGTTGTTCGGCAAGGAAGCCGAAGGATAATTGACGGCCGCTTTAAACGTGCCGTTGCCGTTGCCCAGCAGGATCGAAACATCGCTGGAGAAATAATTCGCCGTCGCTATGTCGAGCCGGTTATCGCCGTTGAGGTCTGCCACTGTCACGCCCATCGGGCTTTCGCCGACCGCGTATGTCACGACTGCGGCAAAACTCGGGCTAGCACACGGCGTCGAGTTACAGGTGTTGATGAAAACGGATGCGGTGTCGCCCATGCCGAAGTTGACCGCGACCATGTCGAGTTTGTTGTCGCCGTTGAAATCCCCGACCTGGACATCGTAGGGCTGCGTCCCGATCGGGTTGAAATCAACTTTAGCCTTGAACGTGCCGTTACCGTTCCCGAGCAGCACCGAGATGCTGTTGGAGTTCTCGTTGGCC
>JAEZIT010000037.1 GCA_023436495.1 Acidobacteriota bacterium
TGTTTATCGTAATCGACGGCGGCGTTGACCAGCTCCTCAAGGTTCTCGAGCCGCGCTTCCGCTTCGTCAGAATTCTCAGCTCGCAGTGCGTTTGCATACCCCGTGTTTTCGATCGCGGCGATCACAATGTCTGACACGGCTTTTTCCGTTTGCGCCGCCTCAGACGACTTTATTTGCAAGCCTTCGATCGTGCGCTTAAAGCCGCGCATGGCATCTTTCGCCCGCGGCGTCAGGTTTACCGGTCCGGCATAGTCGGACCCGGTTATAATAGAAAGGGCTTCCCAGATGGATGTGCCGAGATCTTTGGCCCTGAACTGCAGTTCGTCCAGTGATGTCTTGCCCAAACCGCGTGCCGGCGTATTTATCACACGCAGCAGAGCGATGTCATCAAACGGATTCAGCGTAAGTTTCAGATAGGCGATCACATCCTTCACTTCAGCGCGTTCATAGAATGAAAATCCGCCGACGATGTTGTAATCGATCCGCATTCGTCGCAGCGCTTCCTCAAACACACGCGATTGAGCGTTCGTCCGGTACAGCACCGCAAACTTTTCCTTCGAATTTCGACGGCGATGGTCGTCTATCTTAGCGGCTACGAACCGCGCCTCGCCGTCTGCGTCAAAGGCTTGATAATAGAATATCTTCTCGCCGCCCGGATTCGACGTCCAAAGCTTCTTTTTCTTCTGGTTAACGTTCTGCTCGATTATCGCGTGCGCCGCATCAAGAATTGTCTGCGTCGAACGATAGTTTTGCTCCAGCAGGATCACTTTTGCTGACGGATAGTGTGATTCAAAATCCAGAATGTTCCGGATATCGGCTTGCCTGAAACCGTAAATGCTCTGCGCGTCGTCGCCCACGACGCATATATTATCCTGCTTTTCCGTCAGGTATTTGATCAATGACAATTGCAGAGCATTGGTGTCCTGATATTCGTCGACAAGAATATATTTAAATCTCTCGTTATATTTATCACGGACCTCTTTCGAATGAGCCAATAGCTGCACGGTTTTGATAAGCAGGTCGTCAAAATCCAGAGCGTTCGCGTTCTGGAGGCGTTCCTGATACATCTTGTAAACCCGTGCGATCGCCGCTCGTTTTTCGTCCGTATATTCGATCCTCGATGCAAAAGAATCGGTGCCCTCGCCGCTGTTCTTGGCGTTGCTTATCGCCGAAAGGACGTATCGCGGCGTCAGCGATTTTTCGTCGAGCCCTAGGTCCTTGATGCACACCTTGATGACCTTGATGGAATCATCCGTGTCGTATATTGTGAACGAATTCTTGTAACCTTGTTCAAGCTTGTCGATGTCCTGCCGCAAGATCCGCACGCATAGGCTGTGAAATGTCGATATCAAGGGTGCGGACTGCAGCCGTTCGCCCTTTAGGAGCTCGGTCACGCGAGCGCGCATCTCGCCCGCGGCCTTATTAGTGAACGTAACAGCGAGTATATTATGCGGCGCGACGCCTCGTTCCGCGATCAGGTATGCGATCCTAACGGTGATCACGCGAGTCTTGCCTGACCCGGCACCCGCAAGTATCAGCAACGGTCCTTCAGTTGTTTTTACCGCTTCGAGTTGTTGAGGGTTTAGTGAAGAAAAAATATCCATATTGCCTATTTAATATTCAAGTTTAAAGTGTCGGCACGTTGCGGTCAAAGCCTCGGCCTGCTGAAAATTTCGGGGATCCGAACCATAACGAAATTTTGGATATTTCTCGATTTTCGTACCTCGATCTTCGTTCTCGCGAAGCTCCCGTCTATGAATTTCCGCTCTAAACAATTGATTCTCAATCCCTTCGAATGCCCTTGTGCGAATGGCGTTAAAATTGCGTTGATTTGACTACGAACGCATTTGATCATCACGTTATTATTCGCGGGCACCTCAACGGCGGCCCGTCCGTTTAGCAATTGCGTTCCTTAGCAATTTCGGCTGCCGCGTGTTGTTTGAAACTCACCGAAGCGGGCATCGCCGACACCTGACCTAATTACCTGCCAAAACGGTTGGAGGAACCGGTTGGACCTGCCTTTCCGGGGCGAAGTGGCTCGCAGAATTCCCGGAGGTACGGATGCAACGAGCACCCCGGCAGATCCGTGTCTTTTTTAGATCCCCGAACTTACCATCGAGGAAAGTCTTCCCATAAAGGAGCAGTATATGAATGCGAAGATTTTTGTATTACTGATGGCTTTTATCCTATTTGGGGCACTCACCCCCCAAACTTTTGCGCAAGATATTCAGACCAGAGGATCGATCCGGGGAACCGTCACCGATCCAAACGGAGCTAACGTTCCTGGCGCGCGCGTGACCGTTACCGGCCCGACCGGCGACCGTGTTACCAATGTCGGCACTGACGGCACGTATGAAGTTACGGGCCTAATTCCCGGCCAGTATACCGTCAAGATCGAACAGACCGGCTTCCGCACGGCGATCGCATCCAACCAGACCGTATTCGTCGGCAGAGCGACCAGCGTCGATGTTAAACTCGAGATCGGCGAAGCGTCCGCCACCGTCGAAGTGACCGGAGCCGCCGACATCGATCAACTAAGCACAGCCGTTGGCAGTAACCTTAATGATCAGCTCTTTGAGAACATTCCCGTCGCACGCGGAGTTTCCGGCCTCTTCTACCTTGCGCCCGGAACGACGAGCGGCTTGGGTGCAGGCTCAGATAATCCTTCTATTTCCGGCGGCTCGGCGCTGGATAATCTTTACGTCGCAGACGGCGTCAATATCACTAATTCCGCATTCGGCGGCATTGGTACGTTCTCGCGTGTTTACGGCGCTCTCGGAACCGGCATCAATACTGCTTTCGTAAAAGAAGTTCAGGTAAAGACCGCCGGCTTCGAACCGCAATACGGCCAATCCACCGGCGGTATCGTGAACATAATCACCCAATCCGGCGGCAACGCGTTTCACGGTGCCGTTTATGGATATGCCAAGCCAAACGCCTTTGAGGCCAAACGTCGCCAGCGTGACGATTTTTCCGTCAACAAGGTTGGTGAGATCAAGGCCATCGAGAACTACGACACTGGTGTCGATGTCGGTGGACCGATCATTAAGGACAAATTGTTCTTCTTCGGATCGTTCAACCCATCGTTCCGGCGCGATCTGGTGCTTGGAGCAGATGGCTCGGCCCTTCGAACGCTGTTGGGAGAACACGTCCAGCGTTACCGCACGTTGAATTATGCCGGCAAGATAGATTGGAACATTGCGCCCAATCACACGTTTGCGTTTTCGATATTCGGCGATCCGACAAAAACGAATGTATCGACATTTAATACGCTGAATATCGACAACCTTACGGCACTTAGCCAGCTCGATTACGGCTCGCAAAACATGTCGTTCCGTTATAACGGCGCACTCACGTCATCGTGGACACTCTCCGGCTCCTACAGCATCAACCACAACAAATTTGACGAGACCGGATTTGCCGATTTCAATCAGATCATCGATGCGACCGGACCGCGAAGTTCGGCGGCTCCCGGGGCAACGCTTCGCGGACAGTTCACAGCAGTCGGACTCGGCTTCTTCGAACCGACAAAAGGCGCAACTCATGGTTTTACTGTCGATTCGACAAAGACGCTTTCTTTGCTCGGCCAGCACACTTTTGGCGTCGGCTACAACTTCCAGCGAGCGTTTTATAGCGGTGTCCGCGATCGCAGCGGCCCCCATTACACGATTCCCGCAACCAACGCTTCCGGCATACCGCTCACGACGATCTCGCCCGCGACTGCGTCTGCGATCGGGCAAACGGTAAATGCTACCTGGTCGCTAAGGCCAGTTTCGAATTCCGATCCCAACGATTGCACGCTATGCCCTATTTTCAATGTTCCCGGAGCCTCGGACATCGGACTTGGCCCTGGCAATCGGCGTGTGTTACTTTTGAATACACGCCGCGAATA
>JAEZIT010000079.1 GCA_023436495.1 Acidobacteriota bacterium
AAGCCAGAAGGATGATCTATTTTTTGGAGTAGTGCGGCTAACGCCGGGGGGGTTGCGGGGCGGTGACCACGGGCTGACGCCCGTGGCAACTCATAAGAAACAGGAAGCTCAATCTGAGCTGTCAACCGACCGGTGACCACGGGCGAAAGCCCGTGGCAATTTATAAAGTGGAAAGCCCGTGGCAACTCATAGGAAATAGGAAGCGCGATCAGAGCTGTCAGCCGTTTCCCTTTCCTTGATGATCTGCGGGATCTTTATTTCAGGTCCGCGACGGCGGCGCCGAAATTGATGTGATAGGGGTGTTCGCCGACGAGCAGGGCCGGGACGGACTTAATGCCGGCGTTTTCCGCTTCGGCGATGCGGTCTTTTTGTTCACCGAGGTGGACGATCTCGACATCGTATCTGTCCTGATCGATCGTGTTGACGATCATCTGTTCGGCGTCGACGCAAACCGGGCATCCGGCGTGGTAAAAGGTGGCTTTTGTTTTCATTTGTGTCTCCTATAAACTTAAGTTAGTGTGGGCCTGTCCGACCGCTATATATCGAAGATACGGGCTTTACAGGCCGATTGTAAGCCCGCACTTTTCGGTCACATACTTACTTTTCGGTGCTAATTGATGGATGCAAAGGCAATAAAAATTTCCGAGAGCGTGCCGGTCAAGCGGATGGTCGAGAACATCATCCGCTGCAAATGGTCGCTGTCCGTCCTTGAACTCGTCCGGCAGGGCGTGAACCGCCCCGGCGCGATGCTCCGGAGCGTCGAAGGCCTTACGACAAAGGTCCTCAATGAAAGACTGCGAAAACTTGTCAGATTTGGTATCTTGGAGAAGACGATCTATCCGGAAGTGCCGCCGCGGGTCGAATACGAGCTGACGGAATTCGGCCGGAAATTCACGGGCCTGCTCGCGGCGATCGAAGAACTGGAAGCGGAAATCGATAAATAAACAATTCCGCTGCTGAAAGCGTGGATACCCAATTCATAACAGCATATGTAGGGATGGGTTCGAACCTCGGCGACCGCGCCGGCAATTTGCTGCTGGCTGTCCGCGGCCTGCTCGAGGCGAGCTTTCTCGTCAGCAAACTCTCCGCCCTTTACGAAACCGAACCGATCGGCATAGACAGCGACGTAAATTTCCTGAACATGGTCGCGGAGATCCGCCTGGCGAACATAACGCCATCGCAGGTGATGGCGCGGCTGCTCCGCATCGAATACCTGCTCGGCCGCGGCGACCGGGCGATAAAACGGCCGAGGACCGCCGACCTCGACCTGCTGTTTTACGGCCGCACGCGTGTCGAATCGCCGTTTTTGACGCTGCCGCATCCGCGCGTCCACGAACGAAAATTCGTCCTCGTGCCGATGGCGGAGATCGCACCTTCTTTTATTCATCCCGTGTTCAACAAAGAGATCCGCGAGCTGCTGCAGGAGGCCGATGACCCGACATCCGTCACCCGCTGGGAACCGAACGGCCCGCGGCACGTTTCGTCGCTGTCCGCTAGCTAGACTTAAATTCCGCGAACGGCTAGACTTATCTCAAATTTATGGCATATCTCAAACCCGATAAACCTGAGAAAGTCTATGTTCCCGCGCTTCGCGCCGCCAAGGAAAAGGGCGAAAAGCTCGTCTGCCTGACCGCCTATGATTATCCGACCGGGCGCATCGTTGACGAAGCCGGCGTCGATATCATCCTGATCGGCGACAGCATGGGAAACGTCATTCACGGCTACGGCAATACGATCCCCGTCACGCTCGACGAAATACTTTCGGCGACCAAGGCCGTAAAGCGCGGGGCGAGCCGTGCACTGATCGTCGCGGATATGCCATACGGCAGCTATCACACGGGCGACAACAAGACCGTCCGCAACGCCCTGAAATTGATGAAGGGCGGCGGCGCCGAAGCCGTAAAGCTCGAAGGCGGGCGCAACCGCGTCGATCTGGTCAAACGCCTGGTTGACGAAGAAATTCCGGTAATGGCGCATGTCGGCCTGACGCCGCAATCCGTCCACAAGCTGGGCGGTTATCGCGTTCAGGGCAAGACGTCGGACGACGCGAAACGCCTGATCGAAGACGCGAAAATGCTGGAAGAGGCCGGCGCGTTCGCCATCGTTCTCGAACTCGTCCCGCGCGAGGTCGCCGAAATAATCACGAACGAACTGACCATATCGACCGTCGGCATCGGCGCCGGCGCCAATTGCGACATCCAGGTGCTCGTCCTGCACGACCTGATCGGTTTCACCTTCGGACGCCAGCCCCGCTTCGTCCGGCAATACGCAAACGTCAGCGAAGTCATTTCCGGAGCTATCGGCCAGTGGATGGAAGACGTTAAATCCGGAAATTATCCTGCCGACGGCGAATCGTACGGGCTTCCGAAGGACGTCGATGCCGCGAAGCTCAAGAATCTTCTTTTATCCTAATGGAGATCATTAACCGAAAGCAGCGAATGGCTTCCCTCGCCCGAAAGCTGCGGCGAGAAAACAAGACGATCGGCTTCGTCCCGACGATGGGCGCGCTTCACGCCGGGCATCTGAGCCTGGTAAAAGAGGCGCGGCAGATGTCCGACATCGTCATCGTGTCGGTATTCGTAAACCCGGCGCAGTTCAACGATAAGACGGACCTCGAAAAATACCCGCGCGACCTGACCGCCGATGCCGCTTTGCTTGCCGAATACGAAGCGGATTACGTTTTCGCTCCCGAAACGTCCGAGATATACGGCGAGGGCTTCGCGACCTACGTTTATGTCGAAGACCTTACGGATTCGCTGGAAGGCGCATCGCGGCCGGGACATTTTCGGGGCGTCGCGACCGTCGTGACCATTTTGTTCAACACCATCCGGCCCGATTTCGCATTTTTCGGCCAAAAGGACGCCCAGCAGGTCGCCGTCATCAAACGCCTGACGAAAGACCTCGGGTTTGACACCGAGATAATCGTCGCGCCGACCGTCCGCGAAGAATCCGGCCTTGCGATGTCGTCCCGAAACGCACGCCTTTCACCCGAAAGCCGGCAAAAGGCGTCCGTGATCATCAACGCTCTGCGCGAAGCGAAGATCGCCTACAAAAAGGGCGAACGAAACGCTTCAAAACTGACTCAAATAGTGCACGGCATTATTGAGGCGGAACCGCTCGCGAATATCGATTACATCGCCGCCGTCGATCGTGATTCGCTCGAACCTGTTGATAAGATTGGAGATAACGAAACGCTGCTGGCCGCTGCCGTGACATTCGACGGCGTTCGGCTGATAGATAACGTGGTCCTGAATCGAAAGCAGTAATTGGCATCGCAATTGCATCTAAATTGTTGAAAAGCCATATGCTTTTCACTAACGATATGAAGACCATTAAAAATTTGATCGCGGTATTGGCTTTCGTAATGTTTGCATCGGCCGCGGCCTCGGCGCAGACGGTCCTTTCGGGCCTGAACGGCGAACGCGTGGATATTCAGGGACAGGACGGCAAGGTCGTGATCCTGGCTGTCGGCGCAAGCTGGCTGCCGCTGTCGGCGAAACAGATCGAATACACGAACCGCCTGGCGAAAATGTACGCCGGCCGGAACGTCGCGGTCTATTTCGTCGCGACCGATTCGGAAAATACAAAGTCGAAGAATTTTGCGACGAACGAAGACATCAAACGCTTCGCGGCGGCGAACAAGCTAGCCGTGCCCGTGCTTCGCGATTCGGACGGCGCGGCGCTTCTTAAGAAATTCAGCATCGACCAGCTTCCGTCGTTCGTCGTCCTAGACAAATCCGGCAATATGTCCGGCGACCCGTTCGGCGGCATCGACCCGAAATACGACATTTCGATCCCGATCTCAAAGGCGGTCGATAAGCTTCTGTAATTAATACGGATAATTATCTTTTCAGGAAAGGTTTGGGGGAATTAACAATCCCCAAGCCTTTTTTTATTTGGACACTTTCTCGCATCTCTGCCGCTCTATGTGGAGCGGAGCAGAGTTTCACCGACCGATTTCAACTGATTCGCTCGCGGCTGTGCCGCTCTATTTGCAGGTGATCGGTTGAGCGAAGCTAATCCCTTCGCGGCTCTGCCGCTCTATTTGCGGTGAAGCTATGCTTCACCGGTAGCTTGAAATGTTTTTAGCGGCTATGCCGCCGCCTGCGCCGCGGCAGTGAAAACATATAGGGAAGAGTTCCACGCAGGGCCACCAGCCTATTGATCTCCGCATTTCGGCGGCGGCATAGCCGCAAATAGTTTTTTAGCATAATCGGAAAAGCACAGCTTTTCCGCAAATAGGGCGGCAGAGCCGCAGAACAATCGACGATAGGCGGCATAGCCGCAAAGATTTTTTAGCACAATCGGAAAAGCAGAGCTTTTCCGCAAATAGAGCGGCAGAGCCGCGGGAGAATAGTCGATGGGCGGCGGAGCAGCAATGGTATTTTTCAGCGTTATCGGAAAAGCAGAGCTTTTCCGCAAATAGGGCGGCAGAGCCGCAAAACAATCGACGATGGGCGGCGAAGCAGCAAAGGTATTTTTCCGCATTATCGGAAAAGCAGAGCTTTTCCGCAAATAGGGCGGCAGAGCCGCCTTGAAAAGCAGAGCTTCACCGGAACCAGGCAGGCAGAGACCGATCTCTTATTTTCCCAATTCCCCGACGAGCCCGTAAACGAGGTTTATCGGTAGCCCGACCACGTTCCAGTAATCGCCTTCGATGCCTTCGATGAACAGCGCTGCCTGGGCCTGCACGGCGTATGCGCCGGCTTTGTCGAGCGGGTCGCCTTTCTCGACCAGGAAATCGATCTCGCTTTCGTTCATCTTCGCAAATTTCACGCGCGTACGCTGCATGCCGACTCGCGAATCGCCCTTCTGCACGACCGCGACGCCCGTCAAGACCTCGTGCCAATGCCCCGAGAGCATTTTTATCATCCGCCGAGCGTCGTCGGCGTCGATCGGTTTTCCGACGATCTGATGGTGGATCACAACGGTCGTGTCCGCCGCCAGAACGACGCGTTCATCGCCGGGCTGCGCGATCGCCTGCGCCTTTTCCAGCGCCAGCCGCGTGACGTAAACTTCCGGCGGCTCGCCTTCGCGTTCCGACTCGTCGATGTCGGGCACTATCTTGTCGAATTCCCAGCCTACCGAATTCAATATCTCGGCCCGCCGCGGGCTGCCCGACGCGAGTATCAATTTAGGAAGCTTAATCATTGAATCTTCTTCATTTAACATTTCGGCTCGTTCTGCTTAAAATGATAGTTGATAAACGGTAAATGACAAATGCAGGATCTTTTTCGGGCATTCCCCGCATTAATGAGCGAATTCGACCGGAACGCCGAGATGCGCGAGGCCCTGGTCTTTGCCGCTTGGCGACGCGTCGCGGGGCAATTGCTCGAGGAACAGACCGCTCCGCTCGAACTTGACGATCTCCGTTTGAAGGTGGCAGTTCGGTCGGCATCGTGGCAGAGACATCTGGAAGACCTGAGCGGGCAGATGATCTTCAAGCTGAATTCCGTGCTCGGGTCGGCAGTCGTTACATTTATCGAATTTACCGTCGATGAATCCGCCGTGGAAAATGCCCGGGCGGCAAACGAACGCGCCGCAACGGGCCTGATGCTCGACGAAACGGCCGTCCGGTCGATGGCCGCGCCGCTGAACGAAAAAGCGGCGGCCATTTCCGACGACGCGCTTCGCGAAGCGTTCCTGCTCGCCGCCGGAAGCTGTCTCGAACGCAAACGGCTGCTGAAGGACTGAATTTTTATGGACGTAAGAAAGATCGCAAAACTAGCGCACCTTGAAATAACCGAAGACGAGGTCGCGCTCTACACGCCGCAGATGGCCGGCATCGTGGAATATATCGAACAGCTTAACGAGCTCGATACCGAAGACATCGAACCCGCGACCGGCGGCCTTACGCCCGAAGGCGAAGCCACCGCCGCCACGCGCGCCGATGTACCGCAAGGTTCGATCGGCCAAGCGGCCGCGCTCGGCCAGGCCCCGTCCGCCGTCGAAGGCCATTTTCAGGTCCCGAAGGTCCTGTAACGTATTATGTTCGCCGTATTCGCACGCAGATCACGATCATTCGCGGGCGTCATTGCCCTGGCCTGCCTGTTCGCCGCCGCCTGCAGCATGCCGACGCTTCAGCCGCAGGAATGTACAGACGCGCGCGTCACGGTCAAGCAATTCTATTCGTTCCATTTTGGCAACGAAATGAGGCCGTCGCCCGAGAATCTGAAGCTTCGCGAAAAATTCCTGACGCCGGAGCTGGCACGCGAACTCGAAGCCGCGCCGCCGACGGAAACCGATTATTTCACCGCGACCGACCATTATCCGAAGGCTTTTAAGGACGCGGGCTGCACGCTGGAATCGCCCGACCGCGCGATATTTCGCGTCAACCTGTTCTGGCGCGAAGACGAACGCAATGTCCAGAAAGAGCTCGATGTCGAAACCGTCAAACGCGGCGATCAGTGGCTGATAAACAAGGTTTCCCCAAAGTAAATTATGTCGATCCGTTCAAATATCGAGAAAACGCTGGCTAACGCCGAAAAGCTGAACACCGAACTCAATTCGTTCCTTTCCATCGAGAGCGATCACGCGCTCGCCCGTGCGGACGAGCTCGACGCGGCGAACGGCGACCTGCCGCTGAAAGGCGTGGCGATCGCCGTCAAAGACAACATCTGCACCAAAGGCATGCAGACCACGTGCGGTTCGCGGATATTGTTCAATTACAAAGCGCAGTACGATGCAACGGCGATCGAACGCCTGAACGCCGCCGGCGCCGTCGTCGTGGGCAAGACGAACATGGACGAATTCGCGATGGGCTCGTCCAACGAAAGCTCCGCATTCGGCAAAGTTCGAAATCCCTGGGATACGGACCGCGTTCCGGGCGGCAGCTCCGGCGGTTCCGCGGCAGCGGTCGCGTCAGGCGCCGTCCGCGTTTCGCTCGGTTCTGAAACCGGCGGTTCCGTACGCCAGCCTGCGTCGCTGTGCGGCATCGTCGGGTTAAAACCGACCTACGGCCGCATCTCGCGTTACGGCTTGGTCGCGTTCGCGTCGTCGCTCGATAACATAGGCATTTTCGGGCAGTCCGCCAAAGACGTCTCCGGCGTGCTCGGCGTAATTGCCGGCCGCGACCCGCGCGATGCCACGTCCGCGGACGTGCCCGTGCCCGATTTTTCCGCCAACCTCTCCGCCGACATCGCCGGAAAAAAGATCGGCGTTCCGCGCGCGCTCTTCGGCGAAGGCCTGGACGCGGACGTCCGCGATGCGGTCGAAGGGTCGATCGAAAATTTCCGATCGCTCGGCGCCGAGATCGTTGATATCGAACTTCCGCACGCAAAATACGGCATCGCCGTCTATTACATCATCGCGACGGCCGAAGCGTCGTCGAACCTCGCCCGCTATGACGGCGTCCGCTACGGATTCCGTGCCGAAAATGCCGACGAGCTCCGCAAAATGTATTTCCAGACCCGCGAAGAGGGTTTCGGAGAAGAGGTAAAACGCCGCATAATGCTCGGCACGTACGTGCTCTCAAGCGGATATTACGACGCCTATTATTCCAAGGCACAGAAGGTCCGGACGCTCATAAAACGCGATTACCGCCAGGCGTTCGCGGCCTGTGACGCGATCCTGACGCCGACCTCGCCCGACGTCGCATTCAGGATAGGCGAACGCTCCGACGATCCGCTGGCGATGTACCTCAGCGATATCTACACCGTCTCGGCTAACCTCGCCGGCGTGCCCGCGATCAGCGTCCCGTGCGGCGTCTCAAGCGAAGGCCTTCCGATCGGCCTCCAGCTCGTCGGCGATTTCTGGAGCGAAGGCAGCCTGCTGAACTTCGCCTCGCGCTACGAGACCGAATTCCCTCTCGGCGCAAAGCCCAAGGTCTGGTCGGAACCGTCCGCTCAATCGAAGTAGAGGAGTAGGGGAGTAGGGGAGTAGAGGAGTAAGGGAGTCGAGAGCAGTAAAGTAGGTAGGAGTTAAGAAGGGTAATATGTAAACACATTAACTTCTTAACTCCTACCTTTTTCTACTCTTCAATTATTTTTCAATACCGACCTGGCTCAAGGCATACGCGTAATCGAACGCGATCTCCTTCAGCCTGTCGTACCTGCCCGACGAACCGCCGTGGCCTGCGCCCATGTTGGTCTTCAGCAGCACGATGTTGTCGTCCGTCTTCATTTCGCGCAAGCGGGCAGCCCACTTCGCGCCTTCCCAATACGGCACCTGGCTGTCATACAGCGACACCTCGATCAGCATATTCGGGTAATCCTGCGCCTTTACGTTGTCATACGGCGAATAGCTGTACATATAGTCCCAGGCCTTTTTGTCATCGCGCGGATTGCCCCATTCGATCCACTCGCCGGTCGTCAGCGGCAGCGTGTCGTCGATCATCGTGTTCATGATATCGACGAACGGCACCTGTGCGATCGCGGCCTTGAACAATTGCGGAGCCTGATTGACCACGGCGCCCATCAACAGGCCGCCTGCCGAACCGCCCTGAATAACCAGCCTGTCCGGCGACGTATACTTGTTGTCGATCAGCCATTTCGCCGAATCGACAAAATCGTTGAACGTGTTCACCTTTTTGAACATCCGGCCGTCCTGCCGCCATTTTTCGCCGAGTTCCGAACCGCCGCGGATGTGCGCGATAGCGTATATCATCCCACGATCCACCAGGCTTAGCCGGTTCGTCGAAAAATTGGGCGTCATCGAAATGCCGTACGAACCATACGCGTACAGCAGCATCGGCGATTTGCCGTCGAGCTTCGTGCCCTTTTTCATCATCACGGAGATCGGCACCTTCACGCCGTCGCGCGACGTTGCCCAGACGCGTGTCGTCTCGTACTGCGTCTTGTCGTACCCGCTCGGTATTTCCTGCTGTTTCAGCAGCGTGCTCTTGCCAGTTTTGAAGCTGTAATCGTATGTCGAATTCGGCGTGATCATCGACGAATAGTTGTAACGGACCGACGGTGTGTCATATTCCGGGTTTCCCGAAAGGCCCATCGTATAGACGCTCTCCGGCGTGGCTATCCGGACGGGAGCCCGGCGGGTTTTCGTGTCCATTACCTTTAGATACTCAAGCCCATTCTCCAATTCGGAAACGACCGCGTGGTCCTTGAAAAAGCTGATCCCTTCGATCTTGATCGCCGGGTTGTGCGGGATGTAATCCTTCCAATTCGCTTCGGTCGGATCGTTCGCCGGCGCCTTTACGACCTTGAAATTCTCAGCGTCCTTGTTCGTCGTGATGTAAAATTCGCCGCGGTCGAATGTCGCCGAGTATTCGTGCCCATCGCGGCGCGGGCTTATGACTTTCCACTCGCCGGTCGGGTTGTTCGACGGCAGATAGCGTATCTCGTTCATCGTCGCCGCTCCGGACGAAATGAACATCATTTGCTTGTCACGCGAGCGGCCAACGCCGGTCCCGAACAGCACGTCCTTTTCCTCGTAAACGAGCGTGTCCTTGCCCGTCGCAAATTCGTGCCGGTAGATCTTGTCCGATCGCTTCGAAACGTCATCTTCCTGGCCGTAGAACAGGTATTTTCCATCATTCGACCATTCTATCGACGTGACGCGTTCGATCTTGGTCGGCAGCATCTGCCCGGTGCGCAGGTCCTTTATCTGCAGCGTGTATTGGCGATATCCGTTCGTGTCGGTCGAGAACGCAAGCAGGTTGCCGTCGTCGCTCGGTTCGAAGGCGCCGATCGCGAAATACTTGTGGCCCTTCGCCATTTCGTTCTGGTCCAGGAGCATTTCCGGGTTCTTGCCGTCTTTAGTCTTGCTGCGAAGAAATACCTGATACTGCTTGCCCTCTTCGGTCTTGACGAAATACCAGTAATTCCCTAGCTTGTACGGAACGCTCGTGTCGTCCTGCTTTATGCGGCCGAGCATTTCCTTGTACAGCGAATCGGCAAACCCCTTGTGCTTGCCCATGTGCGCCTCGGTATACGCGTTTTCCGCCTCGAGATATTTGATGATCTCCGGGTCTTTCGTCGCGCCGCGGTCGCGCATCCAACCGTAGTTATCGACGATCTCGTAACCGTGTATCTTCAGAACCTTCGGATCTTTCTTCGCCACAGGCGGCTTCATGTCGGTCTGTGCAATTATAGTGCTGCTCATTATTGCAATGATAAGTATTGCGGGAACGGACAACAACCTTCTCATGTATTTTTACTCCTGAATTTTTGGAATGGACTCACGGGCAATCACGCGACCAGCATAATTCCCGGGACCTGCAATTTCGCGAACCCGGCGTTCACGCGGTGCTGATATTACGCAATATTATAAGCTTTTGTTTCGCCGCACTAAAAATGCAGGAAGGCTGACCGGCCGGCTTCGCCGCGGACCCGGTTCGACAAAATAACTTTTGCGAACGCGAAAAACAGCCGCCCGTTTTACCGGACGGCCGTTCTATAAAAGGATCGATGAATTTTTAGTTGTTCGCCGCTTCCTGCTTTGCGCAGTGCTTTGCGAATGCCTCTGAAAGA
Organism: Acidobacteriota bacterium; assembly: GCA_023436495.1. GTDB lineage: Bacteria > Acidobacteriota > Blastocatellia > Pyrinomonadales > Pyrinomonadaceae > OLB17. Next base: position 10,428 of record JAEZIT010000079.1, read on the forward strand.
GCCTGTGCGATCACCGCCGGAGGACGGCCTTCGAGGTCTCTGCGCTCGAACATCTCGACCAGCTTTCCGTCCTTCAGAAAACCGATCGACGGCGATGAGGGCATATAGCCCGTAAAATATTCGCGGGCCGTATCGGTCGCGTCAATGTCAGCACCGGCAAAAACCGTGATCGCTCGATCCGGCTTCGCTTCCGAATTCTGCAAAGCCATCGCGATGCCGGGCCGAACGCCGCCCGCCGCGCATCCGCATACCGAATTCACCACGACCATGACCGTGCCGTTCGTATTCTCGACCGCTTCTTTCACAGCATCGGTCGTCTTTGTTTCTTCGATTCCGAGCTGCGCAAGTTCCGCGCGCATCCCATGGATCATTATTTCCGGATAAGGCATAATTTCTCTTTAAATATCTCCAAAATAAGAGGCAGGAGAATCCTGACCTTTTTTTCAAGTATCGAATATTGCGGGCGCGTTAGTCAAGCCGCCGACCCGTGGCATTTGCCCGATGCCGCCTGATTCCCGTACTATTGATTTTCGTGTTTAATCGCGAAACCAATCATAAATGGCGATCGAAACCGAGAAGAAATTCCGTTTGGAGAAGAAGCGCTTCGATAAGGTCATAAAACGCCTCGAAGAGCTCGGCGCTGATTTTGCCGGCGAAGTTTTCGAAGAAAATTACCTCCACCGCGGCGGCCTGCTGGACGAACGCCGCGCAACGCTCCGCCTTCGTAAGACCGGCGAGACGAACACCCTTACATACAAAGAGAGCATCCGAAACGACCTCGACGTAAAACACAAGATCGAATTCGAGACCTGTGTGAGCAACGTGGACGCGACCGAAAAGATCATCGGAATGCTCGGCTATCGCCTATCCGTCGTTTATGAGAAACGCCGGCGAACGTATCATTTCGGCGAGGTCGAGGTCGTAATGGACGAACTGCCGTTCGGGCTTTATATGGAGATCGAGGGCACGTACAAGGACATCGCGAAGGCCGAAGAAAAGCTTGGGATCGAGGATCTCGAACCCGAAACACGCGGCTATCCCCGGCTGACGGTCAAATACGGCCGGCAGCGCGGCAATATCTACGAATCGCGATTTCGCAAGACCTCGTCAGCCCGTTAAACCTCGATCTCTTTACCCGCAAAATAAAGCTGTGAATCAAAAGCGTTGGCTTCCGACGAGGGCGACAGACGCTTATTCGTCCCGTCGGGTTTGAGCACTCGCGCGTTCACATTGTCTTTAAGATAAGCCTCGAGGAAGGTCTCGCGAAGGTATGTCTTGATGCCCGGATCGATTATCGGCACCAGGATCTCGACCCGGCGATCCAGGTTTCTCTGCATCCAATCGGCGCTGCCTAAATAGACCTCGGAATTCTCGCCGCCGCCGTTCTCGAAATAAAATACGCGGCTGTGCTCCAGAAAACGCCCGATGATCGACCGCACGCGAATGTTCGCCGAAAGGTCCTTTATTCCCGGCCGCAGCATGCACACGCCGCGTACGATCAGGTCTATCTCGACGCCTGCCTTTGACGCCTCATACAGCTCTTCGATGATCCGCTCGTCCGTAAGGCTGTTGAATTTCGCGATGATCCGCGCAGGTTTGCCTGCCTTCTTGTGCTGCTTTTCGCGGTGGATCAATTGAACGATACGGTCGCGAAGATTCAGCGGCGCGACCAGCAGCCGTTCATAACTGCTCTGCTGCGAATATCCCGTCAAAAAATTGAATACGCTCGTCGCGTCGCTGCCGATCTCTTCGTCGCTTGTCAGCAGCCCGAGGTCCGTGTAAACCCTGGACGTGACCGGATTATAATTCCCTGTCCCGATATGCACATACCGCCGCAGCTTGTCCTTCTCGCGGCGTATTACCAGCGTCAGCTTCGAATGCGTTTTCAGTGAATGGATGCCGTAAACGACGTGGACGCCTTCGTTCTCGAGCCGCCTTGCCCATTCGATATTGTTCACTTCGTCGAACCTCGCCTTTAGCTCCACAAGCGCCGTCACCTGTTTCCCGAGCCGGCTGGCTTCTATCAGTGAATCGACGATCGGCGAATCCTTTCCCGTCCGGTAAAGACATATCTTGATGGCCTGCACGCTCTCGTCGACCGCGGCCGTGTCTATGAAATCCGAGACAACGTTGAAAGAAGTGTACGGATGATGCAGCAGAACGTCGTGCTTCTTCATCACGTCGAACATGTTCTTGTCCCGCAGGGCCGCCGGATAGACAACCGGGATCGGCCGGTCTTTCAAATTCGGAAGGTCGAGCCCGTAAAGCTCCAACAGGTCCGGGATGTTAAGAAAGCCGTCGATCTTATAAACGTCCTCGTCCGTCAGCCCAATGCCTTCGGTCAGCAGCTTCAGCATCTTGTCCGGCATCGCGTTTGAAACCTCTAACCGGACCGCGAACCGCGCCCTGCGCCGCTGCAATTCCCGCTCCAGCGTCCGCATCAGGTCGCCCGCTTCGTCCTCGCGAAACTCTATGTCCGCGTCGCGCGTCACCCTGAAAAGGAACGCCTCGCTTGTCTTCATGTTCGGAAAAAGCTCGGCGACATTCGCCGCGACGACCTCTTCTAACAGGGCGAACCGGTTCTTTTTGTCGTTTATCGGGATCAGCCGCGGCACCGTCGGCGGCAGTTTTATCCTGGTAAAGCGCTTTTGCCGGAACAGGTGCTTCAGGCTCTTCTGCGTAAAATGCCTGTCCGGTTCGATAAACAGCCCCAGGTTCAGGCTAAGGTTTGAAATATACGGGAACGGGTGGCTGGAATCGACCGATTGCGGCGTCAGGATCGGGAACAGATTGTCGTGAAAATATTTGTCGAGCTTCTTTTTTTCCTTAGCGTTCAAACTGCCGTAAGGTTCGATCGTAATGCCGTGCTTCTTCAGTTCCGGCAGCACCGTCTGGTTCAGCAGCGTCACCTGTTTCTTCAGCGTCGGCCGCAGCCGCTTCGTCAGCTCCCTCAACTGCTCCGTCGCCGTCATCCCGTCCGGCGATGGCCCGCCGATGCCCTCGCTTATCTGGTCCTTCAAACCCGATACGCGGATCATGAAAAATTCGTCGAGGTTCGTCGAGAATATCGACAGGAACTTAAGCTTCTCAAGCACCGGCTGCTCCGGCTCGAACGCTTCCTCGAGCACCTGCCGGTTGAATTCCAGCCAACTCAGCTCTCGATTGAACAACTTGTGCCCGTCGAACGGCTTTTCGGCAGCTGTAACGCGTTCTGCCGCTGCGGTCTGTTTTGCTGCCTTGTCTTCGGAAAGAGTCATATCAGCGACGTTGATTATAGTTCAATCACGGCCATTGCAGAAGCCTGCGCGAAGTTAGAGCGGATCACTCACCGCATGTCAGAACCACCTCGCGTTAGCGGGTGGGTTCTTCAATTGCGGAAGCCCGCATCCATTGCAGAAGCCCGCACGCAGTAAGGGCGAAACACTCACCGCGATCGAATCGAATTTAAACTCCCCCAGGCTTCTTCTTTATAAATTGCCACGGGCTTCAGCCCGTGGTCACCGCCCAACAGATGCCCCGGCTTTAGCCGAACTCGTTTTTAAACCAATCCTTCTGGCTTCAGCCCAAATTGGGCTAAAGCCCGGTCAATGTTGATGCTTCCATCCCCGAGCTAAAGCTCGGGGCTACTCATAAATCCAAGCCAAGCATACTCCGTTTT
>JAEZIT010000091.1 GCA_023436495.1 Acidobacteriota bacterium
TCCGAGGCCGTCGCGGCAAGTGCCGTCTGGACCTGAGGGTTGCCGGCAATGTCGATCGTCTGGTCGACACCCGCATTGACGACCGGTGCCTGATTGACAGCCCCCTGTAAGGTCGCGGCCTGAAGAGTTACATTAGAGCCCGATCCAAGCCGGATGTGCTGGATCCAACGAATTGTAAGGGTCTGGCCCGCGGATGCAGCTTTATACGGAATAGTGTAGACAACTTGTGCCTTTGGTGTAGGTGCGGTTCCGGTAACCGACGTATCCATATATGGAGAAGCGCTTCCATCGCTCAGGTACGCTTCTAAACGCCCGGTGGCTTCGAACGTCCCTAAATAAAGTTTGAGCGTTCTTAAGTTCGTGTCCGCCGGGACTGTGAATTGAAATCCATCTTCTATGCCAAGCACAAAGACGGCGTCTATCGTATTGGAAACATTGGCAGTTGGGGTGCCGTCATTCCAGCTAAATGCCGTAATGCTGGTCGAGTAGGGCGTGGCCGGGTTACTTATAGTTGTGAAGTTACTGATCTGTGTTCCACCAGAGGATTTATGATTAAATGCGGTTCCTGTTCCCCCAAACCCCCAGTGGGCCCAATCCAAATTGCCTTCGGTTGTAAGGTTTACGCTCGCCGGAGCGACAACTTGGCTGCCGCTGATCGATCCGGAGCCGCCGGGGTTGTTTACCAGCACGATCACGTGGTCGTTTGCGGTCAACTGCCCATCGTTTGCGGTGAGTCTCAGGACGTAAACGCCCGCAAGATCGGCTGTCATTGTCGTAACGGCGGCGCTCGCGTTTCCAAAGACTACATTGCCCGGCCCGCTGACCTTGGTCCAAGCCGAAGTCACGTTCGGTGGCGCCGGAAGGCCGTCATCCGTGATGTTCCCGTTTAGGTTGATGACGCTATTGACGTTGCCCGAGGTATCGGCGCCCGCGTTTACGACTGGCGGCTGATTGGCAGGTACGACAACTCCCTGAAGCGTAGCAGCCTGAAGTGTGACATTGCTGAACTGCGGATCAAAACCAGCCACATTAGTCCATTTAATGGTCAATGTTTGACCAGCAGACGCCGCGGAATAAACGATAGTGAATACTGCGTTCGTTGCCCCTGTCTGATTCGACAGCGATGTATCGACAAGTGGTGAAGAACTTCCGTCACTGAGGGTAGCTTCGAGGCGTCCAGTGCATTTGAACGCCCCGACATATAACTTCAGCGTCTTGCTGGAGGTATCAGCCGGGACAGTTAAATGGAAGCCATTTCCCGGGTTAAACACAAACACTCCATCAGCGGTGTTTCCCGACGACGTTGGTGTGCCGTCGGTCCAGTTGTAATTGATGGCACCATTAAACCCACTAGTCGCATCGGGCCCGATCCTTGTAAAATTGCTGATCTGATTACTGCCGGATTTATGGTTGAATGCCGAGGGGTTGGCTCCCAAACCCCAATGAGCCCAATCTCCTGTTCCCTCAGTTGTTAAATTCACACTTGCCGGCGATCCCGTTTGACTTCCCGTCAGAGTCCCCGAGCCGCTGGGGTTATTGACGACGACCTGGATGTCGTCGCTGGCGGCCAGGGTGCCGTCATTTGCCGTCAGCCGGAGAACATACACCCCGGCAAGGTCCATCGTGGCCGTCGTGTCGACGGCTGCCGCATTGCCGAACACGACATTGCCCGGGCCGCTTATCTTTGTCCACGCGGTCGTCACGTTCGGCGGTGCGGGAAGCCCGTCGTCGGTGACCGTGCCGTCAAGGCTGATGGCCGTGTTGACGTTGCCCGAGGTGTCCGCTCCGGCATTGACCGCGGGCGGCTGGTTGACCGGTGCCGCCACGCCCTGAAGCGTCGCCGCCTGGAATGTGACGTTGCTGAACTGCGGGTCGAACCCGGCGTCGTTCGTCCATTTGACGGTCAATGCCTGCCCGGCCGAAGCGGCCTTGTAGTTCAGTGTGTAAAAGGCATTGGTGGCCGCTGTCTGGTTCGACAGCGAGGTGTCGACGAACGGGACGGCACTGCCGTCGCTCAATACGGCCTCGAGCTTGCCCGTCGCCTTGAATGCCCCGAGATAGAGCCTCAGGGTCCTGATGTTCGTGTCGGCCGGGACCGTTATCTGGAAGCCGTTGCCCGGGCCAAAGGCAAAGACCCCGTAAGGGGCGGTCGCCGAGGCGGTCGGCGTCCCGTCCGTCCAGCTGTATGTGACGGCACTCTGGAAGCCTTGTGTGGTGGCCGGCCCGATCCTCGTGAAATTGCTGATCTGGGTGCCGCCCGTCGTCTTGTGGTTAAAGGCCGTTGCGGATTCCCCGAGCCCCCAGTGGGCCCAGTCGGAGGTGCCTTCGGCCGTCAGGTTGAGGCTTGCCGGAGAAACGGTCTGGCTGCCCGAAATGCTGCCGCCGAGCGTGCTGTCGTTGACCGTCACGGTCACGTCGTCGGTCGATTGAAGGGCACTGTCCGAGGCCGTCAGCCGGAGGACATAGATGCCCGAAGCGGTGAATGTCGCCGTCGTCGAAAGAGCGTTGGCGTTGCCGAAGGTGACGGTGCCCGGGCCGCTCATCTTGCTCCACGTTGTTGTGAGCTGGGCCGGCGGGTTCGGCAATCCGTCGTCCGAGGCCGTCGCGGCAAGTGCCGTCTGGACCTGAGGGTTGCCGGCAATGTCGATCGTCTGGTCGACACCCGCATTGACGACCGGTGCCTGATTGACAGCCCCCTGTAAGGTCGCGGCTTGTAACGATATATTTCCTACTGGGTAAACCACAGCATCAGTGCTGAGCCTTACGATCAAGCTTTGCCCGGGAGACGCGGCCCGGAAACTTATAGTATAAATTCCGCCTGCCCCACTGGAATTGAAAGGCGCGCTTAAAGAAGTGTCGACAAATGGTGAAGTACTGTTGTCGGTTAATTCCGCTTCAAGACGCGCAGTTGAACGCCAAACGCCGGCATATATTTTCAAGGTTTTTTGCGACGTGTCTGCGGGAACCACCAGCTGATATCCGTTTCCGAGTCCTGACACAAAGACCCCGGACAATGTGCCGGCCGCCGATGTCGTCGGTGTTCCGTCAGTCCATGAATACAAAGTCGGAGTTGGGTTGCTCGTGTGGCGAAAGGCAGTGGCGGTCCCGATCGGCGTGAAGTTGTTTATTTGTGATGTGACCCCGGACTTGTGGTCAAAGCTGTTAAGGTCGACCAGACCCCAGTGAACCCAGTCAAGCGTTCCTTCACTAGTTAGATCGACATTGCTTCCCGGCGTGCTGACAGCTGCAGATAGTGATCCGGTTGGTGTACTCGTGTTCACTATAACCCTCACATCATCGCTGGCCGACATCGCACCGTCGTCGGCTGATAATCTCAAAATGTAAACTCCTGGAGCCGTAAATGACGCTGTGGTCGTTGACTGGCTGGCGTTACCGAAGGAAACAGTTCCCGGCCCGCTGAATTTCGACCATAAAACAGTAACATTCGGCGGCGCGGGCAACCCATCATCGGATACGTTCCCCGCAAGGGTTGCCTGCGCTGACACGTCAATAGTCTGATCCGTGCCGGCAACTACGACGGGTGGAAGATTTGTGACACCTCCACCGGATTGAGTCACCGTGAAGAGATGACCGCCAATTGTCATTGTGCCGGTCCGATCGCCGCTCGCCGAATTATCAGCCACCGAATACAATACGGTACCATTGCCGCTTCCGCTTCCTGGACTTGTAACGGTTATCCATGGAACATTGCTCGATGCAGTCCACGCACATCCCGTCGATGTAAGATTTACAGAGCCGCTGCCGCCGGCGATCGGGAAACTCTGTGAGGTCGTAGCGAGGGTGTGAGCAACCTCTGTGCTTGCGCTGCTGTAACTGGTACCGCAGGAAAGCGGCTCGGTAACTACGTCGGCGAAATCCACAGGAATCGATTGACTTAAGAAGTCACCTGTAAGCTGCCGCTGAAAATGTATATGATCCCCACACATATTGTGAGAACCGTTGGTTGCACCGGTGTGTCCTTGGCGTGCGATATACTGTCCTTGGCATACGTTCGTACCCACGACGGTCTGGACTGAATTTGCCTGAAGGTGTGCAAAGCTGGAATAGGTTCCGTCTGCATGGGCGATAACTACGACATTACCGAGATACATGCCTCCGCACGTACTTGTCGAATAATCAGGGCAATCCGTATCAACGAAATTGCAGGTCAGCGTATCGCTCGCATAAACAACGAGTCCATCAGCAGAAGCCAGCGCGTGGGCGTTTATCGGCGCTTCAAAATCGTACGCAAATCGAAGCGTTTCAAAGTGAGCGGTAAGACCGCAACTCCCAGGCGCCGCATAGCCTTCGCCGCCCTGGACCATCGTTGAACTCAGTGCCGGAAGATTATAATTTACAACGGTTGACCCGATCGAAAGTTCCTTCCCGGTCCAATCCACATATTTCCACGATGTACCGGTTGGAGTTATGGTTCGCAGAACAGCTCCGCGCCTGACCACCCCCATAACCTGCCCAGTGCCCACCCGGAGTACATTTCCGGACGCCGCGTTTAGGAACGTGATATTACTCACGTTCATCAGGTCTTCCCCTTGTATTTGATGAATGCCATCGGGTGCAATAGTTCGAAATCTCCGTGCACTCGTCGATCGGTCAAAAGCATTCGACAGAAAATCAATAACCGGGCGCTTGTTGCTCTCAATTACCGGAAACCCGGCGGCATTAGCCCGAAAATTGGTGGTCCGGCTGTCAATATTGATATGACCTGGCAATAATTCAGGCTCAAGATTCTCGGAGCTTTCCCTTGTGAGACTGTCTGCATTTGCTTCCGGCCCCCATTCGACAAACTTTGCAAACGCATTCTTTACGTCATACGGCGAGCCGACGGATAGCTGTTTGTCCTTTGCATGGGAATAAAAAAAATTAACTCCTGTACCATCGTCGGTCCAATTAACGATCTCGGGATAAATATCGGACTGTGCCTGAATAGTTTCGATACCCGTTCCAAGGTCTACTGTGGCTAAGCCGAAGGCTGTTCCTTCGGCAAACGTCAAGGCGATCTTTGAATCGTCCGCCGGCGAAAAAGCCGCTGACATAACAACACGCCGAGAGATGAGCACTTTCACCTTCGACACTAGATTTTCCAGATATAGAGCGCCTGTCGGACGGCCATTCTTCAGCGGGGAATAAAGTAGTAACTGACGGTCCCTAGATAGCCCAAATGCCTTGAAGACAGGCATTGTAGTTCTCAACCACTCGATCTGCACAGAAGATGTCTCTTCATTCACCCAGAAAGCCTGACCGTTTACGGCTCCGACAAAGGGTAATGCGAGAGATCCTCCGAATTTATCGCGGGACGATAAAAAGTCTGATGCCTGGTGCCTTACAAGGACATCGAATGCCTTACTGATATCGACTTCGTCGATTTGGGGTGAGGCGCCAGAGCCGGAAGCGGGCACGAAAAGCGCGGACGATACTATTAAAATAAAAACTAAAATTAACTTCCCGATTGTGCGTTGTGTTGTGAAAGATGGCATAAAATTCTCCCGTGCGATCGGTTGTGTGAGCTCAAGCTGAATCTGGACCAAGCAAAAGTGGACACGTTACTATCTGCCGAAGCAATAATAAGAAATGGCGCGTTTCTACAAAACTCGGAATAATTTTCGAGGTCAGTTAACGGAAAGAACTGATCCGACACCGTATTGGCGGCTTTTCGTCGTAAGGTAACCCTCGTACCATTTTATGGTCTCCTCAAGGCCTTCTTTGCGTTCGTATTCGGGTTTCCAGCCAAGGAGGTTCTGCGCCTTTGTGCAGTCGAGGTATTGGTCGCGGATCTCATTCGTCGCCTGATTCTGAATAATAGGTTCTAACGACCGTTTATTCATGACGCCGAGAATCTCGTCGACCAATTCCAGCACCGTGACGGGCTGGCCGTATCCGAAATTGAATGCTTCGCCGTTAATGCGGTCATTGGGCATCATTTCGGCGAGTTTAAGGTAACCGTCAACTGCATTTCGAACGTAGAAATAATCACGAACCAACTTTCCGTCGCTGCGGACGATCGGCCGTTCGTTCAGAAGTGCCGACATGATCGTGCCGGGCACAAGACGGTTAAAGCTCAGATCGCCGCCGCCGAATAGGTTAACGCAGCGCGTGATTGTGATCGGCATCCCGTAGCTGTGAAAATACGATTGAGCAATAAGGTCCGCACACGATTTCGAAACGTCGTAGGGGAAGCGGCCTTGAAGAGCCATATCTTCCTTATAGGGGAGATTTTCGTGTGAGCCGTAAGCTTTATCGCTTGAAGCGACCAGGATCCTCTCGACGAGCCTAGGGCAAACCCTGCACGCCTCAAGCAGATTCCAGGTTCCGCGGACATTGGATTCGAACGTGGACAGTGCCGATCGCGTAGCGGTCCCAACGATGGTCTGCGCAGCGAGATGAAATACCGTATCGATCTCGAATTCATTTATCGTCCGAAGTAGAAGTTGGTAGTCTTCAAGCTGTCCATGTACTATATTTGCTCGGCCGATATCACCAGACGCGATAAGCTTGCTGCCCGGTGTCCAATCCCGAACGAGAACCGTCACGTCCGCACCTTTCCCGATCAATTCCTCGACCAGCCACGAGCCTAAAAGACCCGATGCCCCTGTCACAAAAACTTTTCTGCGCTGCCAAAATCCCATTAAACGATCTCCGAAAATTGCTGTTTTTCTGTGGATAACCACGTCGCCCATGGGGCATTACCGGAATGCCAAAGGGTCTCAAGTTGTTGTTTTTCACGCAGTGTGTCCATCGGCTGCCAAAATCCTTCGTGACGAAAGGCCAGCAGTTCACCATCCGCTGCGAGGTTTTCGAGCGCTTCACGCTCAAGCACGGTATCATCTCCGCTAAGGTAATCCAGTACTTCAGGCTCGAATACAAAAAAGCCTCCGTTAATCCAGCCTTCGTCCACCTGCGATTTTTCGGAGAACCTGCAAACTTTGTCACCGTTCATGACCAGGGCACCGAACCTTGCGGGCGGCCTAACCGCCGTAACGGTCGCCAGTTTTCCGTGCGATCGGTGGAACTCGACGAGTGACGCGATATCTACATTCCCGACGCCGTCGCCGTAGGTGACCAGGAAGGTTGAATCTTGAAGCCACTTTCGGAGGCGGCGAAGGCGGCCGCCGGTCATGGTGTCGATCCCCGTATCAATCATTCCAACTCGCCAGTCAAGGCCGTTTCTGCTTACGACATCGCAGGAACCACTTTGGAGATCGATAAAGTAATCATTGGACCTCGTTGTGTAACTGTGAAAGTATTCCTTTATATAGTCACCCTTGTAGCCGCATGCAACAAGAAAATCCTTGAAACCATGCGTGGCGTAGATCTTCATGATGTGCCAAAGCATCGGCTTACCGCCGATCTCGACCATTGGTTTAGGCCGTATTGTGGTTTCCTCGGATAGCCGCGTGCCAAGGCCGCCGGCTAGAATTACAACTTTCATTGTTCGATGATCCTCGGTTCCGGAATCGGAATAATGAATTTCCCGCCGCGGGATTTATATTCCGCTTGCTGCTGCATTATCTCGTCGGCGAAATTCCAAGCGAGTATCAGCAGATAATCAGGCTGTACCATTAGCACTTCAGAGACCGGCTTTACAGGCAAATGGGCTCCCGGCGTAAAGAGGCCGACCTTTAACGGATTTTTATCGACGGCAAATGAAACCAGGTTTGTATCGATGCCACAATAGTTAAGCAGCGTATTCCCTTTCGCCGGAGCTCCGTATGCGGCTACGCTCTTGCCCTGGAGCCGGAGGCTCTCTAAGAGTGTGATAAGGCGCCGACGGCCTGCATCGACCTTTGCTGCAAAGCGTTCAAAAAATTCAAAATTGATAAGTCCCAGAGTTGCCTCTTCCGATAAAAGTGCTTGCACGTCCTCGGAATGCTCCGGAAATCTCTCGCGTTTTCCGGCATAAACGCGAATCGAACCGCCATGAATAGGGAGCCTGTCGACCCGCATGATGGACATTCCAACGGCTTCGAATAATCGGCAAAGTGAGGTCACCGAAAAGTAGCAGAGGTGTTCGTGATAAACAGTGTCATATTCGATTGATTCAACAAACTCCCGCAAATACGGCACCTCGACGATCACCATCCCGTTGTCGTCGATCAGATATGAGCATCCGGACAAAAAGTCCCGTGTTTCGTCGACGTGGGCAAGAACGTTATTCCCGATCACGGCCCTTGCCGGGCCATATTCGGAACGAATTTGATGTGCGGTCTCCGAATTGAAGAATTGGTTGACCGTATTTACACCGTCCGCGACCGCCATCTCGGCAATATTGGCCGCGGGTTCCACACCGAGCGTTCGGACACTGTGGTCCTGGAAACATTTAAGTAGGCGACCGTTGTTACTCGCGACTTCAACAACAAGATCGTCAGGACCGAGACCCAACAGGTCCGCGACCGTATTAGCGTATTCGCGATTATGGGCGGAAATGGTATCAGAGGTGCCGGTGACGTACAGATAATTGCTGAACATTATCTTGGGGTCGATGACATCTGCTAATTGGACGAGCGAACATGTCTCGCAGAAAAAGACGCGGAGCGGATACACGACCTCGGAAGCAAATTCCGCTGGCGACGATAGAAAGGAATTTGCCAGCGGCGTGGTTCCAAGGTCTAGGAAAAGCCTCAGCCTTTCTTCGCCACATGCCCGGCATGACGTACGCGTCTTGTAGTTTGCCTGAGGAAGATGTGGGGCCGACACCGCTCCTGTTTCGTGAGTCGTTATCATATCTATGCCGCCTTTCCGTGGGAGATTCTGCCGGCTTTAGTATCGACGATCAGTGGCTTATGTTGTGACGCGAGTTGAAAATCCTTTCTCCATTCCTTTGAAAATCGAAATTCAAGCAAATGTTTAAGAAATTCCCAACACGTTGTTGCTCTAACATGCGAAACGCCGTTGCCTCGCATTCTGGAAAACACATTGAATTCCATAACCCGCAGCCCCATATAATGGGCCTTGATCATGATCTCGGGGTCGAGAAGCCAGCCATTGGAACGAAGAGACATATTCTTTAATACATTCGCGGGCAAAAGCTTTGGACTTCCGTTTATGTCTATCGACTCAAGTGACGGCCACAGGATTCGGACAAAGGCGTTATATGAAGTCGACACGATCTTTCTATAGATTCCGTCCATACGAAATCGGCGGCGTACCTTTCCAAGAACGTTTCCATCGGTAGTCATAACCGCTTCGTAAAGATGCACCACATCTTCCGCATCGACCTGGCCGTCGGCGGGAATCATGCCGATCCAAGGAGCGGTGCAAAGGGGAATTCCACTTAATATCCCGAAGCCGTAGCCCTGGTTTTTGTCGACGCGGTGGAGTACGACTCCGGGATGTTCATTTGCGAATTCCTTAATGATCTCGCCGGTGCGGTCTTGCGAGCCGTTGTCGACCGCTATTATTTCGAGAGAGTATCCGGCGCGTTCGAATGCGATCCAGAGCCGATGAAGCGTATAACCGACAATTTCCTCTTCGTTATAGCAAGGAATCACGAGGGATAAATGCGGTGCGGTGTGGTCACGTTTATTCATATCATTTCCTCGACAATATAAATGAAACCGATAGCGACGCTTTGCAAGGTGCGTCGCAGATCGCGAGCAAACAAGGTTCTCGTAAATTTACCAAGGCCGCTCGGGTGTTCTCCAAATGTCTGTACACGGGAGATGAGCTTTGCGTAAACGTCAGTCGGAATCGACGTCTCAAAATTCTTGGGGATGACGAGATCGTATTCCTCGAGCGATCGCGAGTATCCGTCTTCACGCCATTTTTCGATGTCGTATTTTGAATGCCATTGGGGTGTTCGTTCGAGTGATTCCGAAAACGGTACATGAAGAATAACTGAACGTAGATATTCGACAACGGCGTCCAGTCTTTCAGCGATGGATTCTGAAGCAGCAGGCCCAAGAACCGCCTTCAGGCTCGTACTAAGGAAATTCAGCCCCTCGGAGAATACATAGAATCGCCCAATCATTGAGTACTTGCTGAGAAGGTTTCCGCCGATGTGTCCATCTATAAGACCGTCGAAGTTCTCGCGTGCCCATGCAATGCAGTCTTCCTTCGAATCAAATAACTCTTCCCGGCTTTCCCGGAGAAATTCAGCTATCAGCTCCTGAAATGGCTTCGGAGCCTCATCTAGGATAGACGACATTTTTTCGGTCAACTCAAATGCAGAAACACCTTGCTGGCGTGCGAATTCGAAGAATTCTTCGTAATTGCCCTCGTAATAAAAGACCGTGAGCAGGAGATGAAATACCCGCGATTCAAGATAGTCATCGAAGCTGAATGTTGGAGTTTCGACTACGATCTCCTCAGTTTCGACCACGGGCTCGCCTGTATAGTTTCCAATGTTTCGAGCTACGACCCGGAATTTTGTTTGAAACTTCCAGCGTTCGCGGCTTTCAGGGTCATTTAGCGGCGCTCCATGGAGAAGCATTAATTGATGGGCCGAAATGCGTTTAACGCCTGATTCGAGCAGTCCCTCAACCGACTTCATGAACGACTGCTTTGTTTCGCCCGGCATACACAGAATCAGTTCCCCATACGACTGCATTCCTTGCGAGGTCAGCTCTTTCTGGATCTCTGCGTACGTCTCGAGCTTTATATTTGATCGCTTTATGTTTTTTAAGACTTCGGGGTTGGTCGATTGGACGGCCGACGTCATAGGAAGTATTCCGCCCGTCTTTCGCATAACTCGGATGATCCTTTCATGCTTGTTCTTTCCCGTGGTCGTCCGAAGATATTGCGGCCAGTGAAATTTCGACTGCAAAAACGCGATGAAATCGGCTACGTCTTCGTCCAGACCGTACATCCCAAAGTTGTCATCCGAAAAACAAAGGCAGATCTCGGGCTTTACGCGTTCCGCGATGTATTGCAGGTCCGCCTTCATGTACTCGAGTGAATGGCTGTGTATCTTGCTGTTGGTTGCGACGCTCGAATTGCAAAACTGACAACTGAACGGGCAGCCGCGTGAGATCTGCATCATCGGAAAATAGCCGGTTTCGAAGAAAGGATCCAGATAGCCGTTGCGATAGGGCGAAGGTATCTCGTCCAGATCGCGGATCCGCTCGATCTCGCCGCCGTTGACGAAGTCGCCCGTCCTCTTATCGATCCAGACGTTTCCGGGGATCGACTCTTCCATTAAACCGGAAAGAGAACTTCCGGCATCAATATAACGCTGCAGCAGCTTCTTAAATGCACGTTCACCTTCATAGGTGGGGCCGCGAACCGCGATGTCTATCGCCGGAAGTGTACGCATATACGATTCCTGCTCCGCGACAGTGAGAGGAAAGTTCGGCCCGCCCATAAGGGTAATAACGTTTGGATCCTTAGCCTTCGCATACTCGGCAAATTGATATGCAAGTTCGTGGTTCCAGGCATAGCTGCTCAGTCCGAGGATCGCTGGAATTTCATCGTCCAGAAGCCTCTTCAGCTCTTGAGGCTCGCGAACGATCGAAAAATTGAGAGGTTCGTTGGACCGAACATATTCGTTCGCATAAGCCACCAGACTTGCTACGCCTAACGGGTACACGTCTGACGAGATTGTTACTTGATTGTGGCCAAGATCGGCGAGAATAATTCGCATACTCTGTGTACTTTGTTCATCCGTTTGACCGATGATTGGTTCTCCCCATTTGAGTTAAAATCCGCGGTCTCAGATATTCCTTGTTCTATCGATATTCGGGGTTTCCAGCCAATATCGGACAAAAGCTGTTGAGTAGAAACAGGCAGATGACGCATTTCTTCTGGTCGCGTGTGGAGCGATCCGAACAAAAGCCGCTCCTCGGCAATTCCGAGTATCTTTGCAGCAGTGCGGACAAATTCTTCGATAGATGTGAGTTTACCGGTAGCGACATTGATAATGCGGCCCGCCTTCGCTGAGCTGCCTATATGCAGCAAAGCATTCGCGACATCACGCACATATGTGAAATCTCGCTTATGCTTGCCGTCCGTTAGGTTAATCGGGCCATTGGTTTTCGAAGCCGATATGAGGCTTGGCAGCAGCCTGGATCGAGGTTCTCCGGGACCATAGACGGCGAACAGCCTGGCGGTCGTGCCGGGAATCTCGAATTGTTCACACAATTCCGATAATACCCGCGTTCCCGCGAGTTTCGATCGTCCGTATACCGTGGTTGGCAGACATTGGCTCGACTCCGCCAAGTCGCCATCAGCCCGCCCATATTCCATCGCGGTTCCGGCATGAACGATTCGTTGGCCATTCCAGGACTGTTCGTTCCGGGTCCGCGCCGCCGCGCGGCAGATCGCGCTGACGAGTTCGCAATTGATCTCAGACGCTGTTCTTTCATCGGTTTCCGTACGGTCGACGCCGTAGCCCGCTAAATTAAAAATGATCGCAGGCTGGAAACTATTGATCAGTCGATTTAGCTCATTAAAATCGGCCAAATCGGCCTTTTCTGCCGCTCCGGTAATCTCAAACCGCTGGAACACATCCTTTGCTGCATTAGTGTCGCGAACGGGAAGCAGCAGATCGGCTTCGGCTCTGGATAATTGACTAGCCACCCATCGACCGATGAATCCGGCCGAACCGAGAACCATCGTCCGAACACCTTTGTATTTTGCAAGATGATCGTTCACTTAATCGTAAGCCCTAATCTTCAACCACGTGCTTTGAAAAATCGTCTCGATAGCTCAGCCATTTTTCGCGATCGAAGTTTCCGTTTTCGTCCATGCAGTCTACTGCCCCGTAAGCCATCGCAAGCGCGTGATGTGTGTTATCGTGGGCGAACAGGCCTTGTCGACCAAAAGTCAGGACGCGATCCAGGCCGGCTGCCCATTCATCCTGAACGTCGAAAAACTTCTCATATCCGTCCCTATATATCGGATAAGCATTAGAGAGGCGTTTAGTTAGAACCTGCGAAATGTCGGCCTTGACCGGTAACCCGCATCGCTCTAGCGATTCGCGAACAAGACCACAAAGTTCGTCGTCTGAGCTCCGCCAGATGTGATCGTCCACCGTGCAGGGAAGCTCACCGCAAAGCACGGTTCTGTCCCGAGGCTCTTCTGATGTGCTGTAGTTCTTGGGCTCGGAAAGCCGGGTAAGTATTATTTCTTCTTCGGGGAAATAATGTGCATCGAACTCAGTCCATTGATTTTGCTCGATTACCAAGTAAATCAGGACCATTGCCCGGTATTCCATCCTGCGAGCAGAATTTAGGACTTCCTCCGGAGCGGGTGGATCAACGGCTCTGGCCAAGGCCGTTATCGGTATCGTCGACCAGATATGATCGGCCTCGACAGTCTTTTCAACTCCATCCGACTCAAATACGACTCGATGCTTTGGCTCATCGAGCTCGATCCCTTTGACACGACTGTTTAGTGTAAGC
The DNA here is from genome assembly GCA_023436495.1 of Acidobacteriota bacterium. Taxonomy (GTDB): domain Bacteria; phylum Acidobacteriota; class Blastocatellia; order Pyrinomonadales; family Pyrinomonadaceae; genus OLB17. The sequence goes on from JAEZIT010000091.1 coordinate 13,356, forward strand.
GCCGCACCATATTCTTGTGCCGAGCGGGCTATAGCCCGGCTGATCTGTCCGTAACCTTCGCGTGGGTAATAGAAACGTCCTGCACTCGGTGCTTTCATACCCGGTACGATTGAGATTATCTTCTTAGCCATCTTGCCGAGAGAATTCGCTGACACGCGGCGAACGGCCTGAGTTGCTGAAAGTTCCGCCGGTTCGACGCCCCATATCTTGCGTGCGTATGGAAAATAGAAATCGCGGCAGATCGTTGGGCCTAAACCCTTTTCCAATACACTAGTAAATGTCGGGTGGCCATTCCCGTTCCTGAGGGCTCGTCTTTGCGGCACGATCTTTTCGATGATGTCGAAAGCGACGCCCGAACTGAATTCCAGCGGGAGACGCAATGCAAGGTCCTGCGGCTTCAATGGAAAATGGATCCAACGTCCTTTCAACCGGATTCGTCCGTGTCGCGGTCGGTTCAGCAAGTCGTTGCCTAAGAGCTGCTTTAAGTCCGAAAGTATCACCGGATCGCACGTGGGATGGAGCCGATGGCTGCCGAAGTCTACCTGCATTCCGGCAAGTTCAAAACTCCCGGCATTACCGCCAACATCGCCGCGTTGCTCAATTACGGTCGCGTTTGCCTTTCCTTTTTTGACTAGCTGCCAAGCGGCCCCCAGCCCTGCCGGCCCTGCCCCTAAAATTGCAATATGCGGTCTCGTCATCTCAAACTACAAATGGTATAAAGCGCTTCGTTCGAGCACGATATGCGTCGTAGCCGGGCAGCGAACTGCCGAGCATGTTTTCTTCCTTTACCGCCTGAAACAAAATGATCGGGGCTAAAAGTGCTACACCCGCTACGAGCCAAGAATTCAAGGCCAATTCCAAACCAAGTAAAAGAAGAAGATCGCCAACGTAGATCGGGTGCCGTATCAGTCCATAGATCCCGGATGACACTACTTTTTGTTCCTGAAGCACCTGTCCCGTCTCGATGTTTGCCCAATTGTCGCCAAGCTGGAATCTTGCGGCTATTGCGGTGATAAGCCCCAATGTATATATTGTTGTTCCGGTTATTCTTAGCGGTGTCGGATCAATCATTATCGGAAGAACTTCCGGGAGCATGGTCTGAATTGCGACTCCGACAAGGATCGCGATCTTGACGGCCTTAACCGCGGAAAGCTTCGCCGAACGTGTTTCTACGGGTTGGTCCGAATGCTTAAGCCGAAGTATTTCCCAGACCACCTTGTGGACTATCAAGCCAAGAAGCAGATAAAATCGCAGTATCAACATCTATTTTCCCACCGGTGACAGAGTTTCAAAGTCATCCTCTGCCGAGATATCAGCCATCTCAAACTCTTTTGGCCGCACGCCCATCGCCGTAGATTGATTGAATCTCCCGAGTCGTGTAGCAACGGCGTCGCCCACCATCCCGATTAGGACCATCATCAGCGCGCTCACAAATGCGAGTATTGCCGAAGCCGAGATATTCGGATCGTGTGTCATGTCGTATGCTGCTTTTAAGATGCCGTACGCAATACAGAACATTGCAAGCGGCAAAAAAACCCGAAGCGGCCGGAACAGCATCGCAACCCTCAAGATCAATACCGCAAAACTGCCGGCGTCCCACGGCATGATCTTGGATTTGCCTTGCCGTTCGCGATAATCGATCGGCAGATACGACACGGCGTACTTATCGCAGAGCATTGCAAGTGTAATTGTCGTCGTAAAACTGAATTGATCGGAAAGAATTGCGAAATACTGCATCGCGACGTCACGGCGAAAGACCCTAAGTCCGCTGTTTAGATCGGGAATACGCGTATTAGAAACGTAATTGGCCATTTGCCGCAAAAACCATTTAGCCGGCTTGCGAGAAAGCGGTATGTTCACGTCGGCCCCGGTGCGGGAGCCGACCACCATATCGGCCTGATCGAGTTCGTCCAGCATGGCGGGAAGATACTTGGCGGGATAAGTGCCGTCGGCATCGGTTATGGCAATGATGTCGTTCGACGCCGCGATTATACCGGTCTTTAGCGACGCACCGTACCCTCGATTGCTGCGGTGTTGAATAACGCGAGCCCCGGCGAGCTTGGCTTCGCGTGCGGTTGCGTCCCTCGAGCCGTCATCGACTACGAGCACCTCCGCATCGATACCCGATACCGCAAATATCTCGAACAATTCGGTCACCGATTCGCGTACCGAGAGTTCCTCGTTATAAGCCGGTATAACAACACTGACTTGTTTCATCGAACCATTGTTCATAGTTAATTCCTGCATTGTAATCAATGTCTAATCTCGACCGCCTGCCACAAAGCTCTGCGCCGTTTTTCAACATGCGGCGATGCCTCGTTGTTCGATTCCGACACCCGGCGGCTTCGGCAGACGAAAACCTCGCCGCCGTTTAGCGTACCGGGAAACACCTGGACTAGGTCAAAATCACTCTCGATCACTTGCCAGATATCCGGACGTACTGACCGAATCTCGATCGGGAGCGTATAAACGACCCAAACGCGGTTCGAGCTGTTTGGCAGATTTTTTAATTCATCGCCCGTGCGGGCAATGCCCCAATCCGGAGCGAAATAGTTGCCGTACATCGTACCCGCCAAATTTACCGCGACGACAACGTCTCCGGGCAATCGGTTGCTTTCGACGAAATATTTGGCGCCGGAAAAGTTTTGCTTCGGCAGGGCATAATTTCGGGGTACGGTATATGCCGACACGAGCACCATCATTACCGCAACAGCCACGCCCGCGTACGCCGCCGTTTGTCGTGTGTAGGCATTGCTGACGAAGGATGCAACGTACTTCGGGAATTCGGCTGCTCCGTGAATTACGATCAGGATCCCGAATCCCATCGAGAAAAAAAAGAACCGCGGCCAGAGATTATAGCCGAGTACCAACATCGTCGAACCCGCCAGGATCGCCGGCAGTACCATTAGAACTGCGGCCCGGCGGTCACGCCGAAACAGGCTGAACCACCCAAATCCGACAAGGAGCCCGCCGCAGAGCACGACGGCGATCCCGGCAAAACCGACGCTCAGGCTGTGCAGACTCTCGGTAATGAGCCAAAGCGGATTCGTCCATTCGGAATCCGCGGACTCTTCGTGCAGCCCGACACGTAAGAATTCGGGAAGCGCAAGTGCATATAATTGTAGTGTGACTGAAAAACTTAGTAGCCACGCAATGATGGGCTTTAGGCCTGCACGATGTTCAAGGGATGAGCTTCTATTTCCCGAAAGAGCTGTAACAGCCAGACAGAAGAGGTAAAGCAGTCCTTGCGCCGCGATTATAAATGCCATCGTAAGGTGCACCCACAGCCCAAACACCACTGCCACGGCATAATATGTCCACCATCGCGATCGATTGGTCGTTAAGGCCTTAAGCCAGAACCATGTCGCGAGAATTGCAAAACAAAGCAGCCCTGTGTATCCGCGGGCGTTTTGCGAGAACCAGATGTGATGGTAGGAGAATGTCATCAATGCCGCTGCAAGGATGGCCTCTCGTACACCGAAAAGATAACGGGCGAAAAAATAAATGGCCCAGATGGAACCGATGCCAAAAAACACGGCAGGGAGCCTATATGCCCACGCGCTCTCCCCGAATACGCCGATCGAGGCCTTTGCTATGATTGAATAAAGCATATGCTGATTTTGGCTTGGGAAACTTGTAACCATTTCAGCAAATGGCTTTCGCACAAAATCGATGAGCATTAATACCTCATCGACCCACAGGTCTGTATTCAAATGCCAGAATCGTAGAGCACATGCGACAACGGTCATTACCGCCAATATGACCCATTCCCATCCCGCAACGCGGTCTCCTGCAGATCCGGTGCTTTGTAGCGTTCCTGAGGTCGAAAAACGATCCCGGAATCCTACGAACGCGATAATCGCCCCATGAATAAATAACAAAACCTTGAATAACGATGGCCCCCATGATAACTCGCCTTGGCCGCGGCCGAATATGCCGGTCTCGATAACGCTGCCTGGTACAAGCAATGCGGCGAGCGCGATCAACGCCCCGAAAATAATCAGCAATAAGGATCTTTTGGCCATTATGCTAGACATTCGTCTCGATTGTGTCGTTATTCGTCGGATTAAATGGGAACGACCAAAGAATTAACAGGATCACCGCAGCGATGAAAAACAGCGGCAGCGGCGTTGCGTCCTGCACGAAACCCATGCGTTCAAGGGTTGTTAGCCACGGCAATCGAAAGCCTTCGAGCGTTACGTGCCGAATTGATTCGAACACGCCGAATCCCTGTTCTACGTCGCGATACATCACCAGGCACCAGGACCAATACGTCGCCATCGCCGTAATTAAAGCCGCCGGCAACTTCGGCATACGAATCAATACATTCGCGGCTAGGATAAACACAAAGGGCACGACCGGTACGATATGGCGGACACCTGTGCCAAACTGCATCCGGCCGTATTGGTTCGCGGAACAGAAAATGAAAAATAATAATGTGAATGCAGCAATAAAAATCAATTCTGGTTTTTCGAGCAGCCTGGTGTTCCTTCTTGCCCAAAGCGGAATTGCAAACACTAATAACAGGATCGGCGCGGAAGTAAACAGGCCATACCGCATTCCAAATGCTGTCTCCAAAAGCAGATCCGTTGACGGCAGCGAAAATCCTCTGTAGCCGAGATCTGTGAAATTTGCCGGGGGCATGTAGCTCTGGGCCGGTAGGATCGGATTTCCGAAGCTGGACCATTGATACGCCATAAGGATCAAGCCGCAAATCGCTCCACCAGCGGCGAATCTGACGAGGGAAGAGAATCGACGGTCGTTCCCAGACGATTGCATCCATCTATACAAAGCGTAGCCGGCCAGTACGGCAGCGGCAACGATCCCGCTGTAATCCAACACGACCGTAAATCCTGCGGCCAGCCCCGCAAGAAAATAAAATGGCTGACCCTCATCCTTTTTCCACGGCCGCCAGAGCAGCGCGAACGAAAACAAGGCGAAGTTCGCGAGTAGAACGTTTTGATTCAATTGTGCCGTTCGATAAAAGATCGGCGTCGCAAACGCGTAAATTAAACTGAGTGCCGCGGCGGTCCGCGTGCTGTGCGTTATCGAAGAAAAGACCCAGAACATTACGACCGCCCCGAACGCCGATATCGGAGCCATTGCGAAAACTGCCATTATTCCCGCTGCGAGACCGAACTTTACATCGAATCCTTTTTCACGGGCCACGCGGTAGAATTCGCGAGCCATGGGATAGATGCTGTTGTATTCGGCGTCCTGCCCAACGCCTTGTGCCGCGCGTGCCTGCTTTACGCGATCGATCAGCCGGTCGGTTACGGGCCGAAATAAAATGTACGGAACGGCCCCGATCATTGAAGCTCCCGGATTGTTATTAATGAACGAGCCACGCCCCATCAATTCAAAAATGTCGGGATGCAGTCCTGCATATTCGGAAACATCAAAACTCAGGTGGTCGCCGAGACTTAACGCCGGGTAGATCTCGCGGACGGTGTTCGTTGCGAAATGCAGGGCGAAGACCAGCCAGCATGTTAAGAAGATCCTGATCCCGACCGAGGTGGCCCGCGAGCGTCCAATTATGATCTCTGTTGTAGAAGTCTCCGCAATATACGAATTCGAAAGTCGGCCGTTGTGGCGAGTTTTGCTTCGGGTGGAAATCCTAAACGTGCTCATTGGGGAACCTCGGCGGCGTTTGAGAGTCCGGGGTTTTCGTTCGATATAACTAACAGGCGATAGGCGAGGAGCCATGACGACGCCAGGACTACAAATTCGGCACCAAGTAGTCCGGCGGCTGCCCAGTATACGCCGCCGTAAAAGTATCCTGCAGGAACTAGAATGAGGGCGGCGATTGCTCCGAATCCAGCCGTCAGCATCTCGGCGTTTTGGCGGCCGGCTGCGATCAATCCGAACCGGAAATGGCCGCTTACCGCAGCGAAAACGCATATCCCGGCCATAATCTGGAGTGCGGGGCCGCCGGCTGAAAATTGGCTGCCGTACACAAAGGTCATAGTGAAGGAAGCACCTGCGACCCAAACTATCGCTACAGCCAAGCTGGCCGGAACGACCAATTTTAGCGACCTCGAAATGATTGCTGACATTTCCGCGAATCCTTTGACCCAAGAGCGCGATAACGTCGGAAGCAGATTGAAGTAATAAAGCCAAACAAAGGTATGGACAGCGATCAATATTCGCATCGCTCCCGCGAAATAGCCGGTATCTTCGCTGGTGGCAACCAAGCCGAGAATCATCGTTGCGCCAAACATCTTGGTCACCCAGAACATTTGACTGATCCCGATCGGAACACCTTCCCGAAAAAGCCGGGCGGACAAATGCGGCCGAGGTAAGTCGAGTCCGCCAAAAACGCGTCGTATGCTCCAAATACCAAATAATGCGGCGGCGGCAACTCCCGCGGACTCGGCGGCACCAACTATAATTAGATCGCCTGAGACGCGGACAAAAAGAAAAACGACCGTAGCGAACACAGACTGACGGATGACCTGTATGGCAGCGGCGTACCGCATCATGTCATGGCCTTGAAACACCCACTGAAAAAGAAACGGGAGTCCCACGAGGCTAAGCCCATAGACCAGTAAAAGATTTCGTATCACAGGTTGGGCCGAAAACGTCGTCAGGAAGAGAATCAAAATAATAATACAAAAAGCCGAAAGCAGGCTGCGGGCGGTTACGATCTCTGATAAGAGCCGCGACGTATCCGCAGGATTCCTTGCTATTTCTCGGGCACCGTAGGAACTGAATCCCTGATCGATGACAAGGCTGACGCACATGATAACCGCTGCCACCCATTCAATTGTGCCGAAGCCGGCCGGGCCGAGAAGTCTAGCCAGGTAGGCAAATGCGGCGAACGTGATGACCTTACTCACCGTTTCTGCCGCAGCCAGGATTCCAAAATTTTTTAGGATCGAGATCGTCAATGCCCAGGTAATGCCGATTCCGTCTGCCTATACAAAGGCCCGCCTATGATGTAGCCGGCCAATTCACCGAGTGACCATGAGGCGGCGAGGATCGTCATGATCGGTAAAGTTGCGGCTATTTTAACCACAGATCGCCGCTGACGGATCATATGCCCGGCGGCACGCAATGTCAGGAGCAGTGGAAGAAGGACCGATCCCGCAATGAAAAATAACCTATGTGAAAAGCTAAAATGTTCAACACGCGTTTCTGCGAAAAGCCGTCCCCATGCGTAACGCTCGTGGACGGCCTGCATCAATGGAATCGACGGACGTTCCTGATACATTACCGCCCGTTCGTCTAGAAACAGCTTGCTCCCACGTTCCATTAGTGTCCAATGTAGCGTCGTTTCGTGGTAGATTCCGTTCCAGATGTCACGGTTACCATCTAGCGCTCGGCGCTTATAACTGACATTTACGTCGGAAACATAGTTGACGACCCGGCTTTTGAACGGTCGACCGTACCGGCCAAAATCGAGGTAGTACACTGCCCAATTCAAAGGGCTGTCGATGTTGTTTTCGATGGCTCCGCCGATCACATCGTATGGTTGATTGTGAATCTCCAATAATTTTTTGCACCAATCGTTTGCCGGCTGTGCGTGATCTTCAGCCAACGCAATGATCTTCCCTTTAGCAACCCCGAGCCCCACAGCCCGGCGGCGATCAAACAACCTGTGGCGGCCGAGCGGTGTTTGGTTCTCGTTCCCCAGACTTTCGCCGACGTACTGGAACAAGACGTTCGGAAATTCCCCCGCAAGCGCGGTTACGTCTTTTATGTATAGGTCATAGGGAACGATCACTTCGGTGGTATCGGGATCTAGTTGAGGCTGAAGCGAGGTGAGGAATCCACGCAGTGCCTTTGTCCCGCTTACCACAATGACAACAACTGATAGTTCGATTCTATTTTCTGCTTCGTTCATTGACTGGTACGCTGATATCGGTCGTCACGGTCAAGCGCGGCTTTGGAACTTAAAACACAGATCGGCGCCATTGGCGGACTTGGCGCCAATTTTACCCATAATGGGAAACCGCTGGTTCGCGGCACTTTATTGATCTGCATTAGCGAGATTTGGCTTGCAGAGAAATATAGGTTCGATTCGGCCATTGATACATCGGAAAAACCGACTAATTGCTTCAGCCTTTTGGCTCATTTTGACTAAGTGTTAGATGCCGAAACTAACGGCAAGAATCTAATAGAAACGACTTGTGGCGGCGTTCAAATCAACGAAAGCCCAATTAAAACTGCATCGTTAACACGCGAGCCACCAGGGAAAACAAAAAGACACTTTCGGAAAGATGATGGCACAAATGTGTGGTGCGTCCGAGCTTAGTTCATCCGTTTGATCGATTGATTACTATCTTTTTCGCTGATGCGTTACAAATGCCCGCGGAGTAGTGTCTATTCTAAAATAATTACGTGAAATTTGGGGGCATGAAACAGGCTGCCAGGCGTATTGCAATAAGCATTAACCCGTGCCTCTGCAAACGCAAATTCAATGTTCGATGAAGCAGGATGGCCAATCAAAAGCGACTATATTGACCTATCATTCAATCGATGACAGCGGATCGGTGATCTCTACTTCGCGCTTCATATTCGAGCGCCAGATGCGAGAATTGCACGATCGCGGGTATCGCGTTTTGCCGCTGCGAACGGTTGCCGACGCACTTAGGACGAGGCAGGCGCTGCCGGATAAAGTAGTGGCCCTGACGTTTGATGACGGATTCCAGAATTTTCGAACGACCGCCTTTCCAATACTAGAAAAATATGGTTTTCCGTCGACTGTGTTTCTTGTTTCAGGATATGCCGGCAAAACGAACGACTGGGATGACAATCCGCCGAATATTCCCCGACAGGAAATGCTTTCATGGCAAGAAGTCGAGGAATTGTCACGGTCAGGAGTCGAATTCGGAGCCCACACGGTGAGTCATCGGGATCTGACAGCAATTACCCATGCCGACGCCAAAAGGGAAATGGCTGATTCAAAGGCCGAGATAGAAGCCCGAATAGGTCGCGAAGTGACGCAGTTTGCCTATCCGTACGGAACATGCACCGGACCGGTCAAGCATATCGCTTCCGAACTATTTGATGCGGCATACGGAACACGATTAGGAAGAGCGACGGCTGATGGCGACATGCACTCGATCGAGCGCGTCGACACATTTTATCTAAAGAGCGAACGCATTTTCGGTTCGATCGATCTCGGTTCTTTTGACCTCTTCTTAAGATTCCGGCAGACACTTAGAAATATTAAGAGAATCGCCGCCGGTATTAGCTGATACCGCTCGATCCTACGAGGTGTGAATAATGTCCTTACTCTCCAGAATTGAACGTCATACAAGGCTAACACTGCTTGCCGCGAGCGAGCGCAAGCGGCAGACACCACCTTTTATGATCATTTTTATAAATTCGATCTGTAACCTAACCTGTGAGCATTGCTTTTACTGGAAGAACCTGAACCAGCGAAACGACTTGACCTTCGAAGAATTTGAGCGATTGTCGCAGGATTTAGGCGAATTCGAAAATCTGAATCTATCGGGTGGTGAGCCGTTTATTCGTGCGGATTTTGCGGAGATCTGCGGCCTTTTTATTAATAACAATAGAGTAAAGAACATTTACGTTCCGACGAACGGATATTTCACAGAACGAACCGAACGCTCACTAAGAAAGGTCCTCGAAAATTCGTCACTCGACCTCTTTGTCTGTGAGATTTCGCTGGATGGAATGCCCGAATATCACAATCGATTTCGCGGGAACCCCCGATCGTTTGAGAAGGCTATGGAAACCTACCAAATGTTGGAGGCTCTGCAGAAGGAGGATGAACGATTACGTATTCACTCGAACACCGTCGCGATGGGCGAGAACATGGATGAGATCTGGGAATTGACCGAGTATCTGCACGATAACTGCCCTGCTATGGAGCATCACAACCTGGCGATCATTCGTGGAGACCGAAAAAACCCCTCGCTGCAGGGACCTCATCTCCAAAAATACAAAGATCTATACCGACATGTTGCTCAGGTGTGGAGTGACCGAGAAAAGAACCGGTTCGGCGCCAGCGTTGAGCCGATGCTGCAATGGGCGAAGGTGAAGACGATTGAGTCAGAATCCCAATTCGTGCCGTGCAAGGCCGGAGTGCTGACAGGTGTGATCTACGCAAACGGCGACGTTAGCGTCTGCGAACAGCACTTTCCGCTAGGTAATCTTCGTGATCGAAGTTTCTTTGATATCTGGGATTCGGACGAAGCTAACAATTTGCGAGAGCAGATACGAGAAAAAAAATGTTATTGCACAAACGAAGTTTTTATGTGGTCGAGCATCGTTTTTCAGCCTGTCCAATTAACGCGGGCGATCATTGGTGCTAAACGCGAAAAGGCGAAAGCAGGAGCGTAATAGGAGCGCTTCGGGCCACCAAAGCCTTCAAATGGTATCGGACAAAGAACAAATGGAAGTGAAAATGTCAGTTATCGTTCCCGTTTATAACGGCGAACGGTTCTTGCATAAGTGCCTGGATGCGATAGTAAGCTCGAAATGCAGGGATTTTGAGCTGATCGTTGTAGATGATTGTTCGACCGATTCGAGCGCTGGGATCGCGGCGGCCAAAGAAGCACGCGTTTTGAAGACAGAACGGCAGTCCGGACCGGGCTCCGCTCGCAACTTGGCTGCTAAAACCGCAAAGGGGGAAATCTTGATGTTCGTCGACGCCGACGTCGTGATCAAGCCGGAAACGCTGGGGCTGGTGGCGGCCGCATTTGATCGGGAGTATGAAATCTCTGCACTATTTGGATCGTACGACGATACACCGGCTGAGCCAAACTTTCTTTCCCAGTATAAGAATCTTTACCATCACTACGTTCACCAAACATCAAATCGGGAAGCATCTACATTCTGGGCCGGATTAGGAGCGGTAAAGCGGGATGTTTTTTTGGACGTGGGTGGATTCGATTGCGTGAAGTACGCCGTGCCTTCGATCGAAGATATCGAACTCGGCGCCCGGCTAAAGGAATCTGGGCACATTATACGGCTCGACCCTTCGATCCAGGCGACTCACTTGAAAATGTGGAAGCCGTGGTCTCTGATTCGCACCGATGTATTTTGCCGTGCGATCCCTTGGACCAAGCTGATGGTTTCGGGAAATGGCGTAGTGAACGACTTGAACCTGAAAGTAAGTGATCGTCTTAGCGCAGTTAGCGTTGGTCTTATGGCAATATGCCTACCTCTCGCGTTGTGGAAACCGATGTTCCTGATTTTGTTCGCTCTCCTAATTATGTTCATGATCGTTCTGAACCGAAGGATCATTGCCTTCTTTGCAGAAAAGAGAGGAATAATTTTCGCGCTTCTCACCGTGCCATGGCAGGCCCTTTATTACTTCTATAGCGGGACCGTCTTTGTCATTTGTTGGGCGCAGCATTATCTCTTTCGAATTTTGCGGCCGAATGCCGCAAGCGGCCTCAACCGTGGTACGAACTAGCCTGTTTTTGATTTATGTCTGTTGTTTCGCCTCACACTCCCGATGCTCATGGGGCTAAATTCTTAATAGGAATTACGGTCCTGGCATTTTGTCTTCGATTTCTGCTGATACCAAATGATGCTCTGATCAACGGTGACGGAGTATATTACGCGACGCTGGGAATGAAATTCGCCCAAGGTGATCTGATCGGGGCGGTCAGCGCTTATTGGGCACCACTTTACCCGATCCTCATTGGAGCGGCTTCGATCGTGTTCCAAGATCCGGAATTGAGCGGGCGAATGATATCGGTGATCGCAGGGTCGGCTTTAGTACTTCCCAGCTTTTTTTTGTTCCGTCGCCTTTTCGGGATCCGTCATGCATATATTGGCACGGTTCTGGTTGTGTTCCATCCTTTGCTTGTGAAGTCATCTGGCTGGGTCATGACCGAGTCTCTGTACACGTTGATCTTCACGACGCTGGTGTTTGCATTATGGACGGCATTGAACAGCGACGATAAGACGCTCTATTGGGCAATTGGACTACTGTTGGGCACCGCCTATTTAACGAAGCCTGAGGCGATCGGTTTTTTCGGATTGACGGTCGTCTTGATCGCTATAAAATCCATCATCGACCGCAGGGTGCCGGCCAGAAGTTCACTGGCCGTAGCTATGGTCGTTCTTGGCGGATTTGCTGTTATGTTTGTGCCCTACGTGGTTGTGTTAAAGGCGAAAACTGGACATTGGACCATAAGCGACAAGATAATGACAAATGCTCCGATCACCGACGAAAAAGCAGGTCCGGAGAAGTCACTTCTGAAGCTCATGGATAATAGGCAGATCACGTTTCAGGACAAGCTTTGGGGGGATAGATACGAATTTGATAGCTTCAATACGCAGGCATCCGAAAATGTAGTGGAGCCGACGGCCCCGGAGAAACGCGATCTATCCGTCGACATTTCTATCTTCACCGAAGGGTTTGTCTACTTGCATCTATACAAACAAATAAGAAACTACCTTCCAGCAATTCTTCCGCCGGTCTTGGCTTTATTTACGGCCCTGGGGTTGATAGGTGCTCTGGCAAATAGCGAATTCCGGATTCGAGCCGGTTTTCTACTACTCTTGATCGCCTCGACGATCGGTGGTTACGCAGTAACCGTGATCGAGTTCCGATATTTATTTGCATTGATTCCAATCTTCTTGATCTTCACGGCGAACGGCGTCGTGATGACGTCCAATTTGGTCAAGGGACTTCTGGCACGGATGGAGTTCACGGCGTTGTCATCACGGTCGAGCGCGATCTGTATGACTGTGACCTTTGTAGCGCTACTTGCTTTCACTCCGATATTCGCGAGAGAGTTTAAACCCCTGCGAATCACGGATGCGGCCTTTGAGGAACGAACCGCGGGGCTTTGGATTCGCGAGAACTCAGTTAAAGAAAGTCCAATAATAATCTCGTCGAGCGCAACCGTTGCTTTCTATGCCCGCGGCAAGCATCTCTTCCTACCCGATGAGGATGTTAAGACTATTATCGATCATGCGATTCGAAGAGATGCAGATTTTATTGTTATCAGCAAACGACGGCAAAAAACAAACGCCGCCCGGCTGTTTGACGAATTTGAAAATGGACAATACGGGATTGAATTAGCCTTAAAGGACGACGAATATCCGGGTTTCGAGATCTACGTTTTTAGGCTGATCAAATGATCGAAGGTACTCTCCCGACACTTCATTAATCATCAAGAATTTCCTTCGGCAGAGCGAGCGGAGGAACGAACGGTTTCTCCGTATCAAATCCGGATAGTTAGCGCAGATTGTTGCGCAGAGGCGCAGGACAGGCGACTCTAGCCGCAGTCCGTTCGGTAAACATCAATACGAAGATTTCTCCCTCCCGAGCAAAGATTGAATTCTTAAGATGGGTCAGCCCTCAAGTATATCTATCCCCGTAGTGTTCTTTGGGGACTATTAGCCGCCGGAAATAACGAAGGAGGTTGATTCAATATGAAACTGGGAGAGAACCCGGAACGCGGAAAATCGCTGATCAGTCCCGCGCCGGCTCGTATTTTCGTGGTCGTTTAATACTCCCTCCTTTGAGGGATTCCTTGATTAATTGCGCGAGATCCTCTAACTGTTCTTCGATTCGCTCGAAAGGACTGTCTGTTCGGACCAGGGGCGCATTACACTGATTGTGAAGGGATGTTCAAATGACGCCCTAGTGCTGTTGCTGCAACGTCGTTCCAGCTTATTTGGTCAGTTGGTCGTTAATCACGATAACCGCGGCAAAACAACCAAATTGCAAAGTGCCGCACGCGAAGCTTCCGAAGAAATGATCGTCTTGTCGGATTGCGACGTTCTGTTTCGAAGGAACTTGCTCGAGGCCGTAATCAAGGTTTTTCAAAGCTTCCTAAGGCGGGATCAGAAACGTCCATCGCAAGTCCAAAACGGAACCTTTCCGTATTATGTACAAAAGAATTTGGCCAGACCAGTTTACCTTCGATTCTCAAGGAAGTTAGAACGAGTCAATGCGAAAAGATACTAAAACAACAAACGTATTCAAATGTCTACGGTGTTTGCTTGTTTCACATCGGCAATCGACAGCGGTGTTTCTGTGATCGCCTCGGATTTACCGTCCTGCTGTATCGTAGGCCCGAACGGCGTCAATTCCAGGCGGACGGCAAGACTGGGGAACATGATCACTTTAATTGTCTGGAGCAGTATCGCGACGTCGCCGGCCGGCGAACGCGAATCGATATATTCCAAGTAGCCTTCGAGCTTGTAAGGTTGAACGACTTCGCGATAAAAACGAGCTTTGTCTTCTACTCCGGCAAGCAGCGTTTCCTCATTGCGGAATTGCAACGTCACCGGATCAGTGATCCCGGGGCGAACTCCGAGTGTCCGTGCCCATGCCGGGTTGGTGAGATCGACAAGCTCGACAACTTCGGGCCGTGGGCCAACAAATGACATTTCGCCGCAGAGTACATTGAATAGTTCAGGAAGTTCGTCGAGTTTTGATCTGCGAAGGACGCGGCCAACCGGTGTAATGCGGCTGTCATTTCCGGCGGTTATGAGCAGCCCGGGCGATTCGGCGTACATCGTCCGAAACTTGAACATCGTGAAAGGGGCGCCGCCACGTCCCATTCGTTTTTGCCGAAAAAGGATCGGGCCTGATGAACTTAATCTTATGGTAAGCGCACAGGCGGCGAAAATCGGAGCAAGCGCGATCAAACCCAACGCCGCAACGAGGCATTCGATCAACCTCGGCAGCGATTCGGCACGCAGCGCGTTTTGCTTCACGCTACGAGCGAAAGCCTCTTCTTCGAGTTTGCCGTACATATTGATCCAATAGCCTCGACGACGTGAGCTATCTCTTCGGAAAGCATTGACGGAAATATCGGCAGACTTATAAGCCGAGGCCAGAGCCTTGACGCCGAGGGCAGATCGTGCTCTTTCCATCCAACTTTCTCCGCGTAGTACGGGTGAAGGTGCAGCGGCCGCCAATGTACCGAATATCCGACCCCTCGAAGTCTCAGCTCCTCGATAAATTCATTGCGGCTGATCGACAGCGATGTTGTGTTGAGGCGTATCGGGAACAGGTGCCAGGAATGCATGCGGTTATCGTCCGTCGGCGGCAGTTCTAACTCGCTGATCTGCCCGAGCCGTTCGAGGTAAATCTCCGCTACCGCTTCACGCTGCAAACGCATATATTCGGCCCGCGCGAGTTGATGTATGCCAATCGCCGCCGCGATGTCCGTCAGGTTGTATTTATACCCGGGTGCCATGATCCGGTAATCCCAGCTGCCGCAGTCGGAATAGCGCTTCCACGCATCCCGCGAAAGGCCGTGCAGCGACATCAAACGGATCTTTTCGGCGATCACCTCATTATTAGTGACGGCCATGCCGCCTTCGCCGGTGGTGATGGTCTTGTTCGCGTAGAACGAGTAGCACGTGACTGTGGCGGTATCGTCGCCGCACATTTGCCAAGGGCTTTCAGCATCCGGACGCCAAGCCGACGGGAACGCGTGAGCGGCGTCCTCAACGACCCATAATCCAAATTCAGAGGCAAATTCCCTTGTCTTTCCCACGTCTGCCATATAGCCGCCGACATGTACGGGAATGATCCCTACAATGTCGATGTTGCTATCGGCAATATGCGACAGGCGGCCGGCGCGGATGTCATAGACCTTTCGACGGGCGTCGTCGAGATCGATGTTGCCCGTTTCCGGATCGCAGTCGACGAGGATCGGCACAGCGCCTGTGTACAGGACGATCTCGGCCGTTGCGGCAAACGTCATTGTCGGAACTAGGACTGCCTGCCCAGACGACAGACCAAGGGCCTCGACCGCCAAATGCAGCGCCGCAGTGCAGGAATTGACCGCAACGGCATATTTGCCATTCACAGCGGCGGCGAAATCCTCTTCGAACATCTTTACCTTCGGGCCGGTCGTGAGCCATCCTGAGCGAAGGGTGTCAATGACCTCGGCGATTTCGGCCTCCCCGACCTCGGGCCGAAGGAACGGTACTCGAACACCGGCTCCAAAAGCGGGCTTTTGACCTATTGAGAATGACGGTTCTACTACCGAAAACTGTGTATCAACTGAATGCGGGCTTTCCATAAAACTCAAGTACTTCTAAAAAGTTACGCCCTACGAAACATCGTCAAACCAGGTACTTAATGCGCGCGAAACGCAGGAGAAGTTTCGGGTGAATCGGGCCGTGCTGTAATTTCAGCTCTAAGTAATACCAAATCGGCAGTTTGCATAAATCCTGCATACGTATAATTTTCGGTAGTCGCAAAGACTTAGTGACGTGCGGAAAAATGAACCATTTATACAGGGCGGAGTGTACGAACGCAGGGTGTGTCATCGTACATTTGTGCCATTTATAAGATTTAAGGTTGGCGATCTGCTCGGACCTCGTCGATCCATAGCTCTCCAAAGATGGGGCAACGCGGATCCGGGCACGGTTTGCGTCCCACGGAGATCTCAACGGCTTCCGTCTGGCTGTCTATAGTGAGGCTCACCGATTTCCTCGACCATTTTCCGTCAGGGCCCGACAATACGATCTCCGAAATTAGCATTTCATGGTCGGGGCCTTTCGCGACGACGCGAAAGACTGGCGGTCCGCCGGTTACGATGTTCTTCGACATAAATGCGAGCGAGAATTGGTATCGGGCACCGGAATCGACAATTTGGGTGTGGGACAAAAGGTCGTCGAAGCCTGCGCTGCCCGCGAACGTGAATTTGACGCTGCGTGTGCCGTTCGATGCCGTCGAAACGTCGATCTCTGGCCGGACGTATTCGGACCTGCGTATCACCTTCCATCCAAACGGATCGCCAACACGAATTTCGTCGCGTTCAAAATCGCCGCTGGCTAGCGAAGCGTCGTCGAACGGCGAATCGCAGTTTGTAGCCCGAATTATAAAGGCATCGCGGTAACGGCGGATTTCGAGGAATTTAGCGATCAGCCCGGAGCGAAACTCATGCGAAAGATCGCCGGATCCGCAGGCGAACATGGCCGTTTCTTCAAAATGACCACGTTCGAACAGAAATTCGGCCACGGCGTCAGCTTCGGCGGAATTTAGCGGGGCAAGAATATTGATCATAGCGAGCGGCTCTTGGCCGCTCGAACCCCATGCCAATTGCAGCACGTTCTCAAATAACGAGGGATCGCGGCGACGAGCTGTTCTCAATTGATCGAACCCCTCTGAGGTTCGGCCTGAATCGATAAGGAATTTTCCGTATTCGAAATACGGCCGAGCGAACCTTGGGGCAAGATCGATCGCGCGAATATAGGCCGGCTCGGGATTCGACCGAGGCGACGAACGAGCCTTTTCGGCCGCAAGAGAGAGCCAGAGGCTATGATCATCCGGCCTCAAACGGACGGCAGACCACAATTGCTCAGCGGCCCTGCTGTGTTCGCCACGGCCACTCAGAAACTGAGCCTCGGCGGCGTAAGAATCGGCATCGAATGGCAGCCAAAGAAACTCCGAAAAAATTGGCCCACCACTTCCTTTGGTCAGCCGGTCCTGCTGAAATCTCACCGTTGCGAAAAGAATGCAAAAGGTCGCCAGTCCCAGGAACGAGACATAGAGTAGCGTCATGAACCTTGATGCCGGAATCACGGCCGTATCGATCTCGGCTTCGTCGCGAGGGCTATGATTGTGTACTGCAACGGCCAGAACGGCTGCTGCGAAGAGCCAGACTCCAAGTAGATGCATGCCGTACTCGAACAAGCTATGAAAGGCAATGCCGGCAAAAGCGTATAAGGCTCCAAACCGGGCAGCCGACATGTAACGACTCTGGCCTGAATGACTCGCGCACTGTATAGTACGGACGAGCCGAGCAAGGAACCAGCAAAATAGGACGATTCCAACAATCCCACCGACAGCGGCGATCTCAAGATATTCATTATGGGCGGCTTCGGGAATCGTGGCGCCGGAGACATCGATGAATCCCGGAACCGCAGTGCGAAAGGCTCCAAAGCCCACGCCAAAAACCGGATGTTCGGTGAACATCTCACCACTTGCTTTCCAAACATCGGGCCGTGAGAACGATTGGGATGTATCGCTACTTTCCATGTGCGCTGAGATCCGTTCAAAACGGCTGACAACGCGGTCCTGTCCGATCAGTATGATACCGGCGACCAACAATCCCAGTACCATCGCCGCGGCAGCGAATCGGCCAATTAGCATTAATTTGCGCTGAGGCGGCCTTCCTCGTTTGGGCGCCGGGAAGATAATGGCGGCGGCTGCAACGATCAGCGAACTCATGATAGCGGCTCGCGAACCTGTGAGCACAAGCGAGCTCCAGCAAACGAGAAATGTCACCAGCAGCACGAGACGGAGCCCAGACGCCAGCTTCCCGTAGATCACAAGGGAAGTGACAAGCCCAAGCGTCATGGTCATTAGGAACGCGTAATGATTCTGATTGAAGATGGTGCCAAATCCGATACCCGGAAATAGGTCGGGAAGAAGAAACGCGATTTTAGCTTCCGGCGTTTGGATCTGGATCGCATAACGGATCAATCCAAATGCGCCAAAGAAGCCCCCGATCCCGATCAAACTCCAAACCAGGTGTTTGATATTGGAGCTGAATACCGAGCCAAACAGGCGGACGGCAACCGCGAATCCAAGGAACTTGACGGCGACCCAGATAGAAGCAGTTGAATCGAAGCTTACAGGCAGAAAACTGCGGCCGGCGAAGCCTAGATTCACGACGATCGCAATGATCCCTTGTAAGAACGCAAACGTGGCTAGGATGAGTATCGGAGTGAGCAGCCGATCGGCCCGAATGTTCTTAAAGGAAAGATATGCAGCTGCAATGAAAATGCCGGCGAGCGAAAGCCCCTCGAACCAGGGATGCTCGCTGCCGTATGGCACGATCGAAACAAAAAGTAGAGCTGGAAGAGATATTTGAAGTAGGTTGACAGCGTGCTGCGACGGCAGAGATTGATGCATTGTGGAGACGTTCAGGCGCGGTCATTAAGAGCGGGGCCGCTGTCGGCTGTTCGCCAGTGACTTCGGAAGTGGAATAAACCTCCAATAAATCCGAGCCCGTAGGAAAAGTGAAGTATGAAATAACACAGCGGCAAAATCGGAATTGTCCAAAGTCGCACTTTTCGAATCGAGTACACGGCAGAGACCAGACCAGCGGCTAGGTACGCGGCGGCAGCGACAATGCCCACATATCTAAACGCAGGTATGAAAATTGCCGCAATTGCGAGGATCAGCGTGCCCGCGACAAAGGCCGCGGGGGCGAAATGCCGGAGGCTCATTTGCCGCGGATGCAGCTGCATTACTCGGATCTTCCAGAATCCGTACTGTAAATATTGACGCCACAGCAAACGTAATGTGCCGCGCGAATAGTAACGCGAGCGGATGTCGGGGCTAAGAAGTATCCGTCCGCCACTTTTTCGGAGCCGGAAATTAAATTCGTCGTCTTGGTTACGGACGAGTTCTTCGTTAAACAGACCGATCCGCGAAAATATGTCTCGACGGTACGCCGGAAATGCGACCGTGTCGACGTAGATCGCTCGATCATCTACGCAGCGAAACGCGCTGCCACCGACGCCGAATTTTGAACTCATAGCGGCGGCGATCGCTTCGGCTACAGGCGTTTCTCCTATGGTTTCGATGGGGCCGCCGACGCCGTCCGCTTCGCCCCCCTCAAGATGTCGGACGCAGTTTTTAACATAATCGCGGTCGATCTCGCAATGGCCATCAACCCTAATTACGACATCGCCGGTGGCTTTGGCGATGGCGGCGTTGAGCCCGCACGGAGCTGTCAGGCCCGGATTGTCGACAACGTTCACCGGGATGCCGGATTCCGCGGCCATAGCGGCGACGGTCTCACGCGTGCCGTCTGACGACATTCCGTCAGCGACGATCACGTCTAACAGTGCGTCGGGGTACGATTGGGCAAGCACCGACCCGAGGCTCCTGTGAATGAAATCTGCCTCATTCCGTACAGGCATTATCACCGAGACCGCAGGCAGGCTATTTTCCGGAGATCGGTTATTCATTCATCCTCATTTCCGCATGGCGCATTATATGATCTGCCACATCAGCGCGGTCCTGGCCGTTGGCGAAGATTCTTCCAAAGATCTCGACCGATGCTAGCTTCCCGATAAAGTATGGGTCCTGCGTTTCCAGTAGACGGAGTTGCGAGCGACGATCGAGTTGCAGGTTTTCGCCGACCCAACCGCCATCGAAGAAACCGTCCTTGATGCGGATAAATTTATGTCCATACATCCCAAAGCCAAATTTCTTCTTATGTGAAATATCACGGGGCAGATACTTTTCAGCTGCCTTTCGTACGATCCATTTATCTACAAGGAACGGATGTTTGTAATCGTGCCACCGAAGCGAACGACCAATCTTATATTTGACCGGCAGGTTCACGGCAAATTTGACCAGGTCTTCGTGGAGAAACGGGAATCGGGCCTCGATCGATGCCATCATTCCCATTCGGTCATTTCGGTGTAGAAGTGTAGTCAGGTGCGGTCCCAACATCTTGATCGTCAGGTATTGCTCCTCACGCTTTGGCTCGGGGAGGAAACTAAATTTCTCAATGTCGCCGTTCTCACTCGCGGCAGGTTCAAATTTCCGCACAACGTCGTAGGCAAAATTCGTTAGGCTGTTCTTTGTGTTGGGAAACAGATATTCATGCAATCCGGGAACTAGACGGTAAAGTGACCGGATCGCCGAAACGGGAGCCGCGGCAAACTTGTCGAAACGTTTTGTCAATAGCCGTGGATATCCGAGAAAAAGTTCGTCCGCTCCTTCGCCAGTCAGAACGGCCTTAACACCGTGCTTTCGCGTTATTCCCGCGACGTTTGCGAACGGAAGCGCGTTCGTATGAACGATGATTGGCGATTCGTAAAAATACGTAACATCGGCCCAATCGCGAAGCATCATTTCCGATTCAAACGCATAGTCGAAAATCTCCGCTCCGATATGTCTTGAAACAGAACGCGCCGCATCGAATTCCGAATAGCGCCCGACAACGTTCGCCGTGAACAGCTTGATGTTGCCATAGTTCCGTTTCGCCATCGCTGAGATCAAACTTGAATCAACACCCCCGCTCAGAAACGTCCCAACGGGGGCATCGCTGATGAGCATGCTACGCACGCTGTGATCGAACAACGATTCGAACTCCGCGACGACCTCGGACGACGGCTTTCGGTCCAGGTCGTCGTAACGTGCCTGGTCGATATCGTCGACCGGGCGATAATATACGTTTTTCTGCGGTTCACCGCCTGGAACAATTGCAAGATACGTACCGGGTTCGACCTGAAGGATGTCGTTGTAAAGCGTATATTTGCTTGAATTTTCTCCTATCCCCCCGATCGAGAACAGGGTCTTGATCGGATCGGGCTTTAATTCGAACGTTTTCGCGATCGCCTTTACTTCGGATGCCCAGCAAAAGGCTCCGTTGACCTGGGCGTAATATAGAGGTTTGATCCCCACTCGATCGCGAGCGAGAAAGAGCCGGTTTTCGTGTCGGTTGTAAAATGAAAACGCGAACATTCCTTTGATCTCGCGTAGCGTGCATTCGATCCCATAATGAATGAGGAAGTAAAATAAAACCTCGGTGTCCGAGGTCGTCTTGAACTCAATGACGTGCTCATTTTCCAGCCGTTTTCGAAGTTCGCGATAATTATAGATCTCGCCGTTATAAGCGAGTACATGATCGGCGTCGCGGAAAGGTTGGTTCGCAGCTGCCGATAGATCGATGAGGCTCAGGCGATTGTGTGCGATCTCTACATTGGGCAGATCCACGACGGTAAAATTATCAGGCCCGCGATGTGCCATAATACGGCCCATCGATTCGGCAGCACCTGCCGGCACCGGCCTTCCGTTTAACTGAAAAATCCCTGCGATTCCACACATAAATTAGGCTTTGACCTGCTCAAGCTCTGCTGGCGAGAGTTCACAGATAACGGCCTTGAACTTGCCGCGCGCCGTGCGAGGGATCGATGTGACCCGATCTATCCGGGTATCAATATTTCCCATGCGCTCGCGTATACGTGCTATAAGATCCGCCTCGGCACGCGAGTCAAAACCCGCTTCGGGAACCACGCGCACAATGACTTCGTTAAGTGACGTTTGGATGATCTGAGCCTCAGCGATAGCCAGATCGTTCTTAAAAACAGGATCGAGACGTCCTATAGCCCTGCCGTCCTTTGTATAAAGAACGTCATCCGACCTGCCATGGATGTTTTCCAAAAGCGGCAGCGGCCGGCCGCAGGCACATTCTTCGTTTCGCACGGCCGAACCGCAGTCGCCTATACGGTAACGGATCAGCGGCATGTCGGCATTTACGAGCCCGGTGCACAGCAGGTCCGAAACGCCTGCCGTTGGATTCCCCAATTCGACGATGCCCGCATCTGGCCATGAATGCAGTTTTCCGTGTTCGCATTCGCTTCCAGCCGCAACCGCTTCCGCCATTCCGTACGTTTCCCGCACAGGGCAGCCAAAAGCGTCTTCTATGCATTCACGCTGGTGGGCAAGCAGCGGTTCCGCGTTGGTGATTATTACTTTCAGTCTCAGCGAACGGCAGTCCTCGCGGTTGCCCGATCGCGCAAGCGAGTAAATAGCCGAGGAATAGCCGAGTAGATAAACGATCCTATGTCGCCGCAGCGCCGCGAAATAATGATCGACCAAGCCGTGACGGATATGATATGCGGACAGATAGAGTTGGTTTAACGGTGCATTCCATACCCAGAACGGCGGCCGATCGCTCCCGGCAGCGGCTACCAATTGCCCGCCTAGAATAGCCCAGCGATCGTCTCTGCTGACTCCGTACCATCGGCGGCAGCGGGCTTCGAACATCGCATACCAAAGGCGTACTGTCTCTGTTGTCAGCCAGATATCGATCGAGGTCCCGGTCGTTCCGCTGGTATGATCGCGAAACATTTTGCGAATGTTCACACCATCCGCGACAAATTCGCGGTTATGCCGACGAATTTCCGGTTTTTCGAGGACCGGCCAATTCTCGATATATGCCCATGAGGCTCGATCGCCGCGGCGGCGGCGTTCGGCCCAGTGACGCCGATAATATGGAACTTGGACAGCAGCGCGTTCAAGGATCTCAGCCAGACGATCGGCCTGCCATTTCTCCCATTTTTCCGCGCTCCATGTGTCCCGTTCCAGTACCATCTCCGTCAGGCGTTCAAAATCGCCGCCATATCTAAGTCGCCGAAGCTGGAGCCCCCGCGCACCTGCAGCAAGATTTCGTGTCCAGCCGGGTAGCCGATGAAAGATGTCGAGACCAGTTGCCATTAATTAGTTGCTACGGTATCTTCCGCTCGCGGAGCCGTGGACGAACCGCGAACAACCGAGCATTCGCCAAAAACCCGTATCCAGTCGTGTTTGACGTTGTGCCAATCCGAGCGTTTGGCTAGGAGGCGGCCGTTGCGTGAAAGCTCTCGAACCAACCCCGGTGAGTCCAGTAGTTCGCAAATGGCATCTGCCATCTGCTTAACATCGCCGCTGTTCACGAGCAGAGCGTCCATGCGGTCACGTAAAAGATAGGGAATACCTCCCACCCTCGTGGCGACTACCGGAACGCCGAATGAACACGCTTCGACGACCGACACTGGCATATTGTCTATTTTGTTGGTATTCAGGAAAATATCCGCGGAATCGAATTCGGCGGATTTCTTCGCTGCATTGAGAAATCCGGGAAATCGGACGGCGTTGGCGACACCTAGTTCGGCGGCCAGCTTTCGGACAGTTTCTTCTAAGCCTTTGTCCTTGCCCGCCATCGTCAGCAGGGCGGCAGCGTGCCGCTTTTTAACCTCCGCAAAGACCTTTATCGCCATTTCGGGATCGTAGATCGGATGAAAGCTACGCATCCAAAGTAGATTGGGCGCTATCGAGCCTCTTTCGCGAAATGTCGAATCATGTAGATCGATGATGTTCGGGATCACCCGAACCGGAAAACCGGCCTTCTCAAATTCATGTGCGAGAAAACTGGAAGGAGCGACCAATCTATCAGCACGATTCAAGACCCATGCCGTCCGCCGAGGATGCCGCCTGTAGAAATTCGGCAGCTCGCCGCCGTGCAGCACCATTATCAGCGGCAGCCTGAAAACGCGGCACAGTAGGCTCGCCACTTCCGCGATCACGAAATACAGCCCGCTGTAAACTTCGAGAACTACCACGTCGATCGATCTTCGGCGGGCCACGAGGGTGTAAATAATTTCGGCCAGCCGCGTAAATCTGTTTGTCTTCGATGAGACTGAAATAACGTCGAATCCCTCGCCGGGGAGCTTGTCTGCGAGAACCTGGCCTTGTGTTGTGACCCAGTCCGGATTTCGCCCCAGCATATTCCCAACGATGCAGATCTTCGTGTTACCTTTCATTGGTCCGGCGAACTTCCCGCGAGTTCAGTGATTCCATTTTGTTTTGCGAACAACCGTCGCAGTGCGATCTTTATCAAGCCTGTCGCGGTCGGGTACGAATAGTAGCCGTCAGCGGCTCCGGAACGATCGACCGGTTTCGCGGTTCCGGCGTCAAGCTCAGCGAGGATCCGCTTCACATCGGGGAAGCTGTCTAGCACCGCCTTATGTCCTATATAGCTGTGCCAGTCGCGATGCGGGTCGATGCCGGAGGGCCTGCCCTGCATATATATCTGGCCGGCGTCGAGTTTCTTGTTCATTTTCAAGAAGGTGTAGCCCAAATTATCGAAGTCATTATTCAGCAGCGCCCAAAAAGGCGAATAAACACCGCGGTACTCAGGCGTGATCCCCTCATGCCACAAAAAGGTTCCCAGAGCGGGCGCGTTGAAGATCGAATCGGGCAAATAGACGTCGATGCACATCGCAAACAACGCGTCGAGGTGGGCCTCGTGGATCGCAGCAAGGAGCTCCGGCGATTTTATGTTGTCCGGTCGGACCTGCCTGATCGACGAGATTGGCACTTTAGGGGACGAATGGACATCGGTTACGGCATCGTTGATCTTTCGCGACTCATCAGCGGCAAGGAACTGTCGATATAAAAGGTAATACAGAAATTCGTTGCACGCCCGCAGCGGGCCGTGGCTCCGTCCGCGATCGAAGAAACGTCGTATAATACGCCTTCCTCGTCCGGGTCCGTCGTTTGCCCACGCCATTTTGTCAGTCCAGATTATTAACGACAGATCCGTATTCTCACTTAGGAATTCGCAAACCTTTTCGTCAAAAGTGTTTTCGTTGCCGATAAATGCAGTTCGCAGCATACAATTTAGTGCAGATTTATTTCCTGAAAATTGGGCGTTCTTGAAGATGCGGGCGGCTTATGCCTCGAGAGGCCGTTGCAATAGCAGCCGGACGTGCCGGCCTGCGCTTCGCAATTATGGCAATAAAACTGATCCCGAAAATTATGGAAGGTGCAGCTAGGCGCATGCCGGAGTTAAGCATAAATAACATGCTCCACGTAATGACGCCGCCAACAAGCGCCGCATGAATCGGGACATTGCTGCGGAAGAGATTTATCAAGCTCGCCGCGAAAAGAGCTAGCAGTGCAAGTATCCCTAAAGACCCATGTTCCGATATAAGCCGCGACAGTTCGGTATGGCTGGGCGCACGGTAATCGAGATACTTCGCGCGGTAATGCGTGGCCTCTCCAACCCCGATGCCAAGGATCGGAAATTCGGAAAAGATCTGAAGATCGGAGCCCACTATGTCGAGCCGTCGTGTCGTATCGGTTTCCTCAAATCTCGTTTGAAGGTTCCCACCCGTAAATTCATTAAGGTACGGAAATACCAGAATTAGGAACACGGCAGCGAGTAAAAAGATTGGCAGCATTCGGCCGATCGTCTTGTTCAGGTACCGCAATTGGAATAGCAGCACGACGGCGATCGAGCCGATGGCCGTGTACATTCCGCCCCGCGAGAATGTCATTACGCTCTGCATCGAGAAAAGCAAAAGCAAAGCCAATAACGGAACTACCTCACGAAGCTCATTTTTGAATAAAAGGTAAATCGTGCCGGCAAAAAATACGCCCATCCCGAGCATAGCGGACACTTGATTCGGGCCGAAACCTCCGCTGGTCGCAAAATTGGATTCTGTGCCAAACGTGATCTCATCCGCCGTCACCGTATAAAAGAGCGTTGTCACGGCGACGCTGACGATCGGGATCATCGCCATCAGGAGAAGCCGCTTTACCTCATCGGAAGTGACACGCACATACGAAAAAAGCCAACAGGCGGCCGCTAGTGCGAGCGGGCCGGACATATTGAAGCTAAGGCTCGCGCGGGCGCCTGTCCAGTCATTGTTGAGCAAAGTCGGGAGGCACGCCGGCATCAGCAGCAGGAAGTATGCGGCGGCGGGGACGGGCAGCTTCGTAAAGCCGCGGCGAATGAGCGCAGTCGCTATAATGAGCGTCGCGCCGTATTTTCCGAATTCCCAAAAGATCGGAATTTCTGCCATTCGCCAGAGAACTTCGACACCGGCCAAATACATTAGCGGATAAATCGTCTGTTCCAGTGGCCGCTTTCGGTCCCACGCCATATACATTCCTATTGCGAAGACGGCGTACGCGTGGACGACACCAAGGTACTTCGCGTTATAGAAAAGGATTCCCAGTGGTGCGTGCGCCAACGCGAACACGGCGAACCATTTCAGTGGCCACGTCATAGGCAAAAGGTACGACGCGGCCTGTGGCCTCAGTGGGCGTTGATGAATAGATAATAGTTGTGGCCGGGCGGCGGGTGTCATTGGTCGAAGTGTTTCGGACAGGCAGCCTTGTAAATTTCCATAAGCTGCTCGGCGAGGCGTTTTATGGAGTGATTGTCTTGAACGTATTTTCGGCCGGCTTCTCCAAGTCGTTGGCGCAAGCTGAGGTCACTCGCCAGCAGATGCGCCGCATCAGTGAGGCCATTTTCGTCGCCCCGTTCGATCAAAATTCCGCGCGTACGGTCGACGACATCCGGAGTTCCGCCGACCTCGGACGCTATCACTGGAAGCCCATGCGACATTGCTTCGAGTATCACGTTCGGCGTTCCTTCGTGATCGGATGTATTAACGAGAATATCGGCATGCCCGTAAACATCCGACATTCGATCGACAACGCCTAGAAAGCTAGTTGCGCTGGCCGTACCGAGGACGTCGGCCAGCCGTTCCAGTTCATTTCGTCGCGGTCCGTCGCCGGCGATAACGAAATTCAGAGGTTTGTCGGGAATGCGTTCTAAAAGGTCGGCGGACATACGTATGAACCGCTCCGGTCTTTTATTCTCATCTAGCCTTCCAGCCCACAGCAGCGTCAATGGAAGTCCGTTTGGAGAGAGTTCGGCAACGCTGCCGTTCGTCTCCACGACATTTGGAACCATATGGATGCCGCGCGCCGTTCCGCGTGCAGATACGGCCTGCTCAAACGATGCACGCGAGTTCGCGATCAAGAACGTCGGCAGCGAAATCTGCCAGCGGCCGAGAGCGCCATGTGAAGGCATTTCAAAATCTAGATCGCCACGGATCGCTCCTATACTTGGGATTCTTAGGAGCTTTCCTGCCAATCCGGCATAGAGATTAGTGTAAAAATGCGTGCTCTGAACTAGATCAGCGCCCAAACCTGTCAGGTGTCTTACAATATTTACCATCCGCAAGGTTCGGTTCCGCGAACTGCCCGCCCATCTGACGTCAACACCCATTTTCCGAATGTCGCTCTCATAGGATTCGCCCTGCGAAAGGCAAATGACGCCGGGTTCGAGTCCTGCCGCGAGCAGCGCCTTTAGCATCAACACGAGCTGTTTTTCAGCTCCTCCTCTAGCGAGAGTTCCAGCCAGGAAGCAGATCTTCATTTAACGATTCCTGCTGCATGCCCGGCAAAGGCGATGCAGTCTGCGCAACGTCCCACGAATGTCTTAGAGCGCTGCCAATATATTCGGCCCAGTTTTCGAGCGAGAATTTGCGTGAACGGACCACGGCCGCGCGCGACATTTTTTCGTAGTTTGCTTTGTTCGAAACCACATCAACGATCTTTACGGCAAGTTCCGCGGGATCGGGGTTGTCGAGCAGACGTCCGCAGCCGCCCGAAATGAGCGTAGGCAATACTGAGACACGCGTTGTTACCACCGGCAGGCCTGCCGAAAGTGCCTCAAGTACTACCTTCGGAAAACCTTCAGATGCGGTTGTCGGGTAGCAGAAAACGTGGGCATTGCGCATAAGACCGACCACGCGGTCCTGTTCGACTCGCCCGTAGAAAATCACTTTATCTTCGATCCCCAAAACCTTTACTTTTTCATTAAGCTCGTCCATCAACGGTCCGTCGCCAACAATGTCAAGCATTGCACCCGGGAAGCTCTTTGCGATCTCAACAAACGCTTCGATGACCACTTCGGTACCTTTATTTGCGACGAGCCGCGAGGCCGTAATGAGACGCGGAGCGTGCCCAGGGAATTCCCGCGGCCGCGCCGCATCAAGTTCCTTTCTGGTCAGCGATGTCGAAAAGATCCATTGAATGTTCGGATTCTTCACTGACGGCGCCGACTCTCCGCCACCCGTCGCGAACATGACGTTTCGCCCACCGGCAAAAAATTCCATCGAGCGTTTCCAAAATCTTTCCGCGGCAGTCCGCGGTGCTAGCCAGTTTCCGCAATGACGGACAAAAAGTCGCTTCCTTAATGCAATTGCCGCGAACATTCCTATAGTTCCGACGTCACCGGGGATAATAGCGTGGACGGCGTCGGCACGAGCGACCGAACTGACCAGCTTCGTGCCATTCTTCAGCAGCCATGCAATAAATAAGACCTTTCGCCTAATTCCGCTGCCGGCGGGCGGTGATAGCTCCACGATCTTCATATTGCCGCCAACAAGCGGGGCGACGCCCATTGGCAGCGGGCCGCACGTAACTGGAACGCCTATCTCGACGGAATCAAAAAGTCCGGCGATCGCGTTCATCTGAAGCGGAAAGCCTCCGTCCGTGAAATACTCTTCGCGCGACGGGTCCGGTTTCCAGCATTGTTTGTGCGATATGACCGTTAATTTCATTCGTTACCGTGACTGCTGCAGCATAAATGCTCTTCCTGTCAATATGGCGAACATGGCGGCAGCCCGACCCAATAGCTGCTGTAGGTCGGCACTGCGGCGATGGCGGAACAGAGATGCGGCGACACGCAGAAATTCGAACGCCTGAAAACGCCAGAACCTAAACTTGTTGGAAGGCCGCAACGGGCCCGCAACCTCATTGAACACGAAATAATAATTAACTACGCTTTTATAGCCTATCTTTCGCGCACCGACGCGACCGTTCGGTGAATTAAGTTCTCGACATTTTGCGTCGCCCGATTGTAGCAGCCTCCATTTCTTTCCGGCCATCAGCGAAAAATGCGCGTCTTCGAGGACGCCGTAGTCGGTAAAGAATGAATGAAAGCGGATCCCGGAGTCGATCACCTCTCTTCGCCAGACGGCGCATGCGGTCGTCATGAAATCCACCTCTCGTGTACCCGTAAACGGTGCCTGCATATTGTTGTTGATCGGATAACCACTTTTGAAATCGTACCGTCCAGGCTCATAGACGGTCAGCAGTTTCAGCCGCTTATACCACCGCCATCGTTCCGAGCTTTCGGCAGGAAAATAATGGTTCGTACGATATCCGACCACGCCGCCGACATCGCCGCTCACATCATTACGGAAAGTTTCGGCCATGACGCGGAAAAAATTCGGTTCGAGCACAACGTCATCGTCTATGAATGCGATCAACTCTCCCTTGGCAATTTCGATCCCGGCATTACGCTGGATGGCGGTTCCTCCGGTTTTTCGGACATAGATGACCCGAAACGGGAGGCCGGCGGGCAGGGCATTTACCGTAGCTTCCGTCCGCTGATCTCCCGGTTCAGAACCATCAATAATGATCAGTTCGAACGGAAACATTTCCTGTGCGGCCAAATTTTCGATCAGGGCGGCGACCTCCGTTGGCCGTTGAAATGTGGGCGTTACGACCGAGATGTTCGGGAGATAATTTTGAGTCATACTAAAGCTGTTTGTGGGCGATCCTTCGCAGCACGTCCGCAGTGCGGTCGGCCGATCGGCCATCCAAAGTATTGGCGAACATCCGGTCGATCAGGTGCTTACGTTCGCGAGAATGGGCTGAGGGATTCGAAAGAGCGGCCCGGAGCATCTCCGCCATTTCGCGCGGACTATATGCGACATGAACGGCCCCGCTTTCAACGATCGGACGATAATGATCGAAGTCGTAATAAGCCGCATATTGGAGTTCCTTAGGGTCGATGCTCGGCGGGTTATAGCCAACGTTGATCACCGGTTTATCGAACATGCAGAGCTCGAGCGAGATCGTAGATGCGACATTGATCCCGACCGCGGCATGTCGGAGCGCGTTTACCAGCGCATAAGAGTCTTCATACCTTGGGGTGTGCCAGGAATCTTCCCATTCGATCTTCGGGAAAAGAATATCGCGGCGGACCGTCATTAGACGGTCGAACCGCCCTGTGCGGTCCTTCGGATACACCCGAACTACCAATTGGGGCTGTGCGGGTGTATCGATCGTTCCAAGCATGTCGGCGATCTCTTCGACGATTTCCGGCTCACCGGGCATGTGATTGGCCATGCCCGTAGAATAGAGGACGATCGGGCGTTTCGGATCGGCGCCGATGCTGTGGCAGAATTCTTCGCGCGTCTGATGGAACTCTTCGCGAAAATGAAAGTCGAACTGGGGTGTTCCCGTAACATGAACGGCGTCGGGCGTTATATCCGGATACATCCCGATGAGTTGATCCCGCAGTCCCTCGTTCCAGACAAGATAGTGGTCGTAGGGCAGCAATATCCGGCCTTGCGACGTAAGATTATCCCAGCTGAAAATGAACGTCGCGGTCGGAATGCCGAGCCACTGGGCTGCTTGCACCGCCTGATGTGCGTTCGCGCTGTGAACATGCGAGCCGTTGAAAACAAGGTCCGGCCGTATCTCTTTCAGAAGCTTTGTATATTCGTTTGCCGAACGGAACCTTCGGCTGGAAAAACGCTCCACTCGTGCGAGTGAATTGAGTCCGATGCGGTTCGCTATAGGAAAGCTTATGGCCTTTTTCAGTGTTCGTTTTGCCTTTTCTTCGAGCGTGCGGGCTTCGGCATCGCGAAGGCGGGAACGCTCGCGGGCGGCACCTGTCCAAAGCCAGCGGTTGTGCGCCGTTTCAAGTATCTCGCGCTGGATCCGTACGATCCATGGTTCCGGTGAATTGGACAGCGTTTCGACGCGGCCGAATTTCGTCCGGAGCATTTCAAGCACTGAATCGCTCGGGACGACCGACAGTAATGAAAGCTCAACGTCCCGGCCAAGCAGGTCGAAGGCTCCGGAGTATACGAAATTGCGGATCACCTCTCCGCGCGGAATGATTGCCAGGACCTTCCTTCGCCGTCCCGGGTCATTTGAGGTGTCTGCCGAAGTTCTTGTATTCGACCTTATCGGTGTCATTTGGAGCGAGTTATCGTGCTTCAGCCGGAACAGTCGTTGTTTGCGGCGCAAAATCGGCGCTTCCATTCTTGGCGGTTCGCCCGGCAAAATCCCTGATGGCGTCACCCATTCGCTTGCCGCATTTTCCATCGATCCATCCGCAGACATAATCCACGATCCAACGGCGCTGAGCGCGGTGCAACGCCGGGCTGCGAAGGTAAGAGCGTACTGCATGGACGAGCTCGTCGAAATTGTCTACCAGCCAGACGCCGCCCGATTCCGCAACCGGTTTGAAATGATTCCATCGGTGATTGATGTCCTTTACTAGCGCTTGGTCTGCTCGTTCGGGGCGCGGGTCGAAATCCAGATTGACGACCGGCGTATCGAAGATCGATGCGTCGACGGTGACAGTAGAAGAAAGGTTGACCACGACGTCAGCGTGGCGAAAAGTATTGATCCATTCGGCGACCTGTTCGTCGTCTTGCGAGCGTTCGACAAGCGACTTTGCTGTGTCGGCAGGCCGCTGCACTTTGATCATCGGGCCGAATCCGCTAAACATGTCATGCATTTCGGCGCGGTCATGAATTGGGTGCGGACGGACAAGCATCTGTACCCGCCCAAGCGCGCCGTCGGCAACGCGGCGTGCAAGTTCCAACGCTCCGTGATGTTCCTGAAGGAAGTTCGGCGATCCAAGTGTATAAAGTATGATCGGAAGCTCCGGATCGAGCCCCTGGCCGCGGCAGAAATCCTCGCGGCTCTGCATAAACTTTTCGGACAGAAAAACATCGAACTGTGCCGCTCCGACCACATAGATCGGTCGATTGCGGGCCGCCGGATAGATATCGCGGAGCTCGTTGCGAGCGTGTTCCGACCAAACCATATAACCGTCGTATTGAAAGACCATGCGGTTTTTCGTCGAGACGTTGTCCCACGAAGGGATATATGCCAGGACCGGAATTCCTAACCGTTTTGCCGCCGCGAAGATTGCCGGTTGTTCGAACTGAAAAGGCCCGGTAATGACGACCGCTTCCGGGGCAAGTTCGCGAAGGCGGTTCTCTGCCTCCGGCGAACGCGGGAAGCCGAGCAATAGGCGTTCGAGTGACGATTCGAAAAGATTCTCGCTTCGGGTCCAGGCGACGATACGGGCCGGCAACTTCATCGCCCGTATAGAGAGAGGCAACCGCTTATTTCGAACGTGTCGCAGCATACTCATTCGGCTCGGTATCCTGTGCCGAAAATCCCATGCAAACTCGTTTACGCGTCGAAGCATATTATAGGGAAATTCTCGAAACGGAAGGATCGGCGGTAGCGGTTCTACTCGTGCGGCAGTGTTCCAAGAAACGTCGGACGATCGAGCGGATGCAGCCCAGATAACGACATTATGCGTTTCGGCAA
Source organism: Acidobacteriota bacterium (assembly GCA_023436495.1). Classification (GTDB taxonomy): domain Bacteria; phylum Acidobacteriota; class Blastocatellia; order Pyrinomonadales; family Pyrinomonadaceae; genus OLB17. Next base: position 46,003 of record JAEZIT010000091.1, read on the forward strand.
GCCGATTAACGACCGCGCTGTACTTAAAGATGCGGTCAACAAGCAGCGAGGAAGTTACGAGCAGTATCGTACTGCGCGATGTGTCGCCGGCCGGTGTGGTTCCGTTTGTTTTCGTCGGTTCAGTCATTAAGTAGCAGCAGTTAGGTCATCCAGCAGCAACGCGGAAATCTGGCGGTTCGAGAGCCCCTCCGGAGATTTTCCGAACCTTACTAGCCGGCGCGATTCAGATGACCGCGAAGTATACAGGCACGTATACATAAGCCGGTCGTTCTTGCGAGCCTCACCGCCTTTATGAAAACCGCGTGTGTCGGCGAAAATGATAGTGCCCGTGTTTCCGGTCGCACGTATCCAATCACGACGAGGAACCACGGCATTCATCTGTTCGTCGGTGCTGCGCCGCACGCCGCCCTCGAGAAAGTGTTCGGGTTCGCGCCCGCGAAGAGTCCCCTTCGGATGTGTTTGTGGAGCATACGTAAACGGGCCGGTGCCTTCATCGACATCGCGGAGATACATAAAGACCTTGAGGATGTATTTATCTTCGCGGTCATAATGCCAAAGCTGAGATTCGCGGGGAGCTCCTTGTGTGGCAAACGTCTTCCAGACATTGTAGTAGCGGAGCTTCACCCGCATTCCAAAATATGCGTCAGCAATGTCAAGGAATTTGTCCTGAAGCGCAAACCGCGCGAAGATACATTCAGGATTGAATTCTACTATGCTGCCAAGCATTTCGACGTTGAAGGTCTTTTCACCGATCACGTCTTGCTCGGCACTGGATTTCAAAGCCTCCAGCTCCTGATGACGATCGATCAACATTTGATCGACGCGGCCGGAAAGCTCTGAATAGACCGCCGATCCGCCAAGAAGTTCGTCAGCGGACGTGATCGCGATGCCGTTTCGGTTCAGGTCTTTCAGGACCCGGCGGACGGTCGAATCGTTTAGCGACGGCGCGCCGCCAAGCCGATAGTCGATAGACGGTCCGAGATTCGACCCGTACCGCCAAAAGAATTCGAGCCGTTTCGTTTCACGGGCAAAGTTCCTGATTATGGCGCTCACGTTCATATACTGCTCTAGAAAACCGTGGAGTTTTCGATGAATGCCGTGGGGTTCGGCGCGGCTTCCGGTACGCGATCCGCAATTGACCATTCTACCGGCGGCAAAATTGTCGCGTATATCTTGCCCGCATACATCCCTGTATTGTCAGAGATGCTCACCACGAGGCGTTCCGAAACATATTTAGCCTGCCGAAAGTTGGCGCCGTCAGCAATAAATTTTAGATATAGCGTATAAACGCCGGGTTTTAGATACAGTGGAGGTACTGTCGCGGAAACGCGGTAAACGCCCGGATCGATCTGCGAGCGGCCGCGGTCCTTTAATCTCAAATAGTTATGGACGACCTGATTGCCTTCAGCGTCCTCCATGATCAGATGAAGGACTGCGTGCGGATTGTTTTCGGTAAGCCGGAGATCCGCGGCAATCTTGAATGACTCGTCATTTCCCACTTGGTCAGGGCTGTCCGAAGTGGAATTCAGCCGGATCTTTATCCAGCCCTGGTGGCTCGATCCGGAATGGTCTTCCTCATGGGCATTGAGAACATTTCGACTGTAATGACGGATGCCGTCAACGACAGAGCCGCTAAAATCTACTTTGCCGTGTTTTAGCACGATTGACGTTTTGCACAACTCCTTAACTGAACCGAGGTTATGGCTGACGAAAAGAACGGTGCGGCCTTGGCCGGCCACATTTTCCATTTTGTTCAGGCATTTCCGCTGAAATTCCATGTCACCCACCGCGAGCACCTCATCTACCAGCAGGATCTCCGGTTCTAGATGCGCTGCGACGGCAAACGCAAGACGCAGGTGCATGCCGCTTGAATAATGTTTTACCGGCGTATCGATAAAACGCGCGACACCGGCGAAGTCGACGATCTCGTCAAATCGATTTTTGATATCATCCCGGGACATGCCCATTATGGCTCCGCTGAGGAGAATATTCTCGCGTCCTGAAAGCTCAAGGTGGAATCCGGTCCCCACCTCTAGCAGCGAGCCTACGCGGCCGTAAATATCAGCATAGCCGGCAGTTGGTTCAGTGATGCGTGAAAGGATCTTTAAAAGCGTGCTTTTTCCGGCTCCGTTGTGGCCGAGGATGCCAAGCACCTCGCCGTGCCCAACCTCGAATGAAACGTCTTTCAGCGCCCAAAAATATGCAGGATCTGTACCGGCCTGTTTTTTCCTTAATATCGTCGATGGACGCAGCCGGTGCATCAGTGATTCGCCAAGCATTCTGTATGCCGGCTGCGATGCCTGTATCCGGTATTGTTTAGAAAGCGATTTGACTCGTATTGCTGTGTTGCTCAGATCGTTCTCCTAATTCTCGGCAGCGAGCCCGAGGTTGATCCACTGCCAGATATAAAAGCTATTATCGCCGCCGCCCGAAAGGTACTTCCCCCACTCCCGGCGGACGGCTTTGGCGTCAAGCCATGAACCGCCGTAGGATGCGAGGCCAGCCTCGATACGATCGTCTGCCCAGCCGGCAAGCTCGCCGCGAAGCCACTCACGCTGCGGTGTTTGGACCGGACGCTTGGGAGCGAGCGCGATGCCGTCAGGAACGAGCGATCTGCCGATCCGCCGAAGCAGATGTTTGCCTACGCCGTCTTTTATCTTTCGTTCTTCGGGCTGGCGAAACGCCAGCTCGAAAAGTCGATGATCGAGGAAGGGTTCGCGAAGTTCGGTCGACGCGCGCATAGAGACTCGGTCGTTGTAGCGCATCGCCCGTGGGATTTTGGTCAAAGTTGTGTCGCGATACTGTAGATTCCGAAGGCGATCACTAAACCGATCTGGCATTAGCGGCTTCTCAGCGATTGAGCGGAAATCAGGCACGAGACATTCTGGCCTGAGCGGCGAGGCGGACACGCCCTGGACAACCGGAGCGCTCCCGTTACCGTTTCGATAATAATCGTAACCGGCCCACTGCTCGTCCATTCCGTTGCCGTCGAGTAGCACGATCGATCCGTTCTCGCGCGCGTTGGTAAACAGTTTTGCATAAGCAAGCGTCGGTATGCCTCCGAATGGTTCGTCCTGGTGATGCTGGACCGAAGCCGCCAGACCGGGCACTTCGTCAGGCCGCAGTTCAGAAACGAACAGCGGATGCTGCGTCCGCCGAAGCATTTCGCGAACCCACGGGACTTCATCGTAGCGGTCATCGCCTGTCGTAAACGTATAAGCGGCGACATCCGCGCCTTCCTTTTCGATGGCGTGAACTACGCCTAAAAGTGTAGAAGAGTCGAGTCCGCCACTAAGATTGATACCGACGGGAACGTCGGACCGGAACCTTAACCGGACGCTGTCTAGCAGCAAATCTCGATATTCTTCTTCAACTATGTCTGCTCGGCGCTCGTCCGTTTCATCGCTAACGCGATCGGCAAGATCGTACCATTTGCGAATTTCTACACGACCGTCTTTCCAAGTCAGATATTCCCCGGCCCCGAGTGCATTTACGCCCTGCCAAAATGTGTTTGGTGCATCGTCGGTTAGCCCGGAAGCCAAATAGCGTGCCCAGGCAGACGGCTCAGGTTTACGGTCGATGCCTCCCGCATGTAACGCTTTGATCTCGCTGCCGAGAAATAGTGTCCCGTCCGGCTTGCGGTGGTAGTACATCGGTTTCACGCCGAAGCGATCACGGGCGACGAACGCCGTTCTGTCGCGCTTATTCCAGATCACGAATGCGAACATACCGATCAATCTATCGAGAGCTGCGGGACCCCATTTGATGTAACTATTCAGCAGTACCTCAGTATCAGTGCGGGTTTGGAACGTGAATTCGGATTCGAGTTCACGCCGCAGTTCGAGGTAGTTATAGATCTCGCCATTCAGTGCGATGACGTAGTTACCGTCCGTACTCACGATCGGCTGCCTGCCCGCTTCGCTTAAGTCAATTATGCTCAGGCGGTTGTGAGCAATGCCGCATTGGCCATTTTCATCGAAATAAAGATCGGATGCGTCAGGGCCGCGATGTCTGATCGACGAATGCATCGAAGGGAGTCGGCTTTGTTCAAACCCGCCGCCGAACATTGCAGTTATTCCGCACATAGATCTACGCCGCCTTCGAGAAAGCGTTACTCTGAGGCAGGGAAGCCGAAAGAGCTTCAGCCAAGCCGTTTGCATACGGAAATACGGTGAGCGCGCCGTGCGTTCCACGAACTTCCGTTACTCTGATAACGCCGCCTGTGAACGTTGACCAACCAAGCTCAGGTTCGAATTCGGCATCAGTGGGTTGTATCCGGGCACGATAGATCGTCAGTTCACCGTGATACCGACGCGGCTGGTACGAGTTCATTGCTTTCTGGATCGCTGAATGATTCCGCTGCAGATCGATGGGCAGATCGCGGCCTGTCGCTTTTGCGTATTCGACCGCAAATTGGTTCGCCTCCCATATCTTTTGACGTTTTTGTCGTTCCTGTATCTTCTTGAACATTCCGCCGATAAATCTCGCCTTTGGGCCGATTCCCCGGATCAAACCGATCTGCTCGCGGGTTCGTAAAGCTCGGCCGGCAATGGAGCTGAATTTCTGAATAACAGGATGCTTAGCCCGCAGCTTGGGATATCCCGGGGCAAAAGTATCGAAGAGTGCAAGCAGCGAAACGGCCTCACCGGAGTCCTCGAGAAGGCACGCCATTTCATATGCTACAAGGCCGCCAAATGACGATCCGCAAAGCAAATAAGGGCCGGCCGGCTGAACTGTCCGGATCTCCGCAAGGTATGCCATCGCCATATCTTCGACATTGTCGTGCGCTGTCTCCGATTTATCTGCGACGCCGCGTGCCTGCAATCCGTAAACAGGCTGGTTATCGGGCAACTCACTTGCCAGATCGCGATAGAAAAGTACGTTACCGCCAGCAGCATGCATACAGAATAACGGCGTGTTCGACCCGCCGGTTTTAAGAGGAACGAGATATTTGAGCTCTATATTTCCCGAATCATTGTCCAGCACAGCGGCCATTTTTTCTATGGTTGGCGTTTCGATCAGCGCCGTCAGCGGCAGGTGTTTACCGAACATGTCTTCTACATCGACAAACAGGCTCACGGCTTGGAGCGAATCTCCGCCGAGACGAAAAAAGTTGTCCGACACACTCACTTCGGGTAGTTTCAATATTCGCTGCCAGATCTCGGCAAGCTTAGTCTCGACCGAGTTTCTGGGAGCGATGAAGTCTCGACTTCGAGTGACGGCCGCCGTAGACGGCGGGGGTAAGGCTTTGCGGTCGATCTTTCCGTTTGGAGTAAGAGGCAGGTCGTCGAGTTCGACGAACGCAGCCGGGATCATATGATCGGGCAGCTTCTGTTTAAGAAGATCTCGGATCTCGTCGGGACGGATCGGCTGTGCTAGCACATAATAGGCCGCCAACCGCTTCTCTCCAGAAGCAGCTTCGTGCGTCGTGACTACTGCTTTCCCTATTGATGGATGAGCTAAAAGGCAGGATTCGATTTCTCCGAGCTCGATACGAAATCCGCGTATCTTGACTTGATTGTCGATACGGCCGAGATACTCGATCTCGCCAGATGGAAGATATCGAACCAAATCGCCAGTTTTGTATAACCGTCGTGTGCCGCAATCGAAGGGATCATTTATAAATCGTTCTGCCGTTAACTCGGGGCGGTTTAGATAGCCCCGGGCGAGGCCGTCGCCGCCGAGATACAATTCGCCCGCAATACCGATCGGAACCGGTTTCATGTATCTGTCAAGAATATATGCCTGTGTATTGGAGATCGGTCGTCCGATCGTTGGTCCGTCCAAATTCCTCAAGGCGTAGGTTGAGTAGGTCGTGTCTTCGGACGGACCATATAGGTCGAAAACCTCACGTATATTTTCAACATCGTAAATCTGTCGCACAAGTGCCGATTTGAGTGGCTCACCAGCCAGGTTAACGGTTCGAACCGATGATGGAATGCCATTCATGCGAAGTAGTTCGGTGATCGCTGAAGGAACGGTATTAATCAGTGTGACCTCATTCTTGCTTGGGGCTTCTGGAAGGTAAAGCACATTCTCAACCAAGATGACCGTCCCGCCGCCCGACAATGGCGCGAATATTTCGAATATAGATAAGTCGAAACAGACCGATGTCGAGGCAAGGACGCCTCTGAGTTGATCGATAGTGAAAGTTGAAAGTGCCCATGAAAGGAACGCTACCACGCTGCGGTGTTCGATAGCGACGCCTTTAGGCCGGCCGGTTGATCCGGACGTGTAAATTACGTAGGCAAGGTTATTTTGCAATATCGGAGCCACAAGGTTTTCAGCAAGCTGGCCCTCGATATCAAATCGATCTCTTTCGATGCATACGACGTTGGCGGGCACCGGGCCAACATCCTCGAGGAATTTCTGCTGAGTTAAAATAACGGCCGTCTTCGAATCTTTCAAAGTATATTGAAGTCGTTCTTTTGGATATGCAGGATCGAGCGGGACATAAGCCCCACCGGCTTTAAGTACCGCCATGATCCCTACGATCAGATCGATCGAACGCCCAAGACAAACGCCCACCAAAGTTTCCGCTTCAACGCCTAAATTTCTTAGATGGGTTGCGAGGCGATTTGCCCGCCGGTTCAGTTCGCTATAAGTAATACGGTGCTCACCGAATATTACGGCTGTCGCTTCGGGCGTTCTTTCGACCTGCTCCTCGAATAATTGATGAATACACTTATCGCTCGGGTATTGAACTCGAGTGCTGTTCCATTCGACCAGAATCTTATGCTGCTGTGTCTCGTTCAACAGCGAATGTTCGGCGATGGGCTTGTCATTGTCGCTGACAAGGCTTTTTAGGAATGTGTTGAAATGTTCGGTTAGACGGGCGATGTCGTCGCTACTGACTCGACTTCGGTCAAAGATCCAATACTGTTTGCTTCCAACGCTTGAGATTGCGAGTGTCAGTTCATTTCCTGTCGCCGGCCGGACGCACTCCGGTCGGTGAGATACCGCAACTCCGACAGGGAGGGTAAAACCGGCCGCTCCAGAATCCGACCGCAGCGGCGGATACCGCGCGATCATGTCGGAAGCGAAGGTCTTATGTTCCTTCACGGTTTCAACTTCGATATCAATATCTTTCAAAAGCCGGGCGAAGTTCTGCCGGCAGTCGATATCGAATCTTGCGGGCACGTAGCGGGCGAATAGATCATTCAAGCCGGCGGACCGGTTTTCCGACTCCGCGTCCATATAGCCGATATCAAATCTTTCAACACTATTAATCCGCGCGAGAAATGCAACATAAGCCGATATTAGGAATCGGATTCTTTCTGGTGGCGAGATGCTGTCCAAATGGTCGGAAACTTCAGAAGATATACGCATTGGGACAGTAGTATGCTCTGTCGAATATTCTGCTACGGCGTTTGCAAACGGTGCAACAAGCGGTTCCAGGGAAGATAGCCTCTCAGCCCAAAATGCTTCATGTTTACACGTCCATGCATACAAGGTGTCGATTTGCTGAAGCGTGTCTCCGTCTATAAACGATAATTGAAAGCCCCTTTTCAGTTCATATATTTCTGTTAGCTCAGAAATCGCGACCGGCCAGCCGTCCAGCCGAGACAGCCGGTGAATTATTAATTCCCAATCGGCCGTCGAGACTTGAATATGATTCATACCCAGTCCGCTGACGACTCCCGGCGGGCAGGAAGCTGCGGCGCCTGAGATTTCGGCGTCTTGAACTATGAAGCATTCATTTCCAAGAAAGATCTTTGCTGCGCCGAGCGGATTCGGGTGATCTCCGAAATTCAAAGCCCGCACCAACGCTGAAATTTCACACGCGGGTTTGTTCCACGAGATCAGCGAGCCGTTAGGCGGGCGTTTGAACCGTGCGAAGAAAGTGCGTTCCTCGAGGTTCTGCCGACGGGACGTCAATGTTCCTTCAGAGAGGTCGTCGACCAACTCGCCGAATGCTTCGATCGCGGCTTCGTAGCATTTTGTGTTTAGCGAGAACGCCGTGTCACTGTCGACAACATCGATGTGTCGCTGTTTAAGAATATCGCCGGCGTCGACCCTATCCGTGATCAAATGCCACGTGATCCCATGTGTCTTTTCGCCGTTCAACAGCGCCCATGAAGTTGCGTGCGTTCCGGCGTATCGAGGCAAAGGTGCATCATGGTAATTTATCGCAGATCCGCGAGCTAGTGCCAGAATTTCCGGACGAAGAATATACTCGTTTACAATGCTGAAAAGATGATCGAATGGTTCTTGGATCTGATCCACGAGGCCGGCACCAGGATCGAAAGATGAAATTCCATTGTTCACAGCCCATCTTTGCAGCTTCGGATCGGAAGTTGCGATTCCTTTGATTTCATGGCCTGCGCGCAATAGGATTTCGGCACAGTTTATGGGCAATGTGCCGCAGCCGATTATGATGCAGCTAAATGTATTTTTTGTCTCGACGGGCATTTGTGAGTAGTAAAAATCGGCAGCTTTGCATAGGCTCAATCCTGCTTATTTGCAGTCCCAACGTGGGTTATTTATCTCAAAGGCCGAAATCATCTGTCCTGGGCGACGTGAGCATCGCTTCGCCGTATGCGAACTTCTACCGCCTGCCAATCATCTTCACCATCGATATTGACACTGTATAGCGGGTCGATCGGATAACCGACGATACGGCTGCCATACAGGCTGTTCATCCCCATTATCACGTCTGTCCGCGTAATATATACAGATCCATCGCGGTGGAACGCAGCGGGTAGATCCTGTCGCCGGGTAACCGGTTCGATGTCGCCTGAAGCTAGCGTCATCCCACCGTTGTCATCGCCCAAGAACACCCATTTGGGATTGTATTCGTGCGGTACGGGAAGAACACTAATGACGCTGTCTGCCCCCGAGCGTTCAAGAAGCAAAATGCATTCATCGATATCTTCGGCCCGCCGCAGCGGGTTCGTCGGCTGAAGCAGGCAAACCGCGTCGAATTCCTCCCCTGACCTTTTCAAGACAGTGAGTGCGTGCTGAATTACCGGGAGCGTCGGCGTCGAGTCTTCCGCAAGTTCTGGCGGACGCATGAAAGGAACCTCCAGGCCAAGCCCGCGTCCGATCCATGCGATCTCTTCGTCCTCTGTGCTGAGGATGACCTTGGACAGCCGTCGAGCCGCCAGTGCAGTATCGGCGGTATAAGCCAAAAGCGGCCTGCCGTTTAACATCTTGATGTTCTTGCGTGAAACACCTTTCGAACCACCGCGCGCGGGTATAAGGCCAAGTATTTTCATTATTGCTCAAAGCCAAACTCTTTCCGAATTACGGAAATTGACCAGGATCGATTTTCGCGGTTGGTCGCGACTAAATTCGCCGCGGCGGTGAAACCCCATGTTGTTTGCGATCACCAATGTATTTGGCCTTAAAACGAACTGCGTTTCGTGTAATCCGTTTCGGCCGAGTACGGACGGACGAATGGTATTTCTGGATTCGCCGTTGCGATGTGCCAGCAGATCCTCTGGAATACGTAGACCAGCCTTTAATTTCGCTTGGCGGACGCTTAGATCGTATTCGTGTATAAGCCTGGAGAGCGACACTTTATGCGAGCCCCTAACAAACACGAACGCTCCGTTATCGGCGCTTACCTCGTCCAAATAAAAGAACATTTTTACAGTCGTAGTATGCAGATCGGCGTGCAGAACATTCTCGATGTCGTTATCAAAGCCGTCGGGGTTCATCAGCCGGTAAGTGTCCAATGTGATCGACGGCACGTTGACCGTCTTTCGGAGAATGCCGGCGGCGGCTTGCATCAGAAACGGATTCGTTTGAAAGAACCGTCGGATGTCGTTGAAATTCGCATTGTTTGCGACGGTGATCTGGCGGCGGTAGAGTTTGCCGCCCTCACTGTTTTTGTACGGCAAAAATTCCAAGCCGTCATTCGCCCGCTCAAATTCTTCACGAACGGCTTCAAATTCTTCCGCCGATAGGAAATTCTCGATAACGGCGATTCCGTTCTCCTCGACCTCCCTTACGACCGGCGCCGCTTCGCCTGCGTTTACGCGTGGCCGAATCGCACGGACGGCCGATTTTCCGAGGACCCGGAGCACCTGTAACCCGAGCCGGTTCTCAAGCACACCGCCGATATGATATGGAGGTGAGATCAGGTGCCGGCTGCGGATCACCGGAAGTCCGCCGATTAGCGATCGTGCTGTAGTAGCCGCCGAGTCCATAGATAAGACGTCAATATGCCAGCCGCTTTCTTATATCCAGCGGAGCGACCGCCAGAAGTTCGGCTATACGGCCGCCGGCATTTCCGTCGCCATAGAGCTTGTCGGAATCGTAACGGCCATTTTCGATCTGCCGCTGCACCGCCGTTTTTATTTCTTCTATGTTGTAATCGACGTCCATCACATTTCTTCCGCGCTCGCGGCCTGATTGTCGTGATCCGATATTAACTACGGGCACCCCGAGGTACGAGCATTCGCGTATCCCGACGCTGGAATTGCCTATGAGGCATTTGCTCTGGCAGAGCAGCCGAAGGAAATCAGTCGGCATCATGTTTTTAAAGAAGTGCATGTTTCGCGGTTTTACCATTTCACGAAAGCTTCTGATGCCGTTCGACGTACCGTCCGCACCCGCATCCACATTGGACCAGAACCAAAGCGTCGGCATGCCGATCTGGTGGACTGCCTCGAGGGTCTGCATTACCTGTTCCCGCGAAAGCTGATATTCGGTCGTCACCGGATGCTGCATAACGACGAGATATCCGTTCAGCAGCCGTTCGAGATCGCCGACGCCGCCGTATTTTTCGAATGGATCGAAATTGAGGCCCGGGTCCGACAAAACCTCGTCAGCGAGGTCGATCGAGGGGCAGCCCGTAACGAATATCTTCTCCGGATGCTCGCCCATTCGTTCGACGCGTTCGGCCGCACAACGGGTCGATACGAGGTGAAGATCCGCAAGTTTAGTCACTGCGTGGCGAACCTTTTCGTCGATCGATCCGGTCACCTCGCCGCCCTGTATGTGGGCGACGGGGATATTCATATAAGACGCGGCTATCGCAGTCGCGAGCGTTTCGTACCGGTCGGCGATCGTGACGACGATATCGGGTTTGAGATTGTCGAATACGGTCGCGAGTTCAAGAAGGCCGATGCCGGTCGTCTTTGCCATCGATGTCGGATTCTCGCCTTCGAGCACCATATATACT
>JAEZIT010000001.1 GCA_023436495.1 Acidobacteriota bacterium
CGACGACACGGGAACAGAAAGTGAAAGCGACAGCACGTTCATCGCGGCGTTTATTATTGGGTTGATGATATACCTCGTGCTGGCGATCTATGGCCAGGCGATCATGGCGGCGGTCGTCGAGGAAAAAGAAACGCGCATCGCTGAGATATTATTTTCGTCGGCGCGTCCGTTCACGCTGATGTTTGGGAAATTGGTCGGGGTCGGTTTGGCGGGGCTGACGCAGCTTGGAATATGGGTAATATCGGGCTCAGTACTCGTCGCAGTGGTAATGCCACAGCTTGATTCAGCGGGCGTCTCGTTCCCGATGCCTGTCATCACACCGTTGATGATCGTGTATTTTCTGATCTTCTTTCTGCTCGGCTTTTTCATTTATGCATCGATATTTGCATTGATCGGTTCGATGGTGACCTCCGTTCAGGAAGGCGGACAGTTCGCTTTTCCACCCATCATGATCCTTCTGATCGCGTTCTATTTCAGCTTTGCCGTGATACGTGACCCGAACTCGACTCTTTCCTTCTGGGTATCAATAGCGCCGTTCTTCGCTCCGATCACCATGCCCGTAAGGATATTGGCTGATTCCCCGCCGTTCTGGCAGATCGCGCTGTCGATCAGTGTGAACGTGATCGCGATCGCGGGATTGGTTTGGCTTGCTGCGAGGGTATATCGCGTTGGGATGCTGATGTACGGCAAGCGTGCGACGATCCCCGAAGTTCTGAAATGGATACGACAGCGATAGTTTATTATGGCGATCGAAGTCGAGAAGAAATATAGGCTTCCTCACGAGCGGCGTGAGGCGGTGATCTCCGCGTTGGAGGCAGCGGGAGCAATCTTCGAGGGTGAGGACGTTGAGGAGAATGTTATCTTCGGCGGCGGCCGATTGGACGAGGACTCAGCGGTGTTGCGAATAAGAACTACTGACGCAAATAATACTCTGACATATAAAAGGCGTATCGATGACGGCTCGGCGGCAAAACGCCACGTCGAGCACGAATTGAGCTTCGATGACGCTCACGAAATGTTCGAGATCGTCGAGAAACTGGGATTTCGCCGCAGGCTCGTTTACGAGAAACGCCGGCTAACGTGGCGGATGCCGGGGGCCGAGGTCGTGATAGACGCATTGCCATTCGGAGATTTTATGGAGATAGAAGGCGACGATGCTGCGATCGCCGCGACGGAAGAAACGCTGGGAATAAAAGACCTGGAACACGAACCACGGACCTACCCGTCGTTGACGGCCGAGTACGGAACAAAAACCGGCAGTATCATAGAAGCGCGATTCGCAGATTTATCAGGCTCATGATCGCGGGATCAGAGCAAGAATGTCGGCGATCAGCCTTTCGGGATCATACGGTTTTGTACAGTAAGTATTAAAACCCGCGTCGAAGGCCTTTTGCTTGCTTTCAGCCGTCGTGAACGCACTCAGAGCTACGGCCGGAATCAAGCCGCCGCGTTTAGCCGGGCGTTCTCGGATCCGTTTCAGGAGCGAATAGCCGTCCTCGTCCGGCATTGCCAAATCTGACACTATGACGTCGGGCGGCGGATCCATGTTATCGAGGATCTCAATCGCAGCCATTGCGGATGCGGCGCTTTTTACGTTGCCGCCGCTCTGTTGAAGAAAAAGTTCCACGACTTCCCGCGAATCGTTATCGTCCTCAACAAGGAGCACTCTTGCGCCGTCGAGCGGCGGTTTCGGCTCAGTTGCCTTACCGCCTGCTAAAGTATTCTGCGCTTTGGCCACTCGGGAAAGCGGTAATTCGACTGTAAATCTTGCTCCCGTGCCGATACCGTCGCTCTCGGCACTTACGGTGCCGCCGTGCTTCCCGACCAGTATCTTAACGATCGACAGCCCAAGCCCAAGACTATGGCGTCCGCGCTCGGAATTGACCTCGCCCTGAGAAAACTGTTTGAAAATGTATGGAAGCGAGTCCACACTGATGCCTTGGCCGCTGTCGGTGACGCGAACCCGGGCGGAATCCTTGCCGGTCTCGATCGTGATCGAGACCGAACCGCCGTCGGGAGTGAACTTTATGGCGTTCGAGATCAGGTTGCTGAACACCTGCTGCAGACGGCCTGCGTCGGCGAAGACCATTATTTCTTCGCGGTCGGATTCGAATTCGAAGGATAGATTGTGTGCTTCAGCCTGCGGCCTCTGCGAATTGACGGTAACGCGGATGATCTCGTAGAGATTTATCGGCCGAAATTCCAACTTGATCTTGCCGGATGCGACACGCGTTGAATCGACAATGTCGTCGATAAGCTTATTTTGGTCGCGTGCACTGCGCTCGATCGTCTCGAGTGCGTTGCGGCGTGTGTCTGGGTCAACTTCCTTTCCCATCAGGATCTTGGTCCATCCTAAAATAGCGTTAAGTGGCGAACGCAGCTCGTGCGAGACGAAGGCAAGGAAGAAGTCTTTGGACTGGTTAGCTTCAACAGCTTCCGCGCGAGCTTTTCGTTCGCGGTCGTAAACCATTTCAAGCTCTTCGGCGGCTAGTTTCTGCTCGGTTATCTTACGGACCACGGCGGTCATTTTCTCGGGTTGGCCGCTGCTATCGAGGAAGGACTTTCCTTCAGCAGAGACCCACTCGATACGCCCGTCGGAATAGAGAACGCGGAATTCCTCACTGTACTTGGTCCCGGATTCGTGAGCTTTGCGCAGCGACCCGTCGAGACGGCCTCGATCGTCCGGATGGACCGCGTTCAGTATGGAATCGTAAGTAAGAAGATCGTAGGACGGGATCTCAAACAGCTCATTGCATTTGGGGGTCGAATAGATCTTGTCTTCGACTAGGTCCCAGAACCATAGGCCGATATCGGCATTTTCAGCGGCAAAAAGAAGCTCTTCGATCTCGCGTTTATAATGGCCAACCCGGCCCTGGCGTTCCTCGACCTCCTGTGCAGAGATAAAAATTCGATCGACGCTGCCGTTGACCTTGAGGGGATGCAGGACAAGTTCGACCGCGGCTTTTTTGTCGGAGCTGATGCGGAAATCGAGCAAGACCTTAACCGGCTTGCCCATAGCGGCATCGTGGATCGAGCGTTCCAGTAATATGGGCGTGTTCTCGGACGACTGCCAGAAGACGGTCTCGGAAAAACGTTGTCCGACCAGCAGAGCCGGGTCGGTGTTCGCTTTTCTGAATAAGCTTCCGTAAAGTTCGATCACCATACCATTCGGATCCAGCATCCCGAACAGCCCGAACATATTCTTAAAGATATCCCGCATTTCACCGTTTAACTCGAGAGCGGCGGGATTCGTAATCGGAGTATTTTCCCGGAGAATCTGGTTCATAGTGCAATCTATTATTCATATTAATTGCAATAGGCAGGAATTTGCACACTCCAAAGAAAGAAATGCCCCGAAAAGCCGTAAGGCTTCGGGGCTTAGGACTCAGAAATTCAGAAAAGACACAAACAAACCTGAGAAGTTGCCGTCTGCGATCCTATTTGAATCCGCTAAACGGCGCGTCTGCCGGTTAGAAGCCTAACCAGGAAAATAGCGAGTGCAACCACCAGAAGAACATGCAAGATGCCTCCGAAGGTCTGTCCCGCGATCAGTCCTACAAGCCAAAGTACTAGCAAAATAACAATGATTGTTTCCAACATTTCGGTTTTCTCCTTATCGTACTTAAAATGTGCCTCCGAGGCATTCAGGCTTATGTAATTCAAATTGCGTGCCATCCTGAGAAGTATTGAAAATAAAGGAGTTGCGGGATCTCGATTTGTACGCCCGCCGGATACCGACCGTATTTTAGTATGAATTCGGTACAATTAAGTGCGGTGGCGAAGCTGTTATTTGCCTTAAAATAAGGACAATCAGGCGGTGTTCGGAAAGCATACACAATTCCTTGAAGATCGAGCTTAACCAATCACCATAAGTACTGACAGCATTAGGCTTATCTCTGTAAATGATATTGGCACGGGCGTTGCAGATAGAAGTGCTAATTAAGATTCGAATATGGCTGCGTCGGTCTGTTTTCTCTTTGGCAATTTCGTTCGGGATCCCGGTCAACCAACATTGCTAGAGAACTTGTGATCGGGAGAAATTTACTTCAAAGAAAATAGGCAGCACGAGTAGTGTCTTAATTTGATACAATATTAATTATATATAGAAATCCGATTCATTTGAGCGAAGCGCACACTATGACAAAAAAGGCACTGGTTGTTGACGACGATAAAACTACTCTTGAACTTCTTGATTATCAACTTACGTCGGAAGGGTTTGAAACGATGACCGCCGAACGCGGCGAGAAAGGTTTGGAACTGATAAAGGAGAATGACTTCGACATTATCCTGACCGACCTGAACCTTCCGGACATCAGCGGTATCGAGATGGTAAAGCGGTCCAAGGAGATAGCTCCGCAGACCGAGATTATCATGGTCACGGGCTTCGGTTCGATGCAGAAGGCGATCGAGGCGACGAAGGCCGGCGCATTTTATTATGTCGAGAAGCCGTTCGAGTTTGAAGAATTGATCGTGCTGATCAGTAAGGCGGTCGAACGAAAGCAGCAGGCTTTGGAGATCCAGGAATTGCGCGGCCGTTTATCCAGCCGAACGTCGTATGAAGGCATTATCGGCGGCAGCCGCGCGATGCAGAATATTTACGAGATAATCGAGAATGTCGCAGAGTCAGATGCCAATATTCTCATCCTCGGAGAATCGGGAACCGGAAAGGAAGTGATCGCAAACGCAATCCACTACAAGAGCCGCAGATCCAGTAAGCCGTTCGTCAAGGTGAACTGTTCGGCACTGCCGAAAGACCTGATCGAGTCGCAGTTGTTCGGTCATATTAAGGGATCGTTCACCGGAGCGAACGCCGACAAGATCGGATTCATTGGACAAGCCAATGGCGGCAGCCTGCTGCTGGACGAGATCGGCGAGATGCCGATGGACCTGCAGCCAAAGCTGCTCCGGGTCCTGCAGGAGAAGACATATTACCGCGTCGGTAGCGATAAACCGCAGGAAGCGGACTTCCGCCTGATATCGTCGACGAACAGGTTTCCGTTCGACGCGATCCGGGACGGAAATCTTCGTGAGGACCTTTATTACAGGATCAATACGATCGAAATTCAGATCCCGCCGCTTCGCGAGCGAATGGAAGACATTCCAATGTTGGCGGAGCATTTCCTTCATATGTACGCGGATCTGTACAAACGAACGGGACTTGAGTTTTCGCAGAACGCATATAATCAGATGCTCAACTATTCGTGGCGCGGAAACGTCCGGGAATTACAGCACGTGATCGAACGCGCGGTTCTGCTCAGCAAAGATCGCAAGATCGACCGGATGAATATTCCAAAGGACCTGGATGGGCCCGTGAGCGTTCCGGGTTTTCGGCCGGAGGTTTCAGCGGCGGGTGAGAATACTTCTTACGCCATGCCGGTGCCGGCCGTGGGCGGTATGAACGGCGGAAGTTTTGTACCGGATCTGCCGGCTGAAGAGCTGTTCGAAGAATTTGGAAAGCTGATCGTGGATAAACTGCCCGAACCGGAAGAGGGGGCTGAAACGAAGGATGTTTTTAATGAACTCGAGAACGGCGTGGTGCTTGCCGCGCTTCGTAGAACGAAGGGGAACAAGCAAGCTGCGGCGAACCTGTTGGGGTTGTACCGGCCGCGGCTCTATGGAATGATCAAGCGGCACAGCCTCGAAGATAAGATCTGATATATTGCAAAGCAAAAATAAAACCCGCCGAACATAAAATTCGGCGGGTTTTTTCGTGGGAACCTTGAAACGCGTCTAGCGTGAATTGCTGACGCCCGGAACTTTTACTTCTACGTCGATGTCCTTCTTTTGAGTTCCGCCGAGGAACCCACTGTAATAAAGTGCGCCCGCGATGATCGCGACGATAATAATTGTGGTAATAGCCCAGATCACATTGCTCCCAGTTCCATTTTCTTCTGCCATATTAAAGTATCTCCATCCTCAAATTTTATTAGATAAAGCTAGTTGCAAAATGAATATCTGCAAATGGGATGCCAAATCGTAAATACTGCATTTACTTAAATTAGCCCAATCAAACTAGTTCCCATCCGTATCGAAACCATACATTTTTGTTTCGAATTCTGACGTTGTCAGCAGGTTCACGAACAGAGAAAGAACAGCTCCCAAATCGTGCATATTCGCGAGAATTGGCGTGTGCAAAGGGTTTCGCGATGCTGTAAATATCGATTACTCCGCAATTGGCACGGCAGTTGCGGAACCAATTGCGGTAGTACTGCGAGTATTAGACTGCTTTCCCTATCTCGCACGCAACGATATTCAAGGAGATACCAATTATGAAGAACGGAATTCTATTAACAATTTTAGCAATGTTTCTGTTCGGGACGGCGGCAACCGCACCGGCATTGGCTCAGGTGAGGCCTTACCGCGTGACGGACACCCAGGTGCGGAACCTGCTGCGGCAGATAGAAACAAAGACCGATGTATACCAGCGTCAGATGAATAACGCTCTGGACCGCGGCCGTTTGAACGGAACCGACCGCGAGGAAACGATTCTCGGGTATATCACGGAATTTGAGAATGCGACGGATACGCTCCGCCGAGCCGTTGAAAGCCGCGGGACGATCTATACCGAGGTCAATGACGTCCTCATGCGAGCGACATACCTCGATCAGGTGATGCGTCGGAATACGCTGACGCCGGCCGCACAGCAGCAGTGGGGCAGGCTTCGGGCCGACATGAATACCTTGGCGCGATATTACAATGTCAATTGGAATTGGAACCAGACGCTTCCGACATTCCCGGGTGGCGGTGTATCGAATGTCGACCGGGCGCGCGTGCGCACGCTGCTGACGCGGATCGAGACAAATACAGACGTCTTTAGAGACGCTGTAAGCAGGACGCTCGACCGAAGCCGGATAAATAACACTAATAGAGAAGACGACATAATGGCGTTCATCAATGGTTTCGAGAACGCGACGGACGAGCTTCGACGCGATATCGATTCAAATCGCTCTGACGGCGACCTTAACTTAGCGCTTTCGCAAGCAGCATATATTGACCAATTCATGGCGCGTAACAGGCTCACGAATGCGGCGGAAACTCGCTGGATCTCGATCCGGAACGATCTTAATGTTTTGGCGAGCCTTTATCGTGTGAGCTGGAATTGGAATCAAAAGCTGCCGCCGTATCCGGGCACGGGTACCACGTTTCCTGGCGGAGGCATCGACAGCCGAGTCACGGGTACATATCGGCTCAACACTTCGTTAAGTGAAAACGTTTCGACGGTAGTTAGCCGTGCCGTTAATCAATATTACACGGGCACCCAACGCGAGAACGTACGCCAGAGGCTGGAACGCCGGCTCGCTTCGCCGAATATGATCGCGATCGAGAAGAACGGCCGTTCGGTAACGATGGCTTCGACAAATTCACCGCAGGTCCAGTTTGACGCCGACGGCGTTACGCGCACCGAGACGAACAATCGCGGACGCGTGACGCGCGTTACTGCATCAACGGACAATGATGGATTTTCGATCGATTACGTCGGTGACCGCACGAACGATTTCTACGTCGATTTTTCATCGACCGGAAATAATCAGCTTCGTGTTACGCGACGGCTGTATCTTGAAAACCGGAACGAGACGATCACGGTTTCGAGTGTTTACGACAAGGTAGACAGCTATGCACGGTGGAACGACGTGAACACGGGCGGGACGTGGAATGGAAATACCGGCACGAACCTGCCGACGGAATTCTATATTCCGAACGGCACGCGTTTGACGGCACAGCTTCGCAACAACGTCAATACTCGCGATTCGCAGGTCGGTGACCGATTTACGTTAGAAGTGACGTCGCCGAACCAGTATCGCGGAGCGATCATCGAAGGCCGGATAACTGGTGAGGAAAGTTCGGGCCGCGTTACCGGGCGTTCAAGCATGTCATTCGAATTTGACACCATACGGATGACGAACGGCCAAACCTATAGATTTGCCGGGTTGATCGATTCGGTACGGACCGCGAACGGCGACAACGTTTCGGTCAATAACGAGGGCGCGGTCCGAGAGGGCAGCCAGACGACGCGAACCGTTACGCGTGCCGGTATCGGCGCGGCGATCGGCGCGATCATTGGTGCAATAGCCGGCGGCGGCCAGGGTGCGGCCATCGGTGCGGCAGTCGGCGCGGGTGCAGGTGCGGGAACCGTCCTGATCCAGGGCCGCGATAACATCGAACTTGGACAGGGAACCGAGTTCCAGATAACGGCCTCTGCGCCGAATAATGTCGGCTTTAATCGGTAAGGCTGCGGGCGGTTCGAGCAATCGGGCCGCCCATTTTTCAGAACAAGGGAGGGAAAGATGCAAAAACCGAAAGATTATCAACCGCCGTTTCAGGACGAACGAGAAGGGCTGAGCCAAGAGCAGCTAGAGGGCAATCCGCAAGGATGGGACAAGGAAGATATAAAGGACATAACCGATGAGGCGAGTCATCGCGACGCCGACGGCGTCTTGCGACAGACGCTTCGCGGGGATGAAACAAAGGGCGATCCCGATGAACGGGATATCGCCGGAGGGCCGGACCACGAGGATACGGCGCACGGCCGGGAAGAAACAAAAAAGGATACGGAAGGAGCGACGAACGTAAATGGTTGACGACAAACTTGCCCGTGACGAAGCTCAAAGGGCCGCGAATTTTGAAGCGATCAAATCCCGTGTAAAGGCGGACGTTGGCGGCGAGATCGCGGCCGAGGCGGACCGTCCGACCCCGAATCAGGCACAACACGTCGAGGATATCGCTGATGGCATGAGGCAAAAAGCGATCGATGAGGTGGCGGAAACGGAGCGCGAGGTCGAACGCGGGCGGTTCATGGCGCGGGTCTCTCAGATCGTCGATTACATTTTCATGTTGATATATTCGCTGCTGACGATCCGGCTGCTACTCGAGCTATTCGCTGCGCGTGAGAGCGCAGGATTTTTTCAGTTCGTGAAGTCGATAACGGACCCGTTCTACGCGCCCTTTCGAGGAATCGTGCCGAGCCCGTCGTCGGATGGGTTCACGCTTGCGCTGCCGATCATTGTCGCCATCGTGTCGTATATGGTACTGCACCTTGCGATCAACGGACTTTTGCGGCTTTTTGCACATCGGAAAACCGAGATCTAAAGGTTCGAAAAGTCTTGTTATTTATTTGAATTTGTAGTACAAGGTACGTGAGTGACACCGGATTTCGCAGTCAATTTTCTAAAATAAGGAGAATGATATGGGAAGTTATTTGTGGTCGTTGATAATAGGATTGATCGTCGGGGCGCTGGCCAGGCTGCTCCTTCCCGGTAAGGAAGCGTTTCCTCCCGGAGCGTTGGGCTGGCTGCTGACGGCTGTATTAGGTATCGCGGGCGCGTTCCTTGGAACGTGGATCGGAGCGATGCTGTGGGGCGGCGAAAATTACGCCGCGGGATGGATAATGTCCATTCTCGGTGCGATCGTGCTGCTGCTGCTAGTGCGGCTGATCATGGGTAATAGAAACGCCGTTTAGTACGACTGATTTTTACAAGCAAGAGAGAGGCCGATCGGAAGCGAGGTTTCCGGCGGCCTCGTTTTTCATACTGCAGGGCCGCAGGACAAGATCCCCATCCGCGTTTCCGCTATTTTTCGGCCAGTTTTGCGAAAAGTCGTTTTCTTTGTAATAATTTTCGCAACCGATCTTAAAAACGATCTGACCTAACAATTTATGATCCTTGTATTTATCGAACATAAGAATTGCGTGTTGAACAAGACCTCGCTCGAGGCGATCGCGGCGGCGCAGAGCATTGCGAAGGACCTCGGCCTGAAGGTTTCGGCCGTTATTCCGTGCAGCGCCGAATGTGCGCTGGCGCAGGAGATCGCCCAGTACGACCTTGAGAAGGTGATCGTTGCGAAGAATGAAAAGCTCGGCACGTACACGCCCGACGGCTACGCAGATGCCTGGGAACAGGTCATCAAGGCGGTGAACCCGCAGTATATCGTCATGGCGCACACGTACCAGGTGCGCGATTTCGCGCCGAAGGTGGCGGCGAGGCTCGGGCGCGAGGTCGTCGGCGATGTTATCCGCTACCGCAGCGACGGCGGAAAGCTCGTGTTCACGCGGCGAATATTTCTTGGCAAGCTCGACGCGGACGTTACGGTCGGCGGCGACGCTCCGTATTTCGTTACGTTCCAGTCGGGCGCGTTCCGCGGCGACAGTGCCGCGAAGGGAAGCGCGGCGGTCGAAACGATGGACGTCAGCGTCGGCGAGATCCGAATGACGCCGGAAGATCCGTTCCAGGAAGCGAAGGCTTCGGTCGATCTGACGAAGTCGGAAGTGATCGTCGCGGTCGGCCGCGGTATCAAATCCGAGGAGAATCTGGCGCTTGCGCAGCAGCTAGCGGACGTTCTGGGCGCCGATCTTGCGGCGTCGCGGCCGATTTGCGACAGCGATTGGCTGCCGATCGACCGCCAGATCGGGTCGTCCGGCCAGACCGTCGCGCCGAAGCTCTACATCGCGCTTGGCATTTCGGGCGCCATCCAGCACATCGTCGGGATGAAGAATTCCGGGACGATCGTCGCGATCAACAAAGACAGCGAAGCGCCCATCTTCGACATCGCCGATTACGGCATCGTCGGCGACCTCTTCGAAGCGGTCCCGGTCATGGTCGAGGAGATCAAGAAGGCAAAAGGCTAGCTGTTCGGCCAATTATCGAGACCTTAAAATGGGTCGCTGAATAAGAATTTAAAGGTTTTCAGAAAAGTCCGGGCCTCGGGCGCAAGTAAGCGAAAATCGATCGGCGCGCTGGTTATGATGATAACCGGCGCGTTTTTCTATTTGGGAGCGAGGGGATTTCGACAAGCCGGCGGCATTTTTATGCGAGGAGTGTTAAATCTCGCTCGGCGAAACAAAGATCGGAACCGGCGAAAGGCGTTTTTCACTCTGGGAGAATATTTTCCGAACTCGGGAGAATATTTCCTGAACTCGGGAAAAAGTTCCCCGAACTCGGGAGAATGTTTTCCGAACCCGGAAGAATGTTTCCCGGACTCGGGAGAAAGTTTCCCGAACGCGGAAGAATGTTTCCCGAATTCGGGAGAATGTATCCTGACGCCGGGAGATCATTTCCCGAAGTCGGGAAAACAGTTCCCGGAGTCGGGAGAATCTTTTCCGAATGCAGAAACTTCATTTATTTTCGGAATTGTGGCAGAATTTATGTGCATTTCGATGCCTGCGCTCCCATACGCGGTTCTCTGGGAGCTCCCAAATAACCCTTTTACTCAGGAGAACTTATCAATGTCCAATCCAATTGGTGACGCGTCCGATTCGGACCTCGCACAGCTCGCGAATCAGGTCCATGCGGCCATGGCTTCGGCCCCCGCAACTTATGGAGTGCTTCCAGCGGACGTTGCCGCTTTTCAGGCTTTGGCTGCGGCGTTCAAGACCGACATTTTGAATCATGTTGCCGCCCGGGCCAACGCCAAAGCGATGACGCAGAGGAAAAATGCGACGCGGGCTGAGGTTGAAAAGGCGCTGCGGAAGTTTCGGAAGTCCGCGACGGCTTCCAATGCTTCGGAGGCAGCGATCGCCGCGCTGGGGATACCGAAAAGATCGTCGATGGCGCCGGCGAATGCGACGCAGCCGGTCGGGCGGGTCGATACGGGCACGCGTCTGCAGCACACGATACATTGGACCGACGAAGCGGACCCGGAAAATCGCCGCAAACCGCGGGGAGTTTTGGGCGCGGAGATCTGGGTCAAGATCGGCGGCCCCCAGCCGGGCGACGAGAAGGACTGTGTTTTCCTCACGGTGGACGCCTCCACGCCGTATGTCGCGGCCTATGACGGGGCCGACGCCGGGAAAATGGCGCATTATATGCTCAGATGGAGAATGCGGGACGGTTCCGTGTCGGGTTGGGGCGAGACCGTCAGCGCGACAATCACCGGTTAGCGGCGGTATGACGTTAAAAACAAAGGCCGCGGAGCGATCCGGCGGCCTTTTGTTGATTTTCGCGGGCCGGAGAACGGCCTAGAGCGACGCGGCGATGGCTTCGTCGAAGATCTGCAGGGCAACGTCGACGTTTTCCTTTGTCAGGATGAGCGGCGGCGACCAGCGGATGGTGCTCGTGCCGCAGCCGAGGATGATCAGGCCGCGGTTGAAACACTCCATTTCGACCTTGTCGCGAAGCTCGGGCGCCGGTTTCAGCGATTCCTTGTCGGTCACGAATTCGACTCCGACCATCAGGCCGAGGCCGCGGACGTCGCCGATGCAGTCGTACTTATCCTTAAGCTTGGACAGGCCTTCCTGAAGGTAGGCCCCGACGGTTGCGGAGTTTTCCACAAGGCCGCCTTCGAGCAGCTCGATGGTTTTCAGCGCGGACGCGATGCAGACGGGGTTGCCGCCGAAGGTCGAAGCGTGGGCGCCCTTGTGCCAGTTCATGATCTCGGCCGGGGCGACGCAGGCACCGATCGGAAGGCCGGAGCCGAGCGCCTTGGCGGTGCAGAGAATATCGGCTTTGACGCCGTCGTGATGATCGAGCGCGAACATCTTGCCGGTGCGGCCCATTCCGGACTGCACTTCGTCGACGATCAGCATTATGCCGTGCTCGTCGCAGATGCGGCGGATCTCTTTGACAAACGCCTTCGGTGCCGGAACGTAACCACCTTCGCCCTGAACGACCTCGAGAACGATGCCGGCAACCTCTTCAGGCGGCGTCGTCGTCTTGAAAACGCGGTTCTCGATCCAATTGATGCAGTCGCGCGTGATCGTTTCTTCGTCGGTCGGCATATCGTTCGCGAAGTGCCTGAATTTGTTCGGATACGGAACGTGAACGACGTCGAGCGCCTGGCGCATAAAGCCCTTGCGCTGCGCGGCCTTGGACGACGTCAGAGAAAGCGCGCCGAGCGTGCGGCCGTGGAAGGAACTGTAGAATGAAATGAATTTCTGACGGCGCGTATGATACATCGCCAGTTTCAGAGCGGTCTCGACGGCTTCGGCGCCGCTGTTGGCGAAGTGCGTGCGGCAGTCTCCATCGATCGGAGCGATCTCGCTGAGCTTTTTACCGAGCTCAGGCATGTGGCGATAGTAAAAATCGGTGCCGCACATATGCAGCAGCTCGTTCGCCTGGTCCGTGATAGCTTTTACGATCTCCGGGTGGCAGTGGCCCGTCGAACAAACGGCGACGCCGGCGTTGCAATCGAGGAAAACGTTGCCGTCAGGGTCTTCGAGCCAAACTCCGCTGCCTTTGTGAGCGACGAGCTTGTAATCCGGGCGCGGATAGCTGGGCGTTACCCATTTTGCGTCAGCGTCGATTATCTCTTGCGCCTTCGGGCCGGGAAGTGGTGTTTTGATCTGGGGTTTCTGTAATTCTGCTGTCGGAATCATGTCCTTCTCCTAAAGATTCTTTGATAAATAAGGGGGAGCCGTGCCGGATCTGCGCTCGGCCATATTGAATTATCCGGTATCAATTATGAGAAAAAACTAATCGCCGGCGAAAAGATTCGCCCGCTGAGTCATGGGCCGAAGTTTTGCGATGCTGCGCGGAGTCATTGTAAGTTCAGGATATCCGATATCCGGCACGAATTCAATTTATTCGGCCGGCGACATTTAGGGTTACTTTCGCGAAGCGATCTCGTAGAATTGAGGAATGCAGGCAAAAAAGAAACACACGAACCGGCTGATCGACGAAACTTCACCGTATCTTCAACAGCATGCTCATAACCCCGTTGATTGGTACCCGTGGGGCGAAGAAGCATTTGCGAGAGCCAAGGCGGAGGACAAGCCGGTGCTGGTCAGCATCGGCTACTCCGCGTGCCACTGGTGTCACGTGATGGAGCACGAATCGTTCGAAGACGAGTCGACGGCGGCGATCATGAACGAGCACTTCGTGAATATCAAGGTCGATATGGAAGAACGGCCCGATATAGATCAGATATATATGAATTTCGTTCAGCTGACGACGGGCCGCGGGGGCTGGCCGATGAACGTATTCGTCACGCCCGACAAACTGCCGTTCTTCGGCGGCACCTATTTCCCGCCTGATCGCCGGTACAACATCCCGAGCTGGCAGCAGGTGCTGGTTAGCATCGCCGACGCCTATCGCGACAAGCGTGACGAACTCGCACGGTCCGCAAACGATATTCTGGACGAGCTGCGCCGCGTTGGAGAAGCCGAGTTTGCGGCCGCGGGGCTATCGCCGGATGTCCTCGACACAGCGTTTGAGAGCTTCGTCCGCACATTTGACGGGACGAACGGCGGATTTGGCGGCGCGCCTAAGTTTCCGCAGGCGATGCCGTTGGAATTCCTGCTTCGGTATCACAAGCGTACGGGAAACGAAAAGGCGCTGGAAATGGTTCGGCTGACCTGCGAAAAGATGGCGAACGGCGGTATGTATGATCAGCTGGGCGGGGGATTTCATAGGTATTCGGTCGATGCCGTCTGGCTCGTGCCGCATTTCGAGAAGATGCTGTACGACAACGCTCAATTGGCGCGTGTTTATACTCATCTTTACCAGATAACGCAGGACGAACATTTCAAATGGGTCGCGATCGAAATTCTCGAATATGTGCAGCGTGAAATGCTCGACGCTGGCGGCGGGTTCTATTCGACGCAGGACGCGGACAGCGAGGGCGAAGAAGGGAAATTCTTTGTTTGGACGCCAGAGGAAATAACTAAAATTCTGGGTGAAGACGATGCGAAACTCTTCAATTTCTATTACGACGTTTCGGACGAAGGGAACTTTGAGGGCGAAAATATCCTGCACGTCAGCTATTCGATCGAGGCCGCCGCGCGTGCGTTGAAGATCACGCCGGAAGATTTCGAAAGATCATTGGAAACAAGCCGCGCGAAGCTATTCGCCGAACGCGAGAAACGTATCAAACCCTTTCGTGATGAAAAAGTACTGGCGGCCTGGAACGGACTGATGCTAGCGGCGTTCGCAGAGGCTTCGGCGGTTTATGCCCGTCCCGATTTTCGCGAAACCGCGGAAAAGAACGCACGTTTTCTGAAGGACCAGATGATCGTGAACGGACGAGTTTTTCGGTCCTGGAAGGACGGAAAGGCAAAACTTAACGGATATTTGGAGGATTACGCGAACGTCGCCGACGGCCTTGTCGAACTTTACCAGGTAAGCGGACGGTCCGAATATATCGAACAGGCGAAGGAATTGGCGGACGCGATGATCGCGGAATTCTGGGACGAGGAGAACGGCGGGTTCTTTTTCACGTCGAATGACCACGAAGAGCTGATCGTCAGGAGTAAAGATTATTTCGACAACGCAACACCATCGGGAAATTCCGCCGCAGCCGATGTGTTTTTGAAATTATCGAGAATTCTTGGCGATGACCGGTACGAGCGATTTGCCGTGACGGTGCTGCGTCTGGCTTCACCACAATTGCGCCGATATCCCGGCGGATTTGGGCGGACGCTTTCCGCATTGGAATTTCATTTCAGCCCGAAACGAGAGGTCGTGATAATCGGGGCGGAGAGAGCGGAACTCGAAGCGGAATTATGGCGGCACTACTTGCCGGATACGGTCGTCGTTATGACTGACGATCCGCTGCGTGATGTCGAGAGATCTCCTTTGCTGGAAGGGCGTTCAATGATCGACGGCCGGGCGGCAGCCTACGTGTGCGAAGATAATGTATGCCAGCGGCCGGTTTCGGATATTGAACAGCTGCGGGAGCAGTTGGAAATCACTACAAAATAGATACGAGCGCGGCTGAAGTGTCGGGTTGCGACCCTAGGGGCTGCTGACCGTTGGGCCCTGCCGCTCCCTCGATCAAAACGATAAAAGAGGCCGCCGGAAACTTCGCTTCCAAACGGCCTTTCTTATTAATGGCAATTATGAGATCGGACACTCGGCAAGACGATCAAGCTTTCTGAGGGATCTCGTCGCCTTCGGGAAAGAATTGGAGCGATGCGGAATTCAGGCAGTATCGCAGGCCCGTCGGAGGCGGTCCGTCGGGGAAGACATGGCCCTGGTGGCCGCCGCAGCGGGCACAGCGGATCTCGACACGCCTCATTCCGTAACTGTTGTCTTCCAATTGTTCCAGATGTTCCGGGTCGAACGGTTTGTAAAACGAAGGCCAGCCCGTACCCGAATGGAACTTCGCCGACGAAGCGAACAGCGGCAGGCCGCAGAGCCGGCACGCGTATGTTCCATCGAGCTTGTTGTCGAGAAGCGTTCCACAGAACGGCGGTTCCGTTCCATGATCGAGAAGCACGCGATATTCCTCTTGATCGAGGTCCTGTGCAAGGCGTTCGATCTGTTCGTCGTTCAGGCGGGAAACATCATAGCCGGAATTGGAACGGCGTGTTTCACCTGATGCTGGTGCGGTTGACATGCAAATTACCCTCCTTTTTCTTAATTGTCCGATTACTGGGTCGATAAGGCAAGAACGGCCGCCTATTCGGACGCGGTGAGTTTCGCGATCTTCTTCTCAAGTTCACGGATCGCTCGTGCCATTTCGCCGAGACGCCTGTACGCGGCTGTCGAACGCAGCCATTCGCGGTTTTCGAATGCCGGAATTCCTGACAGCACCTTTCCGCGTTCGACATCGTGGGACGTTGCGGATTTGGCTGTGATCACGGAATCGTCGCCGACCTTCAAATGACCGGCGATCCCGACCTGACCGGCGAGAATGACCCGTTTGCCGATATGCGAACTGCCTGCAAGGCCTGTCTGCGAACAGATCAAGGCATCTTCGTCCACCGTACACGAATGGCCGATCTGGACGAGGTTGTCGATCTTCGCACCACGCTTGATCCGGGATTCGCCGACCGAAGCACAGTCGATGGCGGTATTCGCACCGATCTCGACATCGTCTTCGAGCACGACACGACCGACCTGCGGTATCTTCAGCCAGCGTTTGTCTGCGGTTTTGGCATACCCGAACCCGTCCGAACCGATGGTCGAATTGTTGTGAATGATGCAGTTAACTCCTATCTCGCAATTCTCGCGAATCGAGACGCCGGAATGGACCATCGTATTCGCACCGATCGTAACCCCGTCATAAACGGTCGCATTCGGAAAGATCCTGACACCCGAAGCGATACGGCAATTCCTGCCGATGACCACATTGGCATCAATCTGCACATCGGCCGCAACTTCAGCGGACGGATCGATCACGGCAGACGGGTGAATTCCCGGTACGATCGGAGCCGGCGGGTGGAACAGCCGTAAAGCCTGTGTATACGCGACATAAGCGTCCTTTGCACGAAGAACGGCGATGTCGTCCCTGCCGATATCGACTCCTTCGGACAGGAAAATGGCGGAAGCCTTCGTTACGGCGGTTTGCGGAGTGTACTTTGGATTGGCGAGAAAGGTCACGTCACCTTCGCCTGCGATGTCGAGTCCTGCCGCCGAGGTGATCACAAGATCGCCGGAACCCTGCTCTAATCGGGCTTCAGTCACTTGGGCCAGTTCTGAAAGTTTCATACGGAATTCCTTGAAAAAAGCTGATACGATGTGCAACACTATTTTTAGCAGACAATGTCGCCCACGCAAAGCACTCACGCTTACAGGCGTAGGCCTCCCCTACATCTTTTGCCAATCTAATTCAGGAGTTACACAATAAATGGACGAAAAAGGGTTGAACCAACCGGCAAAAAAGCATTCAGCAGAAGAGTTTCTGGCGGCTGAACGCCGAAATCCGGCAAGGAACGAATACGTAAACGGCAAGATACTCGCGAAATCGGGAACGGGCCGATGGCAGAACATCATTGCGTCGAACATCGCCGTCGCCGTAGGCAGCAGGCTCTCCGGAAACAAATCCGAGATGTACGTGAACGGTATGCGGGTAAGGCTCCGCGACAGCATCATCTCGTACCCGGACGTAGTGATCGTCAGCGGTGAACCGGGATTTACCGACGCGAATCAGGATGTGCTTCTGAATCCGACCGTTGTGGTCGATATCTATTCAAGTGCGACCAACTTTGCCGACAAGGCGTTGAAGATCGAGAGCTATCTCGGCCTCGAAAGCATTCGCGAATGCCTGTTGGTCAAGGTGGACGAAATGCGTATCGAACAGTATTCACGGCAGAACGCGAAACAATGGACGTACAAGATCCACAATGAACGCGAAGACGTGATCTCGCTCGATTCGGTCAACTGCAAGATCTCGCTCGCCGAAGTGTATGCACAGATCAAGTTCCGGCACGCAGAACTCAGCTCGACGGCTGTAAACTAGGAAAGTAACAAAATTGCAACGGCGGTCCGTGTAACAGCGGGCCGCTCTTTGTTTTAAAGGAGATTGACGGGATCGATCTCAAGATGGACGACACGCATATCGCAGCCCATCGATTCGGCTTCGGCGAGTGCGATATCTAATACCTGACGGAGCTTCCTGCGGTTCTCGCATTTGACGATGATCTGCAGGCGGTATTCGCCCTTCAGACGCGACAGCGACGCAGGAGCCGGGCCAAGGAATCTGCACGAACGTTCCGTATCGGCCGCATCGAGGCATTTCCGAAGAATCGCAGCCTGTTCCGAAGCGTGGTCCAGACTGGAATGCCGTATCAGGATCGACGCCAGTACGACGAACGGGGGATATGCCATTCGGGAACGGTATCGGACCTCTTGTTCGTAAAAGCCTTCGTAATCTTGATTGCAGGCGTGCACAAGTGCGTAATGATCGGGATAATACGTCTGTATCAATACGCGTCCGGGCAGGTTGCCACGTCCGGCACGGCCCGCGACCTGTGTGATCAGTTGGAACGTGCGTTCCGCCGAACGAAAATCGGGGAGCCCAAGCCCCAGATCGACCGATATAACCCCAACAAGCGTGACGTTATGGTAATCGTGACCTTTTGCAAGCATCTGCGTGCCGACGAGCATGTCGATCTCACCTCGTCCGAAACTCAGCAGTATCTTCTCAAGGTCACGCCTGCGTGCGGTAGTGTCACG
Source organism: Acidobacteriota bacterium (assembly GCA_023436495.1). Lineage (GTDB taxonomy): Bacteria > Acidobacteriota > Blastocatellia > Pyrinomonadales > Pyrinomonadaceae > OLB17. Next base: position 18,828 of record JAEZIT010000001.1, read on the forward strand.
ATCTACCCTCTCGATCCTGAGCGCCGGAAACCGCTTTTTCAGAACATCTTCGATCTGTTCGGTGCCTTGACCGACGAAATATAAGAACTCGCTGGAACAAAACGGGCACTTGTGCGGCGTCTTAACGGAATAGCTGCAGTAGTGACAGACAAGCCGGCCTTCGTTTCGATGGTAGGTCAGAGTTATGTCACAGTTCTTGCACCTAAGCGTCTCGCCGCAAGTCCGGCACAAGACGAATTGAGAGAACCCGCGGCGGTTCAGCAGCATTATCGACTGTTCGCCTTTCGAATGGGTCTCTTCGATCGCTTGGAGCAGTTGAGGTGAGAACGTCACGTCCTTACCCGCGGCCTTGAAAACCTCACGCATATCGACCAATTCCGCTTTAGCAAGCGGACGGCCGCCGATACGGCTCGGCAAACGCAGATAAGTGTATTTTCCGTTCTGGACGTTGTAATAGGATTCGAGCGCAGGCGTTGCCGAACCGAGCACGATCACCGCATCGGCGAACATGGCACGCATCACCCCAACATCCCGGCCATGATAATACGGCGATTCATGCTGCCGGTATGACGGATCGTGCTCTTCGTCGACGATAACAAGCCCGATGTTGCTGAGTGGAGCAAAAACCGCCGAACGGGTGCCGATCGCAACACGTGCACTCCCACGCCGTATTCGTCTCCATTCGTCGAAACGTTCGCCGGGCGAAAGATTTGAATGCAGGATCGCCACCTCGTCACCAAAAACGGCACGGAGCCTGCGGGAAAATATCGGCGTGAGAGCGATCTCCGGAACCAGCATCAACGCCGAACGACCGGCATTCAGAGCAGACCGCATTGCACGAATATAGACCTCGGTCTTTCCGCTGCCCGTAATGCCGTGAAGCAGGAACGCCCGATACTCCGTCATGGCCATTGCTGCTTCTATTGCCGTCAGTGCCTTGTCCTGCTGTTCTGTAAGGGTGAGATCGACGATTGCCGGCAGAGCCGCTCCTTCGAGCGGGTCACGTAAAAGGTCCTGAACAAAGACCACGACGACCCCGCGTTTCGCGAGGGTGTTTACCGTAGAACCGCCGATATCGGCTTTTTCGATCAGGTCTGTAAAAAGCATTTCGCCGTCATGTCTCAGCAGGGTATCGATGATGGCCTGCTGCTTATCGGTCAGCGGTTTGCTGTCATCAACAGAATGTTCCAGCAGCCGGACGGCTTTACGGCGTTTGACGCGGACCTTGGTTGAGACGGTTCGCTGCGACGTTTCGACAAATCCTGCGTTCAGAAGATCACGAACGGCTCGGATAGTTGGCTGTGCACCAAACTCACGTTCCAGGTCACGCTGCGGCCTGGAACCGTCTTCCAATAATGCCGAGATTATCTTGCTCTTGACCGAATCCGGCTTTCGGCTCCAAAACTCTTCCCGGCCCTGAGGCGTGATCGAAACAATGCGTTCCGATGCGGCATTGATCCCAGCCGGAAGTGATGCCTTAAGGACCTCGCCCCAGGACGCGAAGTAGTAATCGGCCGTCCATTGGGTCAACTGGAGGATCTCGTCCGTCAAAAGCGGTTCTTCATCGAGAAGTTCAATGACATCCTTGATCTTTTCGGTCTCGATCTCGATGTCGTCGGGGAGGTCGGTATGGAGTTCCACCACGTAACCGGTCAGGCTCCGCTTTCCAAAGGGAACGAGAATACGGGAACCGATCTGTACGGCGTCGCTTACGCCTGTTGGCAGGCGGTACGTGAACGTCCGCCGCAGCGGCAGCGGCAGGGCTGCTTCGGCGTATTTCGGTTCGGGATTATCTAATCGGTGTCCGGGAATCATTTAGAGATCGTGTGGTTAAAATGATAACCTATGTGAAACCTTTTACCGAATCCCGGTGTCTAATCGCTGGTGGATCAAATTATGGAAACGTACTTGGATAAGGAGCCCGAAAAGAAGGGAATTAACAAGGTATTTATCGGAGCGTTGATCTTTGGCCTGGCGGTCGTGGGAGTAGGGATCTGGCTTCTTTCGCTTCAGCCGTCTCGGGAAGAAACGATGGCTGCAATTCTTAACGGCTCGTACCGCGAAGGCACGCCTGAATTCGATGTTCTAACAAAGGACATAATCATTTCGACCGACCCTAAAACGATCGAGTCTCCCACGGCATTCGGCACGATAATGATGGCGATCCACGGCAACATCCGAAACAAAGGCACAAAAATGATCAACGGCCTGGAAGTGAACGTCGGTGTGATCGATCCCTATAACAAGGTCCTGAAAGAAAAGAAGGTAATGGTTGTACCGGTACAACAGCCGCAGCTAGGCCCCGGGCAGACCATACCTGTAACCACGACGTTGGATGGCTTTAGCCGAGATGATGATCGTGCGAACGTCCGATGGAAAGTCACTGCGATCCGGGTCGTGGAATGATCTTAGTCGCCGTCGGCGTCGGTCCGTACAAACAGCTCTTCGAGAGATTGCTTTACCGGCTGCACCGAAACGAGCTTTCCGCCAGCTTCCCGGGATGCCTGTAGAATTAGATCTATCTGGCTTTCATCTTCAACGCGGACGGAGACTCCGTTAGGCTTCACGGAAAATTGAGAACCAGCGATCGAGGAAATTCTATCCGCGAAACCGTTACCAGAAACTCCGTTCAGCACGATCTCAAATGACCGTTGTTCGCCGCTCTTGGTAAGCAGGTCATCCAGATCTCCGGTGGCAGCAAGCTTTCCGCCGCGCAGTATAGCGACCTCGTCGCAAAGAGCTTCGATATCCGAAAGGATATGCGTTGACATAAAAACGGTCTTTCCCCTGTCGCGAAGGCCAGCGATCAATTCGCGGATCTCACGCCTGCCGATAGGGTCAAGGCCGCTCATCGGCTCGTCAAGGAAAACGATCTCGGGGTCGTTAATTAGGCTCTGAGCCAATCCCACACGCTGCAGCATGCCTTTCGAGAACTTTCGAAGCTGCTTGTCCCAGTCCTTTTTCGCGAGTCCCACTGTGGAAAGTAACTGATCCGCTCTGCTAGCGCGTTCCAGGGCGTCCATCCGAAACAGGGACCCGAAGTAATTCATCAGTTCCCGAGCGGTAAGATAATCGTAAAAATACGGGTTCTCCGGGCAATAGCCGATACGGCTGTGCATCGACGTGTCGGAAATATCGCGGCCAAGAATCCGTGCCGATCCGCTCGTGGGAAACAGCAGCGTCATCAGGATCTTTATCGTGGTCGTTTTGCCGGCACCGTTTCCGCCGAGAAACCCGAATATCTGACCGCCCTTTACCTTTAAGTTCAGGCCGTCGAGCGCCCGAACCTTCTTTTTCCGCCAGAAGCCGGTTTCGTAGTCTTTGGAAAGGTTTTCTATCTCGATGATGTATTCCATAGTCAGCTTAAACTCTTATTTCGTCGCAAAATAGCCGTTCCAGAACCTATAAGTATTATCATCCACGCTAATGCAGAGACCGCGCGGGCATAATAAGTATATTGGGGCTCAACAAATTCGAGAACCACCTTAGAATCACTTGCCGGGACTGTGATCGACGCAGCTCCGTCTTCAGAAGGGCGAACGGAAGCCGGTTCATCGTTTACTGTCGCTTTCCAATACGGATAATACATGACAGCCAATCGGGCGTCGGCCTCGGGACCAGCCGTAACCGTAAAGTCAATATATCCAGGCTCCCAGTGACGAATCTCGGATTCGCGAGAGCTCATTAGAACCTTTTCCTTAACACCGAAAGCCTTCTCATCAACCCATGTCGGACGCCAATGCCAGAGGCCTTTGGCGGGAATGGCTTCGTCAATGACCTTTTGGGTCAATCCAGGTTCGATATGGATCGCGCCAAGAATGACCTGTTTGACGGAGAATGTGGCGAAAATACAGAAAAGCCCGATGAGCACAATGCAATGCGGCCTGTATCTTCGCAGGTTATCTGCGGTTATGAACCCGAGGGTAAAAGCGAAAATGACGCTGAATCCCAGGCTGAATACGGATAGGAACCGCCACGGAAACTGGACGCGCTGCAGAAGGTCGATATTGTCCCAAAGCGGACGACTGAGCGGAACGGCCATAAAGATCGACACGGCGGTAAGCGCCATCAGAGGCCGCAATTCGCGGTGTTTCATGAGTTCGGATAGCTTTCCTGAAGCGATGAGCGCTATTGAGATGATCGCCAGCGAGGCTGCAAAAAAGGCGAAGGCGAACCAGAGCCCCGAAGCGTCCAATGACAGGTCCGCGAACAGAAAATGATTGCGGTAATCGTACAGCGGGTCGGTATTCGGCTGGGAAATATTGATCCACGACATTTCCTTTACGACCCGGATCCAATAAAAGCTGCTCGCTGCCGCTCCCAATAACGCCCCGGTCAAAAGGCCCGCGACCTGTCGCAACAAATTAGTACGTTCCAAAAAGAAGAGGGCAAAAATTCCGACGGCGACGGCACCGACAACGGTCTGCGGGATATTGCTTAGGATGAGTAGTGCGACGGACGCGCCGAAGAGTGCGATATTGGCCGGTCGTACGTTGTCGCAAACCTTTTTGCACATCAGCACGCAAAACGGCAGGACGGAAAGCCCCGCGTATTCGCCATACATGCCGGAATTGTAGAATTGGTTCAAATGATACGGCGTCAGCAGAAATATAACTCCGGCGACAATTCCAAGACGAAGGTTGCCCAGGAGCTCCTTTGCCAGGCAGATCATCCCGAACGCCCCAACAAACGACCAAAACACGAACGCAAGCAAAACAGCAACAAGCCAACTGCCCGAAACAAGCACAAAAAACGCGATCGTAATGTGCATCAGCGGCGGATAGAACCGGACGGTCACATCACCGTAGCCAAGATTCTCAAAGGCGTTCCAGTCCGGTTGGAAATGGCCGCTGCGGAACGAGTCGAGATAAGTGTTTACTATCTGGAGGTGGTGGATCAGGTCGGCACTGCCCTGTGGGATGCCCCAGATCAACACCGGCAGCGCGATCAAAACGCTCGCCGCAAATGCGATCACGGCCGCTGTGCCAAGATTGTCAGGGCGAAGATTCATGCGTCAATTAAGCGGCATTTTTGTCCGGGCTTCGTCGAGCCTGACGTCGCAGGATGCGAGATCGAGGACGTATGGTGCGTCGCTTGGATCGACAGGATTGTTAGAGCGGTCGATGCGAAATTCGCGGCCATTTGGAAGCTCGATCTTTTGGAGCTGCGGAATCAATTCGGACCAGTTTTTGGGGCATCGGCCGGCTGCTTCCTTAAACGCGGCAATGGACTGGCGGATGCCGTCGCGTTCATCCAGCGAATCGAGCTCCATAAGGCGTATCTCGGCGGTGACGCGGGTCCCTTCTTCCTGTGCTTCGTTATAGAGCTGGCGATATATTTCGCGGGCTGTGTCGCGGCTGCCTCCCTTTGTCTTCATCGAGGCCGCCATCATTGCCATAAACGACGGAACGCCGGGAATTTCGGAGCCTTTAGCGTACACCTCGGCCGCCTTGTCATACTGCCCGAGCCGCCAGTAAATGTAGCCGAGGTATTGGTACAGCCGCCATTCATTGGGGTTATCGGCGATACCCTTTTCCGTAAGCGCAATGGCCTGCTGCGGATCGATCGCGGGCAGAATCGTAGCGCCGTATGAATAAGCCGGAATGAACCGCGGGTCCAGCTCCGTCGCGTTGTTGAGGTAGGGATAAAGCAGCCGCGGGTTCAGGGACTTCATATCGTCGATGTTCAGATTCTCCAGCCCAACGCTTGAGATCTTTTTGCCGACATACTGAAGGGAATTCATCCAATACCAATCGGCAGCAAGCCCTTCAGCACCGAACGCGAAGCCTTTAAGCCGCGAGCCTTGCAGAGCGAGGTCCTGGTCCTCGTAACCCGCGGGCAGCGGCGGCCGCACGCCTTCGACGTACCGCGTAAGCCAAAACGCACAGGCGAACCCGATCAGGATCAGGGCCGCGGCGGTCACGGTTTTTGCGGTCTTTTGGTGCATCTGAAATTATTTGAAATTGCGGCGGCTGAAGATCAGGATCGTTGCGGCGATCAGGATCACATTGAAAACAAGTGCGTATGCTGCTGCTCCGCCGAGCATCGCGGCGGGCGGAATGTCGCCGTGAGCGGCATTAGTAACGAACGTAAAATGGGACAGATTAGGCAAGACGTAATAGATCGCGTTAAAGACGGCCTTTGCCGCAGCGGATTCGAGATTTGCAGCAAGATCACGAAGGGACGAGCTGAAATGCCCAATAATAAAGACGAAAAACGTTAGAAGAGCAGAAAGCGCGGGCGAGGAAAATGACGAAAAAAGAATGGCGACGGCAGTCAGGATCGTCAACTCAAAGAAAATAAGAAGGATAGAGCCCCAGACAGATGCCGCCAGAGCGGTGCCGCCGACATAGAGCAGGGCGAGCGAGACGCCAAGCCCCATAACCAGAATGTTTACGACAAGCGTCAGGCAAAGGCCAAGATATTTTCCGACGATGAATTCACCGCGGCCGACTGGCTTTGCGAAGATGGCGAACACCGTGCGTTTCTCGATCTCCTTCGAAACTAGGCCTACTCCGACGAAGATAGCGATGAACGTGCCGAAGAAGAGCATGGCGTTCAGGCCGATATTTACGATGGTCCGTGCTTCATGCCCGTCGGTCAGATCGCCGAGCAATATGGCACATGCCACCAGCAGCAGCACGAACAGGACAAGGTTATAAAGGACCCGGTCGCGGACGGCTTCGCGGAAGGTATTCTTCGAGATTGCTGCGATCCGTATCAGAAAATCACTCTTCACGATCTTTAAAAATCAACGATTGAACTAGGGGTGCCGGCAGGAATCTGCCTCGGAAATTATAGCACAATCGGAGGTAAGAGCCGCAAATACTGCTTACTGTCGGGCATGTTTCGGGGTCAGGTGATAGACGCGGAACATCCCAAAATCCCGGGGCGCGCCGCGGTCGTACCAGCGGTCGACATTGGCGAAGCTGGGTTCGGCTTCGGCGGGGACGATCAGGTGATCGATGCCCGGGTTGGCGGCCTCGGCGGTGTTGAAGGCCTCGGAATAGGCCTTGTAGCGAGCGGCTTCCGAGTTAATTTCGCCCGGTGTTATCGGAGCGGACCCGGTGCCGAGTTCGGGCAAGGCGCGTTCGGATCCGAAAATCGCGGCGGTCACTTCGAAGTTGCCGCGCTGTATCGCGTCGGCGAGGTCCTTCTCCGTAAAGCCTGAATAATAAAGGTATTGATAGAACAGACGGCGGTTTTCGTCGATGGAGACGCCGCCGGCGGAGGACGTGTGCGGGTTCCAGAGCGGACGGGCAGTCGATTCGGTTAGTACGTAGTCGGCAGTGACGAAATTGTTGGCGTGGACGACGGGTGTATGGTGCGTTTCGGAGCCGCCGGCGACGTATCGGATAGCATTTACCGAGCTGTCACGGATCTCGGCGGTGACCGCGCCGCGGCGCACGGAGCCAGTGGTTTCGACGAAGCCCCAGATGACAGCGAAGGTGCCAATAGTGACAAGAATCTTCGCGTTGTTGGTATGGCCGGGTGCGATTGTTCGCATCAGGCGATGTACCAACAGAACGATGCCCGCAAGCAGCAGATAATTCGCGATGAAGATCTCGTAATGAACGGGTTGGAGGGAATGGCCGGTAAGGATCTGCTGGTTGAGGAGAACAGCAGGCAAGAGCGCGAACGACATTCCGAAGATCGTGGGCGTGTCGGTATCGCCGGCATTACGGAGATGCAAGAACATGAACGCTATGAAGAGCATTATGCCGATAACGGCAATAGGCGACATTAAATACGGCGCGTGCGAGACGGTGAGGAGTTGAACGGCGTCGATGTTCGGCGCGCGGTTCGAGAGCATTGACCAATACGGAATGCCTGCCGCGACGCCGAATGCCAGAATGACGCCCGCGGCGGCCAGAGTGTTCTTCAGACGTTTGCGATCAGCGAAAGCGACTGTCACGGCCAGGCAAGCGAGCCAACCCGCGGCGGCGGTCCAGAGGTAGAAGTACGTAAAGATCAGAACGGCGAAGACCGAGCCGGCCGCGGCGGCGTATGCGGCGCACACACGCAAGCTCGTTGCCCGAACCGAACGCAGGGTAAATATCAGGAACAGAAAAAATGCCGGAAAACCTACGCCGGGCTGGTAGCGGCGCATGAAAGGGAAGTAATCGATCAAGATCCGCCCGTCGATCATCGATCGCAGCTCACCCTGATAGGCGACGGCACAGCCGAGGCACAGCACGGCGAGCGTGCCGGCGGCCGCGAGGCGTGGATCGTCTGTTAATTCAGAGAGCAGAAAAAAAACGGCGAAGCCCGAGGCGGCGGCGATCAGCAAGATCAGTACGATGAACGCCGTTGAGGTTGAAACGCCCAATGCTCGAGCAGGTACGGCGATAAGATATGCGGGTACGAACTGGATCGAATAGATCGATTCGTGCTCTTCGGTTTTCGCGACGAACGGATCGTATTTCCGAGGCTTGCCTTCGGCGATCGCGTTGACGTACGCCGAATAGGCGACCTCGTCATAATTCGCGACGAAATACGCGCCCTGATAATTTTCGCCCTGCGCGGCCCATTGAGAGATCTGCGGATAAACGGCAAAAACCGCGAGAATGACCGCGGGTATCAGGGCATATTTCAGCCTGGAAATTAATTCGTTATTCATTGAAGAACCGGTGCGACTGAACTCTGCGATCGGTTAGGGCTTTAGCTTGGACAACTGCTCGAACGGCAGCTTGATCCGCTCATCCGGGAATCTGATGTCGCGTTCCGAAACCACGGCGTAGATGGATTCCGCGGGCCGCAGGTCCATTATTGCGGCGTGGTCCTTTTGCTTGAAAGCAAGGTCCGAGGCGGCTCGCGGCCCGCGTGTTATAAGCGTCATCCAGGTATTTGCGGCGGCCGGGTCGAGCGAATATGCCCTGCCGAATTGGCGTTCGGCTTCGGCGGCCTTGCCGTTATTTTTAAGCAGGACGGCATAGCGAGTCAACACGAACGGCGAACGCGGATACATTTCGGCCGCACGGGCCATGGTCGTTTCGGCAGCGATATCGTCGCCGGCAAGGCTCTGTGCGCTGGCGAGGTATGAAAAGTCGGCGGAGGTCGCAAGGCCAAGAGCGATCGCGGCGGACAGGCGATCGGATGCGGCCGCGTAATCGCCGTCGTTGAAAAGGCGCAATCCATGATCACGTAATGCATAGGCGTTCTCGGGATCGATGCGAATCGCAGTTTCGTAGCTCCGGGAGGCCGCGGACATGTCGGGGTCATAATTTGATTGCTGGGCGATTATGACGCTTGAAACCCGGACGGTGTTGAACGCCAGGAGCAGTAAACACGATGAGAGAGCGAAAGCGAAGCCCGGTGTCAGAGCTCGGCGGTGAGCCGGATCCGGTTTGACTGACCGCCCTGTTTCGGCGAGGTAATATTTCGAGCAGACGGCCAGCAAAAGGAAGAACACGAGGCCGTTCTGCACGATGCGGAACGAGTAGGATGTAACGAGGCCGCTGGCAAGGAATGCGGCGATACCCAGCAGGGCGGCGAAACGATACGGGGAGAATTTCGGCAGGCGAAATGCTCGATATGCCATCACCGAGATACCGAACAGAAACCACGAAAAGATCAGGATGCCGACGATCCCGAGTTCGGCCGCGATCTGTAGGAATTCGTTGTGGGCGCGTTCGGGAATATTGCTTTCGGCTTGTGCAAGGTCGGGATCGTCCGGGTTCGCCTGCCCGTACCGCGCACGGAATCTATTGGTTTCGAACCCGAAATTGTCCGCTCCGACGCCTGCCATCGGGTGGGCCTTAAGCATTTCCAGGGAAAGCTTTGCCATAAGCACGCGGAACGAATTGCTGCCCTGCGTCACCGAATTTCCGGAAAGCCTGGAGGCTGTCGAAACGCCGTCGCCGGCGGACGCGGCGGGCAGGCTGAACAGGACGGCGGGAACTATCAGAAGCACAAATGCGGCAACGCAAAACCGGCGGCGATACATTCGCATACGGGGCACGGCGAATACCACCGCGGCCGTAATGGCGAGAGACGCAGCAAATATCAGAAGGTTCATTCTGCCGAGCCCGCACAGGATAAGCAGCCACAGCAGTGCAAGTATTACGACGCCGACGGCGAACCGTTTTGAACGAAAGCGGATGACGGCGAGCAGCACAAACGGGAAAACGGCGTTGACCTGTTCGCCGAATTTCGAAAAGACGATGCCGTTATTTGTGGCGCCGCCGATCGATAGATAGGTCAGATATCCGGCGAGTGCAAATACGCCGAAAAACGCTAGGAAGACCGTTAAAAGCGAGAAAAGAGGCCGGTACGTGCGGCCGGCCTCAAGAAGGCGGCGGACGCTGATGAAGAAAACGAGGTAAACCGACCAGAGTAGCGTGTGGTGCACGGCGGAACGCCACGAGACGGCCCAAAGTGCGGAGAGAGCGCTCCAGACGATAAATGCGGACATCGGAAGGACGACGAATTTTATCTCGTCAGACGACAGGACAGGCAGAGTGATGCGGTCGCGGAAGAGAAAGAAGCCGGCAATGAGGAAAAGAGACAGTGAGAGCGACACGACGAATTCGATCCGCCAGGGATGTATGAACGTGTCCCAGACAGGCGGGACGGGGAAGATCAGCGCGAGCATCGCGGCGGCCCAGCCTATACAGAAGAGCGTGGCGGGATCGTTTAGGCTGATGAATTTTGTCGGGGTCATCTGCATCATCGGAAGGCGGCCGGAGAGTTTGGAGGGAAGCAAAAAAGGAAGCGATCGGTAAAGATCGCCTCCTTTTCAATGTTAGTCAACTTAAAGTAATTAGTTGCCCATGACGGTGCCGCCGCTGTAGGAAGCTCCGGTACCAGCCGATCCGCCGAGTGCCATCGTACCTGCACCACCCGTCGGGAGGGTTTCGGCACTGAGAACACCGTCGGTTGCGATAGCAAAGTTACGCGTTCCGGTAGCGGTGATACCCGTGTTTCCGGTCGGTTTTGCCATAGCGGCGAACGAAGCGGGGCTCGGGGTAGCGCCGATAACGGCATCATATTTGATCATGGTGAAACCATAGCCGCTCTTCTGCGACGGGTTAGCACCCAGGACTGCGTCGATCAAGCCAGCATTATGAAGCTGAGCAAAGCCGACCGCATCAGCGGTACCGTTGGTTCCGGCATAGGCGCCGTTACCAGATGTTGCCTGGTAGGTAGCCTGAGCACCGTGAACTGTACGAAGCGAAGAAACTGCCGAGCCTTCGTTGGCCGAGCGGCGTGCCGCCAGCAGGTTCGGGATAGCGATCGCAGCGATGATGCCGATGATCACGACAACGATCAAAAGTTCGATAAGAGAGAAACCTTTTTGATTTTTCATTTCTAATTCACAATCTCCTAGTTTGTTTGAGTCTTTTTCTACCTTCCCAGGCGTGATGGCTAATTACAACATGCGTGCCAAAGTCGGGCGGGATGGGGCGAAAATTTGTAAGTGGCTATAAGTACTGGGGTTGGCGTGTTGCGGCATCTCTGTTTGATCGTTTGGGCGGGTCGTGAAGGCCCGGAAAATTAACAGATTTTGGTAATCAGGGGATGACAGAAATTGTCATGTGCGGGGTTTGGGGAGTGGGGGAGTAGGGGAGGAAGGGAGTAGGGGAGTGGAGGAGAATTGTGGTCATGCTTGGTTTGGGTTTATAAATTGCCCCGAGCTTTAGCTCGGGGATCAGGGCGTTAGTATTGGCCGGGCTTTAGCCCAATTTGGCTGAAGCCGGAAGGATGAATGTTTTTTTGGCGTAGTTCGGCTAAAGCCGGGGAATTTGTTGGGCGGTGACCACGGGCTGAAGCCCGTGGCAATTTATAAAGAGGAAGGCCGGTGGCAATTTGTGAGAGGAAAGCCCGGGGCGATCTAATTTCGATCGCGGTGAGTGATTCGCCCTTACTGCGTGCGGGCTTCGGCAATGGGAGCGGGCTTCGGCAATGGAAGAACCCACACGCTAACGCGAGGTGGTTCTGACTTGTGGCGAGTGTTTCGCCGTTGCTGCGTGCGGGCTTCGGCAAGGTTTTCACGCAAAGACGCGGAGGACGCAAAGGAAGAGGAGGTTTGATTTGAGTTCCGTTAGGAGCGGTCCGTTTGTAGTAATGGGTCGAGAACATATTTGAAGCTCCGTAGGAGCGGCCCGTTGGTTTGGGCGGTGTGGGAACGGGTCGCTCCTACGGAGCTTGGGTCATTAATTGGGCATGTCGTTCTACAAACGGGTCGCTCCTACGGAGCTAGGAATCATAGTTTGGTAGGCGGTTCTACAAACGGGACGCCTCTACGAGGCTAGGGGAAATGTGATGTGGGCTGGGGAGTGTAACGCGGACCGGTGGTCGGCGGTGTTTGCGCAGAGGTTTGTTGGGACAATTTGCGGGCCGATGGGCTGCGGGGTTGGCGGACCAGCGGTCCGCCGTACAGCTGATGGCGGACCGGCGGTCTGCCGTACACTTGCGGGCGGACCGGCGGTCCGCTGTACATTTTGAGACGGACCAGCGTAGATGTTAATCGCCGTTTCGCATTTGGGCGGAGAGCGAGCGGATGTTGTGTTTGTCGAGCAGGTGGCGGAGGGAGCGGACCTGCATTTGGAGGAGGTCGGCGGCTTTGGTTTGGTTTCCGCCGGTCTTTCGGAGCGCTTCGAGAACGTATGTGCGTTCGAGCGAATCGAGATGGGCGGTCAGGTTTAGGCCGGTGTCCGGCAGGTCGAATTCCGCCTTGATCCGTTCCGGGTTGTAATTTGTGATGTGTTCGGGCAGGCGTTCGGGCTGGATCTCGTCACCGCGTTCGAGAGCGACGGCGCGTTCGATCGTGTGTTCGAGCTCGCGGACGTTGCCGTGCCACATATAGTTCTCAAGAAGCTGCATCGCCTTGTTCGAGATCGACAGCGGCCGGCCTGTCTGTTCGCAAAACTTTCCGATGAAATGGTTTACGAGCTCGGGGATGTCCTCGCGGCGTTCGCGAAGCGGCGGAAGGTGAATGGGGATGACCGAAATTCGATAAAAAAGGTCTTCGCGAAACGTGCCGTCCGCGGACATCTGTTTCAGGTCGCGGTTCGTGGCCGCGATGACACGAGTGTCTATGGGCGATTCATCGTGTGCACCGACCGGGCGGACCTTTCGTTCCTGCAGCACGCGGAGGAGTTTTACCTGCATTGCCGGCGACATTTCGCCGATCTCGTCCAGGAAGATCGTTCCTTTGTTTGCGGCTTCGAAAAGGCCTTTGCGATTAGTATTCGCGCCCGTGAACGAACCTTTTATATAGCCGAATAGTTCGGATTCGAGCAGAGTTTCGGTGAACGCACCGCAATTTATGGAAATAAAGGGCTTTTCGGCACGCGGGCTGAGGTCGTGAATAGCGCGTGCGACGAGTTCCTTACCCGTGCCGCTTTCGCCGGTGACGAGCACGGTCGATTGGACCTCGGCGACGGTCTCGATCATCTGGAAAATGCCGGCCATCTTGGAGGAATTGCCGATGATGTTCTTGACGCTGCCGCGCTCACGCTGGGCGCGTTTGAAGGCGCGGTTCTCGTCGATCAGCGCCTGTTTTTCGAGCGTCTTTTTGACGATGAGCTTGAGTTCGTCAACATCGAATGGCTTCTGAATAAAATCGTCTGCGCCCAGTTTGAATGCTTCGCGGGCGGTTTCGACGGACGCGAATGCCGTCATCAGCACGACGCCGACGTCCGGAAGAGTTTCGCGGACGCTGCGGAGCATTTCAATGCCGTCTATGTCCGGCATACGAACGTCTGAAATGATCAGGTCGGCCGGTTCGAGGCGGAGCATAGCAAGCGCTTCACGGCCGTTTCCGGCGGTTCGAATGGTATGGCCGTCGCCTTCAAATACAAGGCTCAGAAGCTGTCTGTAACTTTGTTCGTCGTCGACGATCAGTATGTTTGACATTAGAAAAACGAATTAATGAACTTATTGAAGGCGCTCAGGGTGATGCGGCAGTGCCGCGTCTCTATTGTCACAGAAAACACTGTTAAAATTCAAGATGAAATGTCCGATTCACCGGACCGGACGTTCAGGAACTCAGTCAGTTTGGGTGTCGCAGCGGTTTCGACGGAACCGGTATCGTCGCCCGTCACGATCCGAACCTCGCGCGGGAGTTCGATCGTGATGGTCGAGCCTTCACCCTCGAGGCTGCGGACGTTGATCGTGCCATTGTGATCGCGGATTATCTGATAAACGATCGAAAGTCCCAATCCGGTGCCGCCGGAGGTCGAATGCGAAAAAGGCTCGAAGAGCTGTTCGACCTGATCGACGGACATTCCGCGGCCCGTGTCCTCGAACGTTATGCGGATGCGGTTATTCGGGATAGGTTCGACGGCGATCTTCAGCGTACCGCCGTTCGGCATTGCCTGGATCGCGTTGCGTGCAAGGTTCCAGAAGATCTGCTTGATCTGTGTCACGTCGGCGAAGATAAACACGGGCGTGTCGGGAATCGCGGCGTCGATGACGTGGTTCTTGGAGACGTCCGGGCTGTGGCGAAGCAGCGTCATCGTGTCACGCACGGCTTCGCAGATGTCGATCTCGGTATAGCTGCCGACCTTTGGTTTCGAGAAGCTGAGAAAGTTGGTGATGATGGAATTCAACCTGTCGGATTCGCGCAGGATGATGCCCATAAGGTCGGCCTGGACAGATTCCGGCGGCGTATTCGACTGCAGGACCTGGATCGCGCCGCGCATAGCGCCGAGAGGATTACGTATCTCGTGCGCGAGGCCCGCTCCGACGCGGCCTACGGCGGCGAGACGGTCCTTTCGGCGAACGCTTTCTTCCATCGAGCGTATTTCGGTCAGGTCCTGAAAGGTAATGATCAGCCCCGTCGATTCGCCGGTTTCTGAAAAGAGCTGAGAGATGGCATAGCCGATGCGGACGGCGAAGCCTTCGGGTGTGACGAGATCGGCTTCGAAACGCGGCTGCTGTTCGCCTTCGCTGACAGCCACCGAAAGGTCGATCGCCTGTCTGATATCGCCAAAGAGCTCAAAAATGCTGCGGCCGGTCATTTCTTCGACGGTGTGGCCGGTGATCTCGGCGGCAGCGGCGTTAAAGGTGAATATTCGGCCTTCGAGATCGGTTGTGATCAATCCCGAGCGGATGGATTCGATGATGCGTTCGTGCAAGGCGCGGAGATTTGCAAGGTTCGCGGCGGCCTCTTTTAACTGTTCGCCGGAGAAACGGCGTTCGGACAGACGAGACGCGAGAAGCCCGACGACGAGCAGCGCAACGACGTGGAAGCTGACGATCTGAATCGTGCTTCCCATCGAACGGGCGGCGTCGGATGTGTCTATTACGCCAAAGGTAACCAGTGTCGCCAGAGTTACGAACAAAAATACGCAGAGCAGGCCAACGACCAGCGTAGAGCGGGGTTTGAGAAAGATGCTGGATACGCTGATAAGTACAATATACAGCGTAACATACGGCGAAGAGAGGTCGCCCGTGCGCCAGACGAGCCACGTGATCATCAGCGCATCGAGCAGGAACTGGGCACGTATCTGCCAGATAAGGCTTTTGCTGAGCCGGAGAAGGAAAAAGTAAACGACCGTCAGCCCGACGGCGATGATAAAGATCAGGAACGGTTCCTGCGGGATGGTTTCCAGCGTGATCTCGAGCCTGCCCTTGTACCAGATCCAGCTAGTGACCAGGAGCAGAAAGGTGACCATCAGCCGGCCTATGATCAGTGTCTGGACGAGCTGGATCGCACGAGGATTGGCTGAAAAACTATTTTCGTCTACACTTGTCATACTCTAACGGGACGCGATATGGACGAATCAGGAAAAACCGTGAATCAGCCGCTCGTCGATCACCGCCCATGGGGCAATTTTACGATCCTCGACGAAGGCGAGAACTATAAAGTAAAAAGGTTAGAAGTACTGCCGGAAAAACGGCTGAGCTATCAGCGTCATTCGCGGCGTTCGGAACACTGGCTAGTGGTCCGCGGCGTAGCTAAGGTTACATTAAACGGCGATGAAATTCTAGTCAATTCGGGCGAATCGATCGACATCCCGGTCCGGTCGGCGCACCGTGTGGAGAATCCCGATGCGAGCGAAATGCTCGTGTTCATCGAAGTGCAGACGGGCGATTATTTCGGCGAAGATGACATCGAGCGGATCGAAGACGATTTCGGCCGAAGCAGCACCGACTAATCCATTATGCCGCCGTTGACGATCGCGGATGCTGCCTCCCAAAGGTCTTTTGCCACTACGTCGGGCCGTCGCTCGAGTTCGTCGATCTGGCGCCGGCCGTAGCCGGTCATGACGGCCGCAGTTTTGATCCCCGCATTGAATCCCGTTTCGATATCGATCCGTTTGTCGCCAATCATCCACGAATTTTCCAGGTCGATCTCAAAATCACGGCATGCCGCGTTGATCATTCCCAAGCCTGGTTTGCGGCATTCGCAGCCTTCGTCCGGCAGGTGCGGGCAAAAATAGAATCCGTCAACCTTTTCGGTCAACAGCGACTGGATCTCGTCATGGATCGAATGCATATCGCGTGCTTCGAACAGCTTTCTGCCGATGCCGGATTGATTCGTGACCACGATCATCAGATAACCGTTCTGTTTCAGAAGTTTTACGGCATCGTCCGTGAACGGGAAGAACCTCAGGTCCTCGATCCGCGAGAGGAAATTGACCTCTTCGATCAGGGTGCCGTCGCGGTCGATAAAAATGGCCTTTTGACCTTTTTTCATAATCAGTTAACAGAATGATACCGCACCGCGGAAAGTTTTTCCTTTGCCAAAGCGAAAACGGTTTCTGGCGTGACGCGGACCATGCACCGATGGTCGATCGGGCAATCGCGAAGCATACAGGGCGAACATTCGACATCGACGCGGACGACCGAGGCTTTGGGGGAATATGGCCGCGTTGTCGTCGGGTCGGTCGGGCCGAATATGACTATGGTTTCAGTGCCGACGGCCGGCGCGACGTGCGCGAGGCCCATGTCGTTCGAGATCATCAGATCTGCCACGCTTAGGACCGCGACCGCTTCATCGAGGCCGGTCTTACCCGCGAGAATGACGGGTTTCACAGCGGAGAGTTCGAAGACCTCGGCCGCGACCGGTTCCTCGTCTTTTGAACCAACGATGACGACGTTGGCGTTAAGTTCGGATGCGAGCATGTCGTTAAGCCTGGCATAGTATTCGGGCAGCCATCGCTTTGCCCTTGAATTAGCGGCGCCGACGCCGAGCGTGACTAGCGGGCGCAGGGCATCGCATCCGACATCGCTGAGTACTGAACGTGCTTGCCGCTGCCGCTCTTCGGAAACAGCAACCGCGGATTCGGGTTCGCGGCCGCCGACGGTATCGCTGCCGAGCATTTCGCGTTCGACCTGTCCGATCAGGTTCAGATAATAGAATACTTCGTGGCGCTCGCTCTTCCATTTCGGGACCGGAACGGGATGCGACAGAAAGAACCGGCGGGCTTCGCGGGAATAACCGAACCTGTCGCGGACGCCCGCAAAGCGCATAGTAAGCGCAGAGGCAAACGAATTCGGCAAAATTATGCCAAGATCGAACTCGCCCTGTTTTAATACTTTGGATTGTTCGATAACGTCAGAAAGCCGGGATTCGCCCCTGTCGAAGGGAAGGATCGCATCGATAAAATCGGCGTCGCGAAATATGCCTTCCGCCCATGATCGCGTGTGAAGCGTGATGTGCGCGCCAGGAAAAATGCGGCGCAGCTCGCGCATCGCGGGAATCGCCATCACCGCATCGCCTATCCAATTCGTTCCGCGGACTACGATCTTCATCGGGTAAATTTTCTATACAGCAACATGCTCGAACAAGCTTTTCAAGGCGTCGTCAAGCTTCGTTTCCGGCTTCCAGCCGAGTTCCTGCGAGACCATCGATAGGTCCGTGACATAATTCATTGGTGCCGGGGCGGGCACGTTCACGGATTCATCGATCACAGCCTGGAGCCCGGAAACCTCTTCCAGCTTTTCAATAAGTTCCCGCAGCGACAGGGAATTTTCGCGGCCGCCGCCCAGATTGTACAGCCCGTGGCATATGACCGAATCGATAAACGTTTCGCACGCGCGCGACAGATCGTCGATGTATAAAAGATCGCGCCTCGGCCGGCCCTTTCCCGGAAGATGGATGCGCTCGCCGGTGTTTATTGCTTCGGCGTATGCGGCCGGAAAATTGGGAACGTTGCCGTCACTTGCCGGGGCGACGATCGTCGATAACCGGAAAATGCACGCACGGAAACGATTTTGATGGGCATAATATTCGATATAGCGTTCGGCGATCAGTTTCGACCATTCGAGTGCAGATTGGCCTGAATACATCGTCGGGCAGCTTTCCGGCACCTCGCGATAATTGTCTGCGAATCGGCCGTAAACATCCTTGGTCGAGGCGAAGATAAACACGGAATCGGGCTTCATGTTTCGCAGGAGATTGACGGTGCCGTCGACGTTCGTCAAAAAAACCTCTTCGGCCGCGTCGGGCGATTTGTCGAGGTGCGCGGCGAGGTGGATAACGACGTCGTATTCGCCGGCGATCGCCGCGTCCTGCAAATTTAGTATGTCGTGGCCGGAACGCCGCGACAGATCGTCGGCATTGAAGTATTTGCGGATGTACGTGCCGAGAAAACCGCTTCCGCCGGTGACCAGTACCTTCATCGGCTCATTATATCGCAAATATCCCGCCGAGGGCTGGCCGAAGGCAACGCAAAATGGCGGTAAATGGACCGAATTAATCTCTGGACACCCGCGACGCCGAACCGTTAGAATTAAATCAGGCAACCGCCATTATTGAACTCCGCACTAAATCTTCATAAGTATTCAAAAATGCAGCAGATGAGACCAACGAGATCAGGCCGATCGAAGAGCCCGCCGCGCGGATGGAAAAAGACGCGCCGAATCGCATCGTATCAGGCTCCGCCGCCATCGCGGTCCCGACGCGTGATGCGAAAGATCTTCAGCCCGTGGGTCCTGGCTCTGTCGCTGCTTATAGTGCTCGGCGGGTTTCTGACGCTGACATATTACTGGTTCGAATTTTCCGACACGATCGATAATCGGCTGCTGAGCGGCGAGATATTTACGCCGAACGCAGGAATATATTCGGCGCCGAAGATCCTGAAAACGGGTGAAGCAACGACGATGCCGGCGTTGATCGAATACCTGAAGTCCGCGGGATATATAGAGAAGAACGATCGAGCGGATGCTTCGCGGAGCCGCTATTCGGTCGAGGGCGGCGACCTCAAGATCGAGCCTGGTTCGACGGGGACCATCGACGGCAAGAAGGTGTTTCACTCGCTGTCTGTAAAATTTGCAAAGGACGGAAAATCAGTCGCAAAGATCGTCGATTCCGATCAGGGGACCGAAGCCGAAAAGTCGCTGCTTGAACCCAGAATGCTAAGCACGGTCGCAGCCGAAGGCGACGGACGGCGAAAGACGGTGACGTTCAACGACCTGCCGCCGCAGCTTATAAAGGCGATCACGGTTACAGAAGACCGCGCGTTCTTCGAGCATCGCGGCGTAAATCTTCGCGGCATCGCACGAGCGGCGTGGCGGCGATACGACAGCGAGAAAGACGGCCCGCTGGAAAATCAGGGCGGTTCGTCGATCACGCAGCAGCTCGTAAAAAACCTGCTGTTGACGAACGAGCCGACGCTGGAGCGGAAGATCAGAGAAGCCTATATGTCGATCATTCTGGAGACGAGGCTTTCGAAGCAGGAGATATTCACGCTCTATGCAAACCAGATCTATTTGGGGCAACAGTCGGGCTTGGCAATATACGGCGTCGGCGAGGCGTCGAACGCGTATTTCGGAAAGGACGTGACGCAGCTCTCGCTGCCCGAGGCGGCGTTTATCGCCGGGATAATCCGCAGCCCGAACCGCTACAATCCATACAAGAATATCGAAAAGGTGACGGAACGCCGGAATCAGGTCCTGGATTCAATGCTCGAGGCCGGCGAGATATCGGCACAGCAGAATGCCGAAGGCCGACGGACGGCAATAGAATTGAAAAAGATATCGAACCGCCGCGACCTTCAGGGAATGCCGTATTTTTCGCAGTATGCGATCGAAGAGCTGCCGAAGGTCGTATCCGACCCCGAGGCTCTGCAGCATTACCGCGTCTATACCTCGATCGACCCGGACCTGCAGCGGATCGCATATGAAACGGTTGCGAAACGTCTTGAAAAACTCGACAAGGCGTTTCCGAAAAAGCCGGCGGGAAGCCTGAACGCGGCATTGGTGGCGATGCGTCCGCAGACCGGCGAGATCGTCGCGATGGTCGGCGGGAGAGATTATCTTCAGAACCAGTTCAACCGTGCGACCGATGCAATGCGGCAGCCCGGATCCGTGTTCAAGCCGTTCGTTTACGCGACGGCGATAAATTCGGCTTATGATTCGGGGTCGCGGCTGTTCACGGCGGCTTCGGTCGTTAAGGATGAAAAGAAGACGTTCACATACGGCAGAGAATCGTATTCGCCGAACAATTACGGAGATCATTTTTCGAACCAGGAAATAACGCTGCGTGATGCGCTGGTCAAGAGCAAGAACACCATAACCGTTGACCTGGCGATGCAGTTGAACGTCGGCCGCGTGATGAACCTCGCGACAAAGGCCGGAATGCCAAAGGTAGAGCGGGCATATCCGTCGATGGCTCTTGGCACGGCGGAAGCGACGCCGCTGCAGGTTGCGACGGCATACTCAATATTTCCGAACCTCGGCGACCGCGTCCTGCCTACGCCCATAACGCAGGTGACAAGGGGCGACGGGACGATCGTCGCCACGCCTACGCCAGATAAAAAGAACGTGATAAGGCCGGAGGTCGCGTATGTGATGAACGACATCATGAAGGACGTGATAAACCGCGGAACGGCCGCTCAGGTACAGGGTTGGGGATTTCGAAACGCCGCGGGCAAGGCGGCTTTTGCGGGAAAGACGGGAACGTCGCGGGACGGATGGTTCGCGGGATTTACGCCGGAGCTGGTCTGTGTCGTCTATGTCGGATTTGATGACGGCAGCGACCTTAGGATGAAAGGATCGGATTCGGCAATGCCTATCTGGGCGGATTTTATGAAAGAGGCGCTCGGGCGCCACCCGGAATGGAATGGGGATTGGCCAATGCCCGCGAATATCCGCAAGGCCGAGATAGACATTCGCAACGGAAAGGTGATCAAGGAACTCGATGGAACACAGCCGCAGGAAGCGCCAAGCGCGGAACCGGCATCCGTGAGCCCGAGCGATCCGTACGCCGAATCGCTGCCCGCGCCGAAAGAGGTATTTGTAACCGACGTGCCGGCGGAATTTCGCCGCGTGGAGCTTTTTATAGGCGGAACCGTCCCGAGTCGGTCGCTGGCCGAAACCGATCCGGAATTGCCCCCAGACGAACTGTATCCTGAACTTGCGCCGGAGCCCGACGCAACACCCAGCCCGGATGCCGCGGCAACACCGATCAACGGCACGTGGCAAGAAAACATGGAACGAGAATCGCCCGGAACAGCGGCTTCGCCGACGTCGACACCGCGACGTGCCGCGGCCGGAAAGATCGTCGAGGTCTGCATAATCACGGGCATGCGCGCGACGGCGAATTGTCCTGAGAAAGACGCCCGCAATTTCAAGCCCGGCGAGGAGCCGAAGGAATTCTGCAAGCTGCACCGCTAGGGAAGATCGGGTTGTGATATATTCGATTCGATGTCGATATACGACGGTCTTGCACCGATAGAACTAGACAAAATAAACACTTACGAACTCGCATCGCGGCCCAGCAAGGTGACCGTTAAGGAAATTGCCGAACCGGTTTCTGAAGATGATTCGCTTCGGACATTCTTGGATAAGCTGCCGGATATTCTTGCCGTGCGCTCGCTGCGCGAAGTTGCCGCACGCATCCGCCGTGCTAAAGAACGAGGAAAGCCGATCATTTGGGGAATGGGCGGGCACGTCGTTAAGACGGGACTTGCACCCGTGATCATCGATTTGATGAAACGCGGCTATGTTTCGGCAGTCGCGGCGAACGGTTCGGTGCTGGTGCACGATGCGGAGATCGCAATGGTCGGATTTACGAGCGAGGATGTGGACGCAACGCTCGGGCACGGCGATTTCGGCGCGTCGAAAGAGACGGGTGAATTGTTGAACGCCGCCGCTAAGAACGGAATGAGCGATGCGATCGGCCTCGGCGAAGCGATGGGCCGTGAATTGTCGGCACAATCGCCGCCGTTCTCGGAGCAGTCGTTGTTATGTTCCACATATTCGATGAAGATCCCGTTTACCGCACATCTGTCGATCGGCGCGGATATCGGGCACTTTCATGCGTCGTGTGATGGCGCAGCGCTTGGGGACACGTCGCACAGGGATTTTCGCCTTATTTGTTCGCTCGTAAAAGAAATGGACGGCGGCGGTGTTTATCTTAATTATGGATCGGCCGTCATGATGCCGGAGATCTTTCTAAAAGCCGTGACCGTCGTGCGAAACCTCGGGCACGAACTGAACGACATAACGACCGTAAACTTTGATTTCGTACAGCATTATAGGCCGCTTACTAACGTCGTCAGAAGGCCGACATCGGGCGGCGCGGGAAAGGGGTTCGCGATAACAGGACATCATGAGCTGACGCTGCCGCTGCTGGCCGCGCAGGTCATTTGCGGAGAATAAAGAAGGCCTCAGGCATACTGCGTCGTGCATGCCTGAGACCACGGTACCACCTACCTGTAGATATGCTCCCCGCGATAGTTGGTCCGCCATTCATTCTCGAAGTAATCTGCGTCTTCGGCCGAACGCGGCGATACGCCAAGGACCGTTCCGCCTTCGCGAATGCCGGATTCATAGGCCTTCGCACGATCTTCCGGAATGCCCCAGCCGATCAACGCGCCGACTAATCCGCCCGTAAGTCCGCCGGCTCCTGCTCCCGCCAGCGCCGCTGCAATGGGCCCCCACACGACGAGGCCAAGCCCCGGTATCAGGACGTTCGTGCCGATCGCCGCAATACCGCCGATGATCGCGCCGAGGGTTCCGCCAATGGCTCCGCCGGTTCCGGCGCCTTCCATAGCTTTATTGCCTGCCAACTCGGAATCGGTATCAGAATAATATTTATTTCGCGTTTCATCCGACATGAGCACGTTGATCTCATCGTCGGTGTAACCGCGGTCACGAAGCGACCTATATGCGTTCTCCGTCGATTCACGGTCCCGGAATAGACCGGTAAGCATACCGTTTTCGCGTGATCTTGTGGTGGATGTTCCTTGATTGTTCATTACAAAATTCTCCCCTTGAATACAGATTTAGCTATTGCTATACGGAGGATATATGCAACGGGCGTGCCGTTAAGACCGCTAGCCGTAAATACAGTAAATACAACGGATTAAGCATAAAGAGAGGGCTTGATCTGCTCGCAACGGCGTTCGGAATCTGGACAGATTCTGTATGATGCCAGTATTTCTAAGAATAAAAAAGGCCGCTTTGGTCAGCGGCCCTTTTAGTCGTCGGAATCATCGATATTCAGTCTTTTGTCGCAGTGAAAGCGATGTCGCCGATGCCGGGAACGCTCATCGTCCCGGCCATCTTATTGCCTTCTACCTTTGCTGACAACTGGATCTCGGTCATTTGTCCTTCCATTTCGGTCTTGATCAGGCAATTGATCTCGCTGCCGTTTATACGGCCGCTTTCAACCGATCCAGGTCCAAGGTGCGATATAAGTGAACCGACAAACGCCGAACCATTCTGTTTCAGGTCAAGCGAGACCTGAATCTGCTGGCCGCCAGCGTCGGCGAGCATTGTCCACTTTCCTGAGACATTGGCGGCGGGCGAACCGGCAGCTGAGGACTTATTGCCCATCGTAACCAATTTCGGGTCGATCGAGATCTCCTTAAGTCGTTTTTCAACATTCGCGGTCATCGATTCCTGGTAACGCCCGCCAAGGTATTGAGCCAGGAATTTCTCGGCTGCGGCGAACATCGCCATGTTATTGACAGGCCGCGCAAAACCGTGGCCTTCGTCGTCTGCGAGCAGGTATTGAACCGGATAATTCCGTTCGCGAAGCGCGATGACGATCTGATCGGCCTCTGCCTTTTTGACGCGAGGGTCGTTTGCGCCCTGAACGATCATCAGCGGCGTTTTTATTTTCTCGACGTGATTCAGCGGAGATTGGCGATCGAGCTGCGCTTTTCCTTCCGGAGTGTTAGGGTCGCCCATTCGCTTATGGAAAAGCGTGCGGATCGATTCCCAGTACGGCGGGATCGAACCGAGCAGCGTATTCAAATTTGACGGGGCAACGATAGCAACGGCCGCGGCGTACAGGTCAGGTGTGAAGGTAACGCCCGCGAGCGTAGCATAACCGCCGTAGCTTCCGCCCATTATCCCGACACGTTTCGGATCTACCGTACCTTGGTCGACGAGATATTTGACGCCCCAGGTGATGTCGTCCTGCATCTTATCGCCCCACTGTCCGTTGCCGGCGTCAAGAAACTTCTTGCCGTACCCGGTCGATGCCCGGAAGTTCGGCATCAGCACTGCGTATCCGCGGTTTGCCAGAAATTGAGCCATCGAGGCATAGCCCCAGACATCACGCCCCCAAGGCCCGCCGTGCGGAACGACAACCAACGGGAGGCCCTTTTCAGGAAGACCTTTCGGAAGCGTCAGATAGGCCGGGATCTCGAGTCCGTCGGACGACTTATAGCGGATTGCCCGCATCGGCGACAAAGCCTTGCGGTCCAATTTTTCGCGGACCTGATACAGCGTTGAGAGATTGCCCGTCTTGCGGTCGTAAACCCATACGGTACCGGGATCGATGTCGCTGAAGGACGATACAATGAACTTCGTCTCGTCTTTCGTACCGGAGCCGAAGTTGATCTCCCGGTCGCCCAGGCGTTTCTTAATAGTGTTGTAGTCCTTTTCGAATTTCTTGTCCTTCCATTCGATGCGGGTCTTGTCGTCGGTATAAACGGTAGCAATTAGATCGTCGGTACGATCGCTAAAGATTGCATTTCCAAAATCGACGCGGTTATTTTTGTCCTGTTCGACGAACTGTTCCTTTCCGGTTTCGGGATCGAACAAGACGAGTTGGACAAGGTCGCGGTCGCCCTTGTTCGTCAGCATATATACCTGTTTATTGTTCTTGTGGAACCGGATCGGAGCACAGGTCTCAAAAACGCCGCACGTATATATGGTCGTGAATTTGTCGCCGTCTACCTTTAATATTTCCGTATCGCCGCTTACGGTGGAACGCGACGCCAGCCTGACTTTGTCGGCATTGTCGAATATCCATCCCGTCAGGCGGTCTTTGTTCTCGCGCACCAGCGTTTTATTGCCGGTGGAGATCTGAACCTTGTACAGGTCATGCCAGGCCTTGTCGCGCTCGTTCAGACCGATGTAGATAAAATCCGGTTCGGATTCGGGAACGGAGTAGATCTGCGTCCTAACGCCGGTGGCATTGGTGAGATTTGTTGGCGCGGGCACTTGGGAACCGGCGGCCGGAGCAGCCGACGGATCGACGGCGAAAACATTGAAATTCTCGTCGCCGTCATTATCCTTGACGAACATAATGCGCTTGCTGTCGTGGCTCCAAAAATAGCCGCCGATCGGGCGTTTCTTTTCAGCGGTCAGCGGACGTGCCTTTTCAAATGGTTCGTTCACACCCTTTACCCAAATATTCCGCACATCGTCCAGGGGTTTCATGAACGATATGTACTTGCCGTCGGGCGATATTTGGGCACCGGCATACTCCGGGTTCCCAAAGAATATCTCGCGATCGATCAGCGCCGGCTGTTGTGCCGAAATGGCCGCCGAAAACAATGATAAAGAAAGGAGAAGTACAAAGAGTAGGGACAGGTTTTTCATAGTTTTGGTGATTTCCTCTGCGGGTTATACGTGCCGTGCGTCCGACTTGTTCAGACAAAAGCGCCGTCGTGCCAGATCTTCTTTCGGAACTTTGATTCGTTCCAGTAACCCTTGAAAAGCTCGACCTCGATGCGACCGTTTTCCGGGAGCACCACGCTGACGACGTCAAACCTATGACGGATATCGCGAATGCCGAAGATCTTTCGATAGACCTTTGCGGCACGCGTGATCTGCCGCTGTTTGCGAATGTCCACATTGGCTGTTGGTGCGGCAAAATCGGCCGAGCGTCGGGTCTTTACTTCGATAAAACACAGAATGTCGCCGTCCATCGCGATCAGGTCGATCTCACCGGTAACCTGGGCTCCTCTGCTGTTGCGGCCGACCGGCACCGTGAAATTCGAAACCACCAGGCGATAGCCATTCGCGGTTAGAAATCTCGCTGCGAGGCGTTCGCCGGCGTCGCCTGTTGACCTTGTCGAATCAGCAGCCCGCAGGTTATCCTGATTGAACTCAAAAATATTCACGATTCAAACTCTTTCGGGTAAAATGATCAAAGATTATATCAAAATTTCGCTCGCTGTCAGTGTATTTATATCGTGTTCGGCGATGTATGCGTTTTGTCAGAAAGACGAGGCCGCAAAACCGAAGGCACCGGCCGGAGGCAGCCTGCCGAAGGCCATTAATGTCGATCAGCCGGCAGCCTATCGCGTCGACCAGGACGATCTGCCTAAGCCATATCATACCGAAAGCGCCATGCGCGGTTCGCGAATGGTGCCGATGCCTGCAAACGCCGAGCTGACGGTCCCGAAGGGCTTCAAGGTGAACCTGTTTGCCGAGGGCGGATTTCAGTATCCGCGATGGATGGCTCTGGCGCCCAACGGCGATGTTTTTGTCACCGATTCAAGGGCGAATTCCGTGATCGTTCTCCGGGACAAGGATAAGGACGGTGTCGCCGAAGAACGATTTATTTTCTCGGACAAGCTGTCGCAGCCTTTCGGTATCGCATTCCACAAGGAGTGGCTCTACATTGCGAATACAGACGCTGTGGTGCGTTTTTCGTACAAGCCGGGCCAGACGGCGGCTGCCGGCGAGCCGGAAAGGCTGGTCGAATTGACCGCGGGCGGTTACAACCAGCATTGGACACGAAACATTCTCTTTTCGCCGGACGGGAGTAAAATGTTCGTCTCGATCGGGTCCGCGACAAACGTAAGTGTCGAGGCCGACCCAAAACGTGCGGCCATTTCGGTTTACGACCCGGACGGAAAGAACCATCGGATCTATGCTTCGGGGCTGCGCAATCCGATCGGGCTCGCCTGGAACCCGGCTGACGGAACGCTTTGGACCGCTGTTAACGAACGGGACGGATTGGGCGACGACCTTGTGCCGGATTACGTTACCTCGGTGAAGGAAGGCGGGTTCTACGGCTGGCCATATTCATACATCGGCCAAAACGAAGACCCGCGTCGCAAGGGCGAGAATCCGGAGCTTGTCAAAAGATCGATCGTGCCAGACGTGCTTGTTACGTCGCATTCGGCGGCGTTGGGAATTCAGTTCTACACGGGTACGATGTTTCCTGAGGAGTATCGCGGCGATGCCTTTGTGGCTTTTCACGGTTCGTGGAACCGGCAGAAGCTGACCGGATTCAAGATCGTCCGAATCGATTTCCGCAATGGAAAACTGGCCGGGAATTCGTATCAGGATTTCGTCACAGGTTGGCTGCCTGACCCGGACAGCAACGAGGTGTGGGGGCGTCCGGTCGGGCTGCTGGTGAACGCCGACGGTTCGCTCCTGATCGCGGACGATGCCGGCAAAAAGATCTGGCGGGTCAGCTACGGGAAGTAGCTTGAGAAGTTCCGGTTAAGGGTCTCCAGTTGAACTGGCGACCCTTAACTGTGTATCGGGCATTAGTGACAATTTAGAACGCCGGTTCCTCGTAAATGCCGTAAACGTCTCTTAAGGCTACACTTATCTCTTCAACGGTGGCATATGCCGCGACGGCTTCGATGATGGAGGGCATTGTGTTATCGTTGGCGCGGGCGGCTTTCTTAAGTTTATCGAGGGCGCTGGCGACCGCTCCGTTATCGCGGGTATTTTTGACATGGGCGAGACGTTCGAGCTGGTGGTCGCGAACGGCTTCATCGATCTGAAGGATCTCCACACGGCCGGGTTCTTCGTCCATCGTGTATTTGTTAACGCCGACGATCGTCTGTTCGCCGCGTTCGACGGCCTTCTGGTATTGATAGGCCGATTCCTGGATCTCGCGCTGCGGGAATCCGGCCTCGACGGCCTCGACCATTCCGCCGAATCCGTCGATCTTATCGAAATAATCAAAACAGCCGTCGATCATCTTTTGCGTGAGCGATTCGACGTACCAGCTGCCGCCGAGCGGGTCCACGGTATTCACGACGCCCGTTTCTTCCGCAATGATCTGCTGAGTTCGCAGCGCGATCAGCGCTGCCTCATCGGTGGGCAGTGCCAGGGCCTCGTCGTATGAATCGGTGTGGAGCGATTGTGTGCCGCCCAGGACGCCGGCAAGTGCCTGTATGGCGACGCGGGCGATATTGTTAAGCGGCTGCTGCACCGTCAGCGAGACGCCTGCGGTTTGGGTATGAAAACGGAGCTGCATCGTGCGCGGGTTCTTTGCGCCGAAGCGTTCCTTCATCGTCTTCGCCCAGATCACGCGTGCCGCGCGGTATTTTGCGATCTCTTCGAAAAAGTCGTTGTGGGCATTGAAGAAGAATGAAAGGCGCGGAACGAATTCATCGACGTCGAGGCCGCGGTCGATGCCGTATTGGACATATTCGACACCGTCGCGGAGAGTGAACGCGAGTTCCTGCAGGGCGGTAGCGCCGGCTTCGCGGATATGATAGCCGGAGATCGAGATTGGGTTATATTTCGGCACATGCTTCGAGCAATATTCGAAGGTGTCGATGACGAGTTTCATCGCCGGCTTGATCGGATATATCCATTCCTTTTGGGCAATGTATTCCTTGAGAATGTCGTTTTGAAGCGTGCCGGAGATCTTGCTGAAATCGGCCTTTTGTTTTTCCGCGACGACCAGGTACATCGCGAGAAAGATCGGCGCGGGAGCGTTGATCGTTTGCGAAACGGTCACCTGGTCGAGAGGAATGCCATCGAAGAGGACTTCGAAATCGGCGAGGGATGAAACAGCGACGCCGCATTTGCCGACCTCGCCTTCGGACAGCGGGGAATCCGCGTCGAGGCCCATCAGCGCCGGCAGGTCATACGCGACGGAAAGGCCGGTTTGGCCGTGTTCCATCAGGTATTTAAAGCGGGCATTGGTGTTTTCGGGCGACGAGAATCCGGCGAATTGACGCATCGTCCAGAGCCTTCCGCGATAACCGGTCGGGTGGATGCCGCGTTTATACGGGTATTCGCCGGGAAAGCCGATATGATCGATATCTTCGGTGTCGGCTTCGGTATAGAGGCGATCGACGGGTTCGAGGCTGACGCCTTCGAACTTCGATTTCCGTTCCGGGGCCCGGTCGAGGACCTTCTTCAGCGTCTCTTCTTCCCAGCGCTCCAACTCCTGTTGTGCTTTGGTTGCGGCGGTCTTTGCGTCGGTGGTATTCATCGTAAAAGTTTCTAATGCCCTTATAATCTCTTATTTTGATGATAATTTAAGGCGGAAAAAATGACAACGGCGGCGAATAAGCGGCAACATCGGAATGGGCGGCGCCGTATTACATAAAGGGAGTGAGGATGCCGACGGTGTCGTTGCAAACGCGGGCGATTCTCTCTACAATGGCGAAATGCAAAATCGCGGGCTTCTGATCTTATTTACGATAATGCTTTGCGCTGCGCTGCTTTCGGCGTGCGGCGGAGGCCCGGAACACAATGGAAATGCCAATGTCGCCCCGGCGGCGAACAGCGAGACCGCGAACCAGACGGCGAACCCCGCAAAGACGAACGTCGAAGAGCTCGGGATGCATATCGCCATTCCGTACGAGACGGACGAAGCGGTTTGGCGGGAAGATCCGGAGTCAAAGAAATTGGCCGCCGTGATCCGAATATCGTCGGAAGACGCTGACAAGCTGACGGCAAAGGCCGAAGCGGTAAGGCCGCCCGAGCATGCGGCGATCCCGGCTGAAACCTGGTTTCCGGCTGAGCTGATCGCTCAGGCGGAGATGAGCGGCGACAACACTATCAAGGGAACCTCATTCGCGGCGAACGAATTCTTCATGCCGCCCTACACCGAAGGCCGCATAATCCGGGCCGAAAATACGGATTACTTCATCCTCGACCTCAGCGCTAAATAATTAAAGGCTTTCGTCGTAACGTTTAAGCTTTCGGTAAAGCGTCGAAAGATCGATGCCGAGTATCCGCGCGGCCTGCGCTTTGTCTTGGCCTGTATCTTCCATTGTTTCAAGGACATAGCGGCGTTCGACCTCTTCGAGCGTCGGGCGCGAGCCGTCGGCGCCGCGGTTGTCGGCCGGTTGGCCGGCGGCGGCCCGGATGCGTGCCGGAAGGGAATCGACGCCGATCTCGCCGTCGCTCAGGATGAATGCGCGTTCGACGGCATTTTCGAGTTCGCGGACATTGCCCGGCCAATCGTAAGCGGTGAGCGCGGAGAGCGCTTCGGGTGTGACGGGTTTATCGGCGGCGTTTTGGTTGCGGGCGGCGCGGGCGGCGAAATGCTTGACGAGCATCGGGACATCGCCGCGGCGATCGCCGAGAGAGGGAAGAGAGATCTCAATGACATTAAGGCGGTAAAAGAGATCTTCGCGAAAGCTGCCGTCGGCGACCGCGCTCTCGAGGTCCCTGTTGGTGGCGGCGATTATGCGGGCGTCGAATTTTTCTGGGATCGACGAACCGACGGGCGTGACCTCGTGTTCCTGTAGAGCCCGCAGCAGCTTTACCTGCAATGACGCCGGCATCTCGCCGACCTCGTCGAGGA
>JAEZIT010000051.1 GCA_023436495.1 Acidobacteriota bacterium
GTGCGCGACCGCATCGGCGCCTTCCTTCCTTGCGATCTCTATTTGGCGTTTAGCAATAACGGGCCGTGCCAGAGAGGTGCCGAGAAGATAAACGCCTTCATATAGGGCGTTGGCTTTTACCGCGGTCCAGACAAAGTCCTTTACGAACTCCTCACGAAGGTCCTCAACGTAAAGCTTCGATGCTCCAGTGGCCTTTGCCTTCTCGTCCAATCCTGTAAGCTCTTCGCCCTGGCCGACATCTGCCGTATAGCAGATAACCTCGCAGCCGTAGGTTTCCTTGAGCCAAAGCAGCATGGCAGATGTGTCCAAACCGCCCGAATACGCTAGTACGATCTTATTGATCTTTTTCATGTCTGATCTTACGGATAAACAAAATCGAGGGTTTTGTCAAAATGCACGTGAACGAACAAGGAATTTCGATATAATCTTTTTGAATGTCAGGCGAAAAAGAAACAACGGCCGTTAAGATCGATGCCTTTCTGTATGATGCGTCCGGCACGGATGAACGGGTCGAACTGGAAGACGTCGATGTCAGCAAGCTAGACGAGAATAAGCTGCTGTGGGTAAGCATTATCCAGCGCGAGCGCGGAGCGATCGAACAGGTATGTTCACGGCTAAAACTTGGCAATATTCCCGCTTCATTGAGAATCGACCGTAAATCAGTCCGACCCCGAATGCACAGTTATGGAAGTTTTTTCCATTTCTCGATCATTTCGGTCGTGAATTCGGAATCAGGGTCGCCCGAGAAAATGCCCATTGATTTTTTGGTTGGCAAGAATTATGTCATCGCCATACATGAAGGGCCGGTCGATTATTTTGTCGATTTTCAAAAACGCGACTTCGGTGAAACGCATTTTGGCGAGCTAGACGCGGAGAGTTTCGTTGCAACATTGCTGGACCTACATATCGTTTCGTACTTTCGAGCACTGGACGCGATCGAAAAACGGGTAGACAAACTCGATGCCCTCGTTTTAAGACGCGAACTTGAAACCGACGAATTTCTTGAGCGTATGGTCGCTCTGAGAAACGACGTTTCCAAGCTTCGCCGGTGGCTTGTACCGCATCGCGAAGTGATCTACGGGTTCCTGCGTCCCGATTTTCAGCGCATCTCCGAATCAGATTCGCTGGATGTCTATAAGACAATAAGCAACCATTATGAGAACGCAGTCGATGCGATCGAAACGTCACGTGAAACCGTGCTGGGAGTATTCGATCTTTATGCCACTAAATCAGCGCAGCTAATGAACATATTCATTCAGCGACTGACTTACCTGACTTTGGTGACCGGTTCGCTAAGCGTCATTGCCGGGGTCCTGGGAATGAACTACAAGGTGGACTTTTTCGACTCGCCTTCGGGATTCTGGGTAACGATCGGCGGTATGCTGATCATAACGGCCGGTATGACCATTTACGCGCGGTTCAGGCGCTGGATCTGATATGACCAAGACGAAAACGCTCTGGGGCGGCCGGTTTACAGATAAGCCGGACGAGACATTCGCCCGGTTCAATAATTCCTTTCGCTTTGACAAGCGCCTGTTCGCAGCGGACATCCAGGCGAGCCTCGCCCATGCAGAAGGTTTGTCACAGGCGGGCGTATTGAACAAACGCGAAGCTGCGAAGATCAAAAGCGGCCTTCGAACGCTATCGAAACAGGCCGGCTTCGATAAGGAGTTTTTCGCGGATAACGATGCCGAGGACATTCATTCCTTTATAGAAGTTCGGCTGGTAAACCTGGTGGGTGATACGGGAAAGAAGCTCCATACCGGACGTAGCCGCAACGATCAGGTCGCCACGGCATTTCGAGTTTGGTTGCGAGGCGAGATCGACGTGATCATAGAGCGTCTGGGAAAGCTTCAAAAGTCGCTACTTAACGCTGCCGAACGGCATCGGAACGCGGTGATCCCCGGCTACACCCATCTTCAGCGCGCCCAGCCCGTGCTGTGGGCACACTGGTGCCTCGCATATTTTGAGATGATATCGCGAGATCTCGAGAGGCTCGAACAGGTCAGACGACGGGTGAATATCATGCCGCTTGGTTCCGCAGCGTTGGCCGGGACGAGCTTCGAGATAAACCGTGAAGCCGTCGCGAAGGAACTTGGGTTCGATGGCGTGACGGCGAACAGCCTCGATGCCGTCTCGGACCGCGATTTCGCGATCGAATTCACGGGTGCATGTTCGCTAATTATGGCCCACCTGAGCCGTATGGCAGAAGACGTGATCGTTTATTGCTCGGCCGAATTTGGCTTCATCGAACTAGGCGATGCGGTTTCCAGCGGATCCAGCCTGATGCCGCAGAAAAAAAATCCTGATGCGCTAGAGCTGATCCGCGGTAAGGCCGGCCGTGTATTCGGGCATAATATGGCCCTGCTTACCATGATCAAAGGTTTGCCTCTCGCGTATAACAAGGATATGCAGGAGGACAAGGAGGCAGTGTTCGATACCGTTGATACTGTATCGATCGTCGCCGAGGTCGCCGCTATCGTACTCGATAACCTCTACGTTAACGAAAAGAAGGCCCGCGCGGCTGCTTCGACCGGATACCTGAATGCGACCGAGCTTGCCGATTACCTGGTAAAGAAAGGTGTGCCGTTCCGTTCGGCACACGATACAGTGGGAAAGGCCGTGCTTTTTGGAATTGACCATAATAAAGAGCTCGATGAACTTAGCTTAGACGAGCTTCGCCAGTTTGCTGCTGAAATCGATGGGGATGTTTTCGAAGTTCTCCGGATGGATCGCACCTTGGCAAGCAAGAATCGAACAGGCGGCACCGCGCCCAAAAAAGTAGCAGCAGCGCTCGAAAAGGCTCGACGACAGCTTGAATCTAAATAAATGCAGATGACAGACGCAGTTACGAACACCCAGAAGAACGAACTTCTAAACTTCCTCGGGGTTAAGATCACCAAGGCAGAGGCGGATCATGTGATCATGACAATGGAGGTCACGCCGCGTGTTCATCAATATGTAGGGATAATGAACGGCGGAGTTTCTCTATATCTCGCGGAAACTGCTGCGTCGGTGGGTGCCGTGACAGCGTCTGACCTGAAACAGGTCACTCCCGTAGGCGTCGAAATAAATGCGAACCATCTGCGTGCCGTCAGCAAAGGAGTGATCACTATCGAGGCCAAACCGCTGTATCATGGCCGCACGATGAGCGTTTGGAACATTGAGATCACAAATGACCGCGGAAAGCTCGTCTGCGTTTCACGCTGTACTATCCTGCTTCGCCGCGGAGCAGCCACGTCCACTGCCGATGGATAATTTTTTACGCGAACTCTTGACGGAATGGAGGCGTTTGGGGCTGCCTTTTGAAGGCGAGACGCTGACGATCGCGGTTTCCGGCGGGGCCGATTCCGTCAGCCTCCTGCTCGCTCTGGCTGACCTGAGATCGCGCGAAAAGTTTGATCATCGACTTGTCGCCGCACATTTTGATCATAAGCTTAGAGGAACGGAAAGCGACCGCGACCGCGAATTCGTCAAACATCTAGTCGGGGAACTCGGCATTGAACTCGTGCTCGGCGAGGCCGGACCGCTGGAAAAGGGAAATCTCGAACAAAGCGCTCGCCGGGCTCGGTATGATTTCCTCTCGCAAACGGCGGGGCGCCTTCGCGCACGATATGTTCTCACGGGCCATACGCTTAACGACCAAGCAGAAACATTCTTAATGAATCTGGTACGCGGCAGCGGCATCGACGGCCTTACCGGAATGCGGACGATCCGAACGCTATATGTACCCGCCGATTCGTTTGCCGATGAGCAGAGAAACGAACCCCAGCTGCCCTTCGGAGACAGGACGATCGACCTGGTCCGGCCGCTCCTGTCCTGGGCTAAAAGGCGCGATACTGAGAATTTCTGCCGCCTTCGCGGCGTCGATTTCAGACTCGATTCGATGAACGAGGATCTTGCGTTCACCCGCGTGAGAATTCGAAAGCTGCTTCTCCCCATGCTCGAAGAGTTCAATCCCAACATCATTGAAACTCTAGCAAAAACGGCCGATTTACTGCGGGCGGAGGCCACGCCGATGCCGCTAAACTCTGAGAATTCGACTGAACCGCTATCTCTGGTCCGTTTGAAGGAACTCTCTCAGAGTGCTCTATATAACGAACTTAGAGGCTGGCTGGCTGCAAATCGCGGAAACTTGAGGGGTTTGGGATTGAAACATATTCAGGCCGTCGAGCGTCTAATTCATAGTCGAAAGAGTGGTAAAACTGTGGAAATCCCTGGTGGTCAAAGAGTTTCAAGACAGGCGGGAAAGCTGGTATTTGAACAGATTATGGTTGAAAAATGACGCTTTGGGAACTAAAATTGAAAGTTGGCGCTTCGAAAAGCCTTTTAATTGCTTTTTGAACAACCAGGATAACCGAAACTTTCATCAAAAAGTATTGTTGGAAGTAGTCTAGATGGAAGTTTATTGGAGGCTATAAATTGAGTTCTAAAGCAAAACAGGTTTTATTGTGGCTGATGATCATTTCCAGCGCTTTGCTGTTTGTCTGGTTTCTGCAGACGAAACAGGCAAAGAATCCGCAGGAATTGCCGATCGACCTCGCAGTCACTCGTATTAATAACAAGGAATTTAAAGAAGCAAATTTAAAACAATCTCAGATCGAGTTCACCGACGCTTCGGGCGCAAAGTGGATCACGTCGATCGGAAGCGATTCGACGCGGGACCTGCTGGTGAAAAAGATCGACGAATTTAACACCCAGAATCCTAGCGCCACTATCAACTACAAAGAAGAACCTGCCTCCAGCGGCTGGGGATGGCTCGTGCTTATAAACGCACTGCCGTTCCTGCTTCTTATCGGTTTTCTTGCGTTCACTTTTCGGCAAATGCAGGCCGGAGGCAATAAGGCCCTCAGCTTCGGCAAATCGCGTGCGAAACTCCTTAACAATCAGCAGAAACGCATTACGTTCAAGGATGTCGCCGGTGTCGAAGAAGCAAAAGAAGAACTGCAGGAGATCATTGAATTTCTTAAAGATCCGCAGAAGTTCCAGAAACTCGGAGGCAAGATCCCTAAGGGCGTGCTGATGGTGGGACCTCCGGGAACCGGTAAGACATTGTTGGCAAAAGCCGTTGCAGGCGAGGCAAATGTACCATTTTTCTCGATTTCGGGTTCGGACTTCGTAGAGATGTTCGTGGGCGTCGGCGCATCGCGCGTCCGCGACTTGTTCGAGCAGGGCAAGAAAAATGCCCCGTGTATCATATTTATCGATGAGATCGATGCCGTCGGACGTCATCGCGGTGCCGGTTTGGGCGGAGGCCACGACGAACGCGAACAAACGCTGAACCAGCTTCTCGTTGAAATGG
This sequence comes from Acidobacteriota bacterium, assembly GCA_023436495.1. Taxonomy (GTDB): domain Bacteria; phylum Acidobacteriota; class Blastocatellia; order Pyrinomonadales; family Pyrinomonadaceae; genus OLB17. The sequence continues at coordinate 5,303 of JAEZIT010000051.1, forward strand.
ACGGTTTCGAATCGAACGAAGGCGTTATCCTGATGGCTTCGACCAACAGGCCCGATGTGCTCGACCCCGCCTTGCTCCGTCCGGGACGTTTTGACCGCCGTGTGGTAGTCGGCCGTCCGGATGTTAAGGGCCGCGAAGGCATTCTTAAGGTGCATACCCGTAAGATCCCTCTCGATGAAGCGGTTGATGTTAGCGTCATTGCTCGTGGAACACCCGGGTTCACCGGCGCCGATCTCGCCAACATCGTCAACGAGGCTGCTCTGAATGCAGCGCGCTTTAATAAGAAGGTCGTGACGATGTCGGATTTTGAGATCGCAAAGGACAAGGTTTTGATGGGTGCGGAACGCAAGAGCATGGTGCTCTCCGATGCCGAGAAGAAGCTTACGGCATATCATGAAGCGGGCCATACGCTTGTCGGACTAAAGGTTCCCTCGGCTGATCCGGTCCACAAGGTCTCGATCATTCCGCGGGGAATGGCTCTGGGCGTGACGCAGCAGTTGCCGGAAGGCGACCGCTACAGTTATACCCGCGAATACCTGATGAGCCAGATCGCCATCCTAATGGGCGGCCGAATTGCCGAAGAGATCTATTTTGGCCAAGGCAATGTCACCACCGGCGCCTCGAACGATATAGAGCGCGCGACCGAACTTGCACGCGCGATGGTTTGCGAGTACGGCATGAGCGACCTCGGGCCGCTTACCTTCGGCAAGAAGGAAGAACAGATATTCTTGGGCCGTGAAATTTCACAGCACCGGGATTATTCTGAGGATACTGCGATCAAGATCGACGTTGAGGTCAAGAAGATCATTAATGGCCAATACGAATTGGCACGCAAGGTCCTGACGGATAATGCCGATGCAATGGTCAGGCTGTCGGAGGCTCTGCTCGAATTTGAAACGCTTGACAGCGTTCAGATCCGCCGAGTAGTAGCCGGATTGCCGCTTGACGGCAGTGAAGGTTCGACAACGACGCGAACGGACGACGATGGTACGCCGGAGTCGGAAGAAACGTCTAAGAATCCTTTTAAGAAACCGATCCTTCCGCCGATTACGCCTAATAATCCGGCAACGGCTTAGAGAAATAGAGACACTTCCCCATTAAAAGAGGCAGAAGTTTAGCACAGGCTTTACTTTTGCCTCTTTAGTTTTTACCTTTCCTTTTGATGGCATACTGGCAAACATCGCGGCGGCAATTGCCACTGGGAAAAGCGGTCGTCATGGGCATACTCAATGTTACGCCCGATAGCTTTTCCGATGGCGGAGCATACACGGGCGTGGATGCCGCTCTGAAACGCGCCGAGGTCTTAATAAATGAGGGCGCGGCGATCCTAGACATCGGCGGCGAGTCGACAAGGCCGAAGAGCGGCCGTATAACCGAGCAGGAAGAGATCCAACGCGTCATTCCGATCGTCGAAGCCATCGCATCCCGGTTCGACATACCAATATCCGTAGATACTACAAGGGGAACTGTCGCCCATCGTTCGTTAGAGGCAGGAGCGGAGATCGTGAATGATATTTCGGCGTTGCGATTTGATGAAGATCTGGCAGGGGTCGTAGGACGTGCCGGCGCGGGGCTCGTTCTCATGCATTCGCTCGGCGATTTTGAGACAATGCATCGGCAGCCGCCGGTCGATGATATTCTCGCCGAGGAGACAGCGTATTTTTCTCGTGCCGTCGAAATTGCCGTCGAACACGGCATCGGCCGCGAACAGATCGTTTTGGATGTCGGGATAGGTTTCAGTAAATCGCTTGAACAGAATTTAGAATTGCTCGCGAAAATTGATAAGATTTCTCTAAGCTTTCTCGAATTTCCCTTGCTCGCAGGAACGTCACGTAAATCCTTCATCGGACGCGTCAGTGGTGAGGAATCGCCCGTTGAGAGGCTTGGTGGAAGCGTCGCGAGTGCTGCTATCGCGGTCTGGAACGGCGCAAAGATCGTACGGGCACACGAGGTAAAAGAGACCGTCCAGGCCTTAGCAGTCGTCGAAGCGATCCGTGATCAAATATGAAAATTGTCCGATCGATACTTGTCATCTCATTATTTTTACTGGTCACCGGCTTTACCGAATGCTATAAACCGGTTACCGGATCAGGCTTACCGAAAGGCATTAAAACTGTTGCCGTCTCGGCATTTCAGTTTGAAGCTCGGGGAATGCGATATCGCGTCGAGTCTCGGTTTACCGAGGCCGTTGCACGGGAGATCATCCGACGCGGCAATGGCCTTAAGGTGCAGGGGCGAACGGAAGGAGCCGACGCCGCCGTCGAAGGCACCATCCGGGACTTCAGCTTTACAGGCGTTTTGCTGGATCGCGAAGGACGCGCCCGCGTGTATGAAGTGACGATAGTCTCTGCCGTAACGGTTCGTGACCTAAAACAGAATAAGATACTTTACGACAACCAGAATCTTATCTTTCGTGATTCCTACGAGTTTTCCGAAGACCCACGTTCGTTCTTTAACGAAGAAGATCCCGCGGTGGAGCGAATGGCACGCGCGTTTTCTGAATCGGTTGTTTCGACAATAGTTAACGCTATGGGAGTGCGGGAAGAAAAGAAGTAAGAAAGGCACCAGCGGTTATGAAGGCTTTAAAACGCGAAGAACTCAGGGAAAGGTTGAAAAGACGTGAATTTTCGCCTGTATATGTATTGTTCGGCCCCGAGACATATCTCCGCGATCTTGCCGCCAAAGCAATTGCAGACCTGTCATTTTCGCCCGGCGACCTAAGGGAATTCAACGAAACAGAATTTAGCCTGGCATCGGGCGATCGGCTCCAGGAAGCTCTCGCCGCAGCACGGCAGCTGCCGATGATGGCCCCGAAACGGGTTGTCACAATAACCGACGTTCGCATTGGAGCCTCGGCGGCGCGGGACACATTGAAGGACCATCACGAAAAGGCGGTCGAAGCGTACCTCCAAGATCCATCCGAAACGTCGATCGTAATATTTGTGGCCGATGAATTGAACGGTGTTCGAAAGATGTCGAAGCTGCTTACGCAGCACGCCGTTGCGGTAGAGTTCAGCACGCTCGGGGACGGCGAACTTGTCAATTGGGCAAGAACCAAAGTCCACGAACGCGGGTCCGAGATTGGCGAAAGGGACTTGCGCGAATTGATCGGTCTTGTCGGAAGCGATGTTCGCAGCTTGACCAACGAGATAGAAAAATTGTCCACTGCCGCGTTGCCGGAAAAACAGATCACCGGCGAACTTATCTACGGTCTCGTTGCCAATACGCGAGAGCTTACGAATTTTGAGCTGACCGACCATCTGCTCGCAGGCCGAAAAACGAAGGCGATGGAGATATTGAAGAAGATCCTCGATGACGGAGCGGAGCCGCTCGCACTTCTGGGGCTTGTCGCATACAATTTTCGACGCCTGATCATGGCTAAAGAGCTGATGCAACAGGGTGTTGACCGCCGCGAAGTGGCGTCTGTACTGAAGATGCGTTACGACGACCGGGAACCATTTCTCGCTGCGGCGCGGCGCTCTGACATGGCGAAACTGGTCGCAATAATCGAGAACCTGACAAAAACGGACCTGGCGATCAAAACGTCAGTAGGTGGCGGTCCGGCCGGAGCCCGTATGCAGATCGAAACACTGATCTGCCGCGCCGCGACGTTATAGCTATTTGATCCAATAGGCGAATATTGCCTTCTTTAAAAGAAAAACGGGCAGGCATACCCTACCCGGCGAACTGGATTCGATCTAGAAATTAGCCTGGGAAGGGCTTCTAAATCGATTCCAATTCGAGAGCTCGATTAAAATAATGATACAGATCGTTAAAATCCTGCAGCGCCCGGTTCAAGATAAGCGGTAGCTGCGGCACATCTGCAGTATTCACGATGAGGTTAAGATTTCGAACGAAAGCATCGTGGGCGTTCATTGTCGTTCCGTCATCTTCGAGTGAAACAAGGTACACACGGCGGCGCTCTGACGAGTACATTGCGTTGGCTTTTTGAACGATCGTTGCCGCACCGCCGAATTCCGCAGCAAAATCCGGCGAAAATATTAATACTCCCGTTTTTCCGTCACGAAGCCTTTCATTTGCCTGGGCCGGCGTTTGAGCAATATAAACTTTATATCCTGCTTCAGTAAGGAGTTTTGATACCTGTTCGCATTTTTGGCCGAGACATAAAAGGACCCTTCGCGGCTTTTCGTTAGGGTCATCGGAAGAGTCGAAGCCCTTCTTTTCATGCTGCAGCGCTGTAAGAAGGGAACGTAAAGCATTGTTTATCTGGAATTCAGATTCACGAGCAGCAAATTGGTCCGAGCCCGATGCCGCCGGTGCTGCCTGATTTGCCGCGAGCTGTTGGACCGTCGAATGCAGTTGGCCGTTGGCGCCTTTCTCAGCACGCAGCAGGTTTTGGCAGCGAGGACATCTGACGGTGAACTTGCCGTTAGGGATCTTAGCCTCGTCAAGCTGTAATGAAACTGAGCAACTATCGCAGCGAATGATCATATCGGTCTGGCCGGAATTATCGGCGGAGCAAGAAGATTAGTATCTTGGACAATAACGAACTTGCAGAGGGCTACTCGATCATATCCAGTACGGACGATGTCTTTGGGGATTGGGCAGGAGGCACGGCACTTGCCGACATCGATTGGGGCCGGCCCGCGTTCGCGTAGTCTTCGGTCGAAGCCAGCCCGCGAAGCTGCAGAAGCAGATTGTTTTGGTTTGTAGCGAATGACAATCCGTCTTCAAACGAGATCATCTTGCTTTCGATCATTTTTCGTATGACCGAATCAAAGTCCTGCATTCCGTCGATCTCCCCGTCACGAATCGCATCTAAAAGTGTCTTACCTTCACTTTCGCCCTTTTCGATATACTCTCTGGTACGCGGATTCGATTTAAGTATCTCGACCGCGGCAATTCGGCCTTTGCCGTCGGCTCGCGGTACAAGCCGTTGAGAGATAATAAACCTGAAAGTTTGGGCGAGCCGTGTACGTATGATCCTTTCCTCGTTCTTCGGGTAAAGGCCGATAATTCGGTCAATCGTCTTTGATGCGTCGATCGTATGTAAAGTGGAGAGCACCAAGTGCCCTGTTTCCGCTGCTTCAAGGGCGATCTCTGCCGTTTCAAGGTCGCGCATTTCGCCGACGAGAATCACCTTCGGTGCCTGTCGAAGGGCGGCGCGCAGGGCAGACGCAAAATCCTTGGTGTCGGTCCCGAGCTCTCGCTGGTTGATCGTGGATTTCTTATGGTTATGAAGAAATTCGATCGGGTCCTCGATCGTAACAATGTGATAAGCCTTTGTCTCATTGATGCGATCAATGATCGCGGCCAGTGTCGAACTCTTTCCTGAACCGGTCGGCCCCGTCAGAAGCACGACGCCATTGCGAATATCAGCGATCTCCTTAAGATGTTGCGGAAGGTTAAGTGCTTCGAAACTAGGGATCTCAGTCGGGATGACGCGCATCACGATCGAGTATGAATTGCGCTGCTGAAAAATATTTACGCGGAATCTGCATTTGCCCGGAAGGGCGTAGCTCAAATCCGCCGTACGATGTCTCGCTAGCTGGGCAGCGGCTTCGGGATTGTCCCGAAGGATCGACATTGCGATCATTTCCGTTTGGAACGACGAGAGTTTTCCGAGCCCAAGCGGCGAGGCCGAATAAAGTACGCCGTTGATCTCGACCTGCGGCGTCTGGCCGCAGGAAAAGTTCAGGTCGCTGACATTTTCGGAAATGTGCAGCATCTGCTCAATTATGGGTGCTACATCAAGCAAGCTCATCTAATGGAGAACTCCCGTATGTTATTAAGGAAGGAAGGTTTAGACTTGGGCGTCGGCAGGCGGGTTTTGGTGTACCCGTCGCAGGAACAATTATCACTCAGTCCGTATAAGAATTGCAAGACATTTTTTATAAATTGTTTACAATGTTTAACAATCGGCGAAAATTTACAGAAATGTCCCCTTGGAGAATATTGCCGATAATCGCGGCCGAGTCTGCTCCGGAACGGAAAACATCGACGATATTCCCGTCGTTAATACCACCTATCGCCACAATGGGAAGTGCCGTAACTACTTTGCAAACAGCATTTAAGCCGGCCAGCCCAACCGTGGCATCTGGGTTCTCTTTTGACGACGTGGGAAATATAGGGCCTATAGCGATATAGTCGATCGGCAACGAGGCTGCAGCGACCGCTTGTTCGACCGAGTGGGTCGAAAATCCTATGATTGCTTCGTTTCCAAGCAGTTGCCGGGCAGCATCAGGAGGCAGATCGTCTTGGCCAAGATGCAATCCGGCGACGCCATTCGCAAGGGCAACATCGGCTCGATCGTTTACGATCAGGCGGGCCTGTGAGTTTTTAACTAAATTTGCTGCGTCCTTTACCGCCTTGTGAAGATCGATCGCTGGGGCAGACTTTTCGCGGATCTGAATGAGTTCGGCTCCGGCGTCGATCAGGCGGCGCACCTGTTCGGCATGATCTAAGCCGGAGAGACGGGTGTCGGTGATCGGGCAGATCTTTGGCAGTAAAAGCTTCAAATCTGGTACAGTCGCTCCGGCGGCGTGAGAGATTTCATCATCAGAAAACAATCTTCGCCGTTATTGTAATAATTACGGACCCGTTGAACGGCCGAGTATCCGAGTTGGCGATAGAGCGTCTGCGCCGCGACGTTGCTTACGCGGACCTCGAGCATTACTGTGCTCGAACCCTTTTTACAAAGCATTGACTCCGCATGGGTTAAGAGCGAAGCGGCGATGCCGCGGCGGCGGTGTTCAGGTGCTACCCCAATCGTCGTAAGGTGAGCGGCGCCATTGTCGTTGACCATTACGAAGATGAATCCGACAATTTCGCCTGTCGGCGTAACGGCCTGATAACTAAGCGTTTGCGGTTCATGCAGCAGATACGAAAAGGTGTGTTTCGTGTAGCTGTCGCCGTTTTGAAAACATCGTATGTTGAGACGAAGGACCTCCCTCAGGTTTGCGTCGGTCAGCAGGCGAATCTCATATGAGGTTGGCGGAGCCGGCATGACCACCTCCGGTTCGGCTTCCTGCGGCGCCACGAACAGATTTCGGATGGACTGAAGTACGGCCATAACGTTACGATGCCTAAACTACCAGCATACAATCACCGTAACTATAAAATCGATAGCGTTCGGCGATGGCGTGTGCGTATGCTTCCATTATAAGTTCGCGGCCGGCAAATGTGGAAACTAAAACGAGCAGCGAACTCTTAGGAAGGTGGAAATTGGTTAGAAGGCCATTGATGACGCGAAAATCATATCCGGGAGTAATGGTCAGGCCGGCGATCCCGGGACCGGCTTTTATGCGGCCGCTGTGTGCGAACGCCGATTCGAGCGCACGGGTAGTTGTGGTTCCTACTGCGATAACACGACGTCCGGACGCAATGGCCTCGTTGATCTCAACCGCGGCTTCCTCACCAATCTCAAATTCTTCCGGTGATACCCGATGCTTAGAAAGATCTTCGGTGCGTACGGGTTCGAATGTTCCGTAGCCAACGTGAAGGGTTAATTTGACGATCCGATTTCCGCGCTTTTCGATCCGGTCTAGGATCTCGGGAGTAAAATGGAGCCCGGCGGTCGGTGCGGCGATCGCGCCACGCGTTTCGGCAAAGACCGTCTGGTACCGATCGCGGTCGTCTGAACTCGGTTCTTCGCGTTTAATATAGGGCGGCAGCGGCGTGATGCCGAC
>JAEZIT010000120.1 GCA_023436495.1 Acidobacteriota bacterium
AGGCTAAGCGGAAGGTCTATCTGCCGCGAGAAAGCGACTATCTCCTGCGGCTGCCCGTTTTCGAGTATCCGGATATCTTCCTGTTTCAGGTTCGTGACCAGACGCCGGTTCCGGTCCTGTGCCGTGAACAGCACATTGACGGCTTCCGTATCGATGCTGATGACGTCATCGTCTTCGATCGGGGGCGGCGTCGGCGACGCCGCGGGTGCCGCCGGCCTGTCTTGAGCGTCAACGCTCGTAAATCCGACCATTGCCGAGAGCGCAAAGACAAATGAAACAAGGGCCAACGCCGTTCTGGTTCTATTAAACATCCGAATTCTCCCGACCGTTATCTTAGGCTGTCGCGGACCGCGCGATAGCTCGTCTTCGTCCTGATCTTGTATTTGCCGGTCTTGGCACGATCCGTGAATCTGACCTCGATCTTGCGCTCGCGCTCGTCATAGGTCTGATTCGCCGGGCGATACGTAATTATGTATTGCGACCTGAGCTCTTCCGAGATCTTCTTGAACGCCCGTTCGAGCTCCATCATATCGCCCGTAAAGAACGCTTCGCCGCCGGTCTGTTCGCAAAGCTGCGTCAGGTATTTATCGCCCTTGTCCTTCACCGTTCCGGCCTCTACACCCGGCACCGTTCCCAAAAACCCGGCTTTAGTAGAGATGCCGAAGATCGTCGTTTCAGTTCGCTGGGCGATATCGATCGCGTCCTTTAGGTCGGCGCGGCTGAATGTGTCGTCGCCATCCGTGATCAGCACGATAACGCGGCGGCCCGGAACGCTTCTGAGCTTTTCGTCCGAAAATTGCCAGATCGCGTCGTACAGCGCCGTCTGCGAACCCGTCTTTTTCACCTTGTCCACGGCGCGGTCGAGCAGGTCCAGCTTGTCCGTAAAATCCTGGCGGAGCAGTACCTCATGATCGAACGTCATGAACGCGGCCTTGTCCTTGCGAAGTCGCGTCACGGTATAGATAAAATTCTTCGCCGCCTCCTTCGAAAAGCCCATTTTGCCCGCCGTCGAAGGCGATGTGTCCATCAGAACGCCGACATACACCGGCGGATTCGTCTTTTCGTCGGTAAAAAATGTCACTTCCTGTTCGACGCCGTCCTCGAACACCGCGAAATCGCCGCGCGTCAGGCCCGTGATCAGTTCCTTTTTCTGTGTGACGGTCACCGGCAGGCGAACCTCGAACGTCTTCACCGCGCCCGTATCGTCAACCGGCGGGGTCGGCGTCGGCGTTTGTGCAAATGCGGCCGATACAAAGGCGAAAATCGATGTGATAAATAATGCTCTGAAAGGGATCTTCATAAATGGCAATGCTGTATAGTAATTAAAAGTGACGCAAGCCGTTCGATGCTTTTCAGCAGGCGAACTGTTGCCCGAAGGCCAATGCAAAAGTATAGCAAAATCGGGCAATAAAGGCATTTCTACGCATATTTATGATCGATCAGAACATCTTCCGCGAATACGACATCCGCGGCATTGTCGGCAGGCATTTGACCAACGAGTCGGTTGCCGTTTTGGGACGGGCCATCGGCACCTTTTTTCGCCAGAACGGCGCAAAGCGCATCGCGATCGGCTACGACGCCCGCGAAAGCTCGCCCGGCTTTTGCCAGCTGCTTGAGCAGGGTTTCAACGAAACCGGCTGTGACGCCGTCCTGATCGGCATGGTCCCGACGCCCGTGCTCTATCACACCGTATTCACCCAGCCCGTTGACGGCGGCGTGATGATCACCGGTTCGCACAATCCGCCGGACCATAACGGGTTCAAGATCTGTCTCGGCAGATCGACGCTCTTCGGTTCGCAAATTCAGGAAATAAAGGACATAGCGTTGTCCGGTATGTTCACGTCCGGCAGCGGCGTTGTCGAATCTCTCGACGTTCTCGACGGCTATATGTCTGACATCGTTTCGCGCATCTCGATGGGGCCGAGAAAGCTAAAGGCAGTCGTCGATGCCGGGAACGGAATGGGCGGCGTCACCGGCGTGCCGATCTACAGAGAGCTCGGCGTCGAATTGGTCGAACTTTTCACCGAGCCCGATTCCACCTTTCCCAATCACCACCCCGACCCGACCGTTACCGAAAACCTGGCCGATACGATCAAGAACGTCCAGACTTCCGGCGCCGATATCGGCATCGCGTTCGATGGCGACGGCGACCGCATCGGCGTCGTGGACGAGACGGGCAGGATCATCTGGGGCGACGAACTTATGGTGCTGCTGTCGCGCTCGATCCTGGAAGCCAAGCCCGGTGCGACCATCATCGCCGAAGTAAAATGTTCGCAGAACCTCTTCGACGACATCGAACGGCACGGCGGCGTGCCCGTTATGTGGAAGGCAGGCCATTCCCTGATCAAGGCAAAGATGAAGGAGACGAACGCCGCGCTCGCGGGCGAAATGAGCGGCCATATCTTCTTCGCCGACCGCTTTTACGGTTTTGACGATGCTGCATATGCCGGCGCCCGCGTGCTCGAGATCTTGTCGAAGACCGACAAAAAGCTGTCCGAGCTTCTCGCCGATCTGCCCGAATCCTTCTCGACGCCCGAACTCCGCGTCGATTGCTCCGACGAACGAAAGTTCGAGATCGTCGCCGCCATCGCCGACGAATTCTCAAAAACCAACGAGGTGATCACCATCGACGGCGCTCGCATCCTGTTCGAACACGGCTGGGGCCTTGTCCGCGCGTCGAACACCCAAGCGATCCTCGTCCTGCGGTTCGAAGCCGATTCTGCCGAGCATTTGAACGAGATCCGAGGCATCGTCGAGCTCCGCGTAAAAGAATTGATCGCCGCATCGGACGCCGCGTGACACGATAACGGCAATACTTTCGCGTTTAGTTTGGCGGGACGGATATGATGCCCGCCTATTAAACGAGATCTGCGGAGTATTGCTATGCGAAAGAAGTTATCATCCATCACATTCTGGCTTTTGATCGTCCTCGTCCTCGTCATTGTTCAGGCGTATTCGGCCCTGGCACAGAGCTCGGAGGTCACGGGCTATTGGACCAACGGCAGCGTCGGCTCGATCCAGTATCAAAACCGCACGACCGGTGCCACAAAACCCGGCCGCGGCAGCCATTTTTCATACCGCTTCAACCCGAACGGCACTTATACCTTCGTCGGCTATATGGAAACGACGATGTATAACTGCACGACGACCCTGTTCAACCAGGTGGACGGGAAATACACCGTCGACGGCTGGACCATCTACCTGAACCCGTCGCGCGATTTCTGGAAAAGCGGAAACACCTGCGCCGCCAGCGGCAACAAGGAACAAACAAAAACGCCCACCCGAAAATCCGCCGAATTCACCGTCAAAGAAGACGATTACGGCAGCACGCTACTCTGCCTGAACGAAGGCAGCGGCGAAACCTGCTTCAAACGGGAAAAAGAATAAAGCACGATCGCCAAGCGGACGCGCGGTCCCTGTCGTTTCTCGGTAAAAACGCCGGCCTGTTTTGTAAAGGTTGGCGTTTTTTTACGTGTAGTATATTATGCGTGCAGAGATCGATATTGTGGTCCGGGATCCTCCAAATACCGCTATTTTCGAACCACGATACTGCGTTCTACTTTTCTCCTATGCGTTTTATCAAATATGGATTGCTGGTTATTCTTTTGATCGCCGCGGCCCACACCGCGCCCGTTTCGGCGCAGCAGGTGCAAGACGACGGGGCCTGCGACGCCGACCTCGCTAAACTATTGGTTCAGCAGGTCGTGGCCGAGAGCAGAACTGTCGCCGAAACTGACAAACGCATCAAGATACTGATCCGCTCTGCCGAATTTTTGTGGCGGTCCGACCAGCAATCGGCACGCGATTACCTTGCCGAAGCCTACAAGGTCGCGTCAGACAATTTCAAGGAAAAAGGTCGCGAAACAAAGGACCGTGCCGGAACGATTTCCCCTGTTTCCGATCATCGCTTTGAGGTGATAGGGGCGATCGCCGCGAAAGACCCGCAATGGGCTCGGCGGCTGATGGACGAATTGCTGAAGGAAGCTGAAAAGGCCGCGTCCGACCGCTCCTCATCGGACCGGCTTAGCGAGGCCCGGGAGATCATGTCGATCGCACTGGCAAATATCGAGTCCAATTCGGAACTCAGCCGCTATCTGCTCAGGCGCCTGATGGCAAAGCCGCTCGACAGTCATTGGCTTTACGCTCTTTGTCAAATTGCCGACAAGGACCGTCAATTTGCCGACCAATTATACGCGGAGCTGCTAAGGAATTATGCGAACGAGACGCCTCGGCGCTTCCTTTTCTTATCGTCATATCCATTTGGCGGCGGGCGAATGCTCGGGATAGATAAATACATGTTCGGCTATTCTTCCGATTCGCCCGGGCTGTTCGCTAACCGCGAATTGCAGGCACAATTCATACTGGCCTTCTTTCGCCGTATCGTCGCTTATACCGCCGATCCCGCGAATCATGGGCGCCCGCCCGAGCAATATTATCGGTCGGAGCCGCTCTATATGGTATCGGCGCTGCGTGACCTCGAACCGATAATCGTCGAACGGTTCCCGTCGCTGCTGCAGCAGTTTGCCGAGGTTCGCGCACAGGCCCACGCGATGCTCAACGACGAAATGCGCAAACAGCTCAGCGATGACACCGAACGTACAGATCAATTGGCCGCCAGCTTTGAAGACCGACTCGCCGAGGTCGAACAAGCCGACAAGGATGGGCGGCTGTCCGACAGCATGATCGCGAATCTTGTCACGTGGGGCACCACCGACAAAACGGAAGAGCAGTTCAAAAAGATCCTGCCGTGGCTCGGCAAGATCGAAGACCGATCATTGCGCGAGGCGGTCGAAAATTACTACTGGTTCCTGCGGACGAAGCTCGCGATAAAAGAAGAGCGTTTTGACGATGCGGAAAATTTTGCCGCCAAAGTGCCGACGATCGAGCATCGCGCCGTTCTTATGTTCGACATCGCCAAAGGCACATTAAAGAACATAAGCATTGCCGCCGAAGCCCGGCAGATACTCGGCGATGTTGGCCGGCTCGCCCGGCAGGCGGACGACTCTGTAGCGAAAGCCCGCGTGCTGCTCGGGCTGGTTTCCGTCTACGACGGCCTCGATCACGTTATTGCGATGGAAGAATTGAGCGACGCCGTGAAAGTGATCAACAAACTCGACGGCCCCGACCTGCTGTCGGGCGCGGTTTACCAGCAGATCAAGGGAAAGGCCTTCATGTTTTACGCGATGTATTCAGTGCCGGAATACGACCTCGAATCAACCTTTAACCTGATCAGCAAAAACGATTTTTCGCTTTCGCTCTCCAATGCTCGGGCCCTGAACGACAAATATCTCCGTACCCTGGCCGTCCTCGCCGTCGCCCAAAACTGCATCGATAAGCCAAAACCCCGCCGCCGATCCGCAGGGCATTAGTCCACGCTGGACAGATCGTCGGACCTCAGCATTTTTTATCCGGCTGCGCCGTTATCGGCGGGCCAAGGTTCGTATAAGCGGTATCGCCGAACCCCGCCCGTTGGTGGCAAAAAGGCCCCCATCACGGACGGCCTTTTTTTATCCGATAGAATCGCCCTATTTATCATCCAGTTCGGAGCGGATCTTTATAAGTTCGTTTTTCCATTTCTCATCCGCGTTTCGGATCAGGCCGTCGAGTGCTGATCGATGGGCCTCGTTTAGGGCCACGTCGGACGGTACGGCAACATGCGGTTCGATGCCTTTGTTCTCGTTTCCGGCGGTCCCGGCCGCGGATCGCCCGGTCGAGATCCAGATCGAAAAATGATCGTTCACACGATGCGACCCTCCGGGCATGCTCGCTCCGGCTGTCGTTTCCCCGACCAGTACGGCCCTTTTCAATCGCTTCAGGCCCGAGACGAAGCCTTCCGCTCCGGACGCGGTTCGCTGGCTCGTTAGTATAAAGATCGGCTTATTGACGTACTTATGCCCCGGCACCTGGGCGTAAGTCCACAACTGCCGCGTTTCGTTGCTTTCGCGGGTAAAAATGTCGCCGATCTGGACCGGCTGGTCGAACAGGTAGCTGCAGAAGAACGGGATCGTGTTAATGTCCATGCTTCCGCGGTTTTGCCGCACGTCGATTATCAGAGCGTCCGAATGGGCGACGTAATTCATCGCAGCCGTGTACGAGGCGTTCGACCACGAAAGCGGGGCGAAATAGTTGATCTGGATGAATCCGACATTGCCCTTTAAGATCTCAACTTTCGGCAAGCCGAAATTCTCTCGACTTTGCTTGATCCGTGCTTGCTCTATTTCTTCCGCGGACGGCATCCCGGCCATGCCCGACCGGACAGGTATCGGCTCAACGGAAAATGACAATTTAAGGTGCTTGTCATCGAAGATACTGCGCAGATCGGCCGTCAATCGCTCCGCGAATTTACCTCCATCAAAGATCTGGTCATAGTCGCCGCGTTTCAGACGTGCCCGCAGCTCGGTTTCCATCTTGGCAGCGACTTCGGGATATGCATACTTGTCCTTCAAAAGTTGGCCTATCGATTCGATCGTGGCCGCCCGAAGAGCCGCGTTAAGCTGCTTGCCTTGACCATAGACAACCGAACCGAGAAGGCACGAAGCCGACATAACGAAAAAAAGCGAAAATGCTTTTCTGACAAAGCTGTGAAAGTGGTTTGTGGAGATCATGACCATTTTACGCAATTGGTCAGAAAAAAGTTTAACTGTATATCATTCCGAGTACAGGTCTTAGCCTGTCGGTTACGGCGGAAACAAACCAATGACGGGGAAAGCGCTCGGAAACACGGGGATCAACATTTGATCCCCACTTCAACGTTCCAAACGTGGTCTTTTGCGTATGTTGGTATGGGCCTTAGAAAGTTCCGCGAACTTTTTTATCCAAACGCTTGAGAATTGAGCCTACGTCATCCGAGAAAGACCCGTCTCCAAGAACTTCGACCCAGCGTCTGCGAAAGTTTGCTGCAGATCTTTATTAAAAGTACGTTTTGCAGCTTCTTCGAACTGGATGCCCATGACAGCTAGCTCTGTACCGTCGATCTCCTCCCTCCACCAATTTGGCGGCGGCCATGGGAACGGCCATTTCCGTCTCCAACTTGTACCGCACCAGTCATCTACGAAGCTGCGGATTCGCAGCCTGACTCTTCCCTCGCTGCCGCCGTTACCTAGCAATTCGACCAACTCTTGCCGACGGACAGCGTCGACTATTAGTTCATTAGCGAGCCCGACCGCGAACATCAATCTCGGTGGTAGCGGCTGAGGGTTAAGAGACGCCATGCCTGACGCTCCAAGAGTTCGACTCCATGGATCAGGTAGAGGGCTGAACTCAGTGGCCCGCCGTGGGAACGACGATTGTGTGGCATTAGCCGTTCCATCTAACATTCGCAGCAAGGAAAATAGTAACCAGTTTGGCCTCGGCGGCCTTAGATAGTACGAAAGGTCGTCATGGTACAGGCCGGTTACACCGGGAGGCATGCAGAATATCGCTTCGCGAATAAATGAATCCCATGGTCCCGGGGTCGGGGTTTCGCTCCGGCCGGAATCGCCATCGAAAAACTGACGTAAGAATGAGATCGTCGTTTGATGATCTTTTACCGGAGAATCGGACATTTGTTTTGTAGTTGTCATGATCATTGCTCCTTCTAGCTGAAATTGATTCGTGATCCGAGAATTGCGGGCGTGAGGCTAATTCAGGTTCGGCCCGCGATTGCAGCAGCAACTCCGATCAAAACTGCTTAATCGAGCATCATCCGCGTGCCGACGGCGGACGAGCAGCCTCTGCCGATCTGGTCGCCGTTCATGTTAAAGATCTGTAAGACGCCGACCGACGACCAGGTTTGAGAGTCGTCGCTGAGTTCTAGATGATGTGTGACCACCTGAAAGCCAACGGCATTTCCGTCTGCGTTAAAGAGAAAGGCCTTGAACCGAAACCGGTAGGCATTTCCTTTTTCGTGTATCCAAAGCCCTCGTTCGGGCGACCTCAGGTTGGGCGGCGTTCCGGATGTGATCCCGGAAAACGTTCCATCCACGCCAAATGTCCCGACGGATTGGAACGTTGTGATCGGATTTCCGGATGAACACACTATGACCGTCACGGCCGTGTCCCACGTGCCCGTCAGCCTGTCCCTGCCGGGTTCCTGGCCCAAACAGGCGACGGCGGTGATCCCGGTAAACAGGAATGAAATAAATATCCGATTGATGAGGTGCGCAGTTCTGCTTTTCATCGCTTTAATCTCCTGGATCATTATGATTTAGGGTGAAGCGATCGATCCCGTATCCTTCACCGCTTTCTTCGGCGCGTTTACACTAATTCAAAGTAAATCGCGTACCCGAAGAATTTGCGCAGCTCGTGCTGGTGGGGCTGCCGCTTGCGTCGAAGACGGTCGTCGTCGAATCCGATGTGAAGGTATCGCTGCTGTGGTTCAATACGAACGAGCCCTGCGATTCCTGCCTGCCTATAAATGCGCCGGTCGACAGGTTGTACCGCATGTGGACGATGCGGGTCAGGTACGTCGTCTCGCCCGGAAAATCCCAGCCCGTGTCCCGCCGCCAGACGCCGTGTATAGGGCTTCGCGTGGTCGTGATCGTTGAATTCTGCAGCCATGCGGAGATCGTTCCGTCGCCGTGAAATGTCATCAGGCCTTCGAATATAGCGTTCGGCATCGGCGCGCCGGTCGAACAATTTCGCGGTACGGTTACCGTCCGCCAAACGCCTGTTAGGAGCGTCTCCGGCACGTCTTCGTTCTTTTGGGCGTTTGCCGCACCCTGCATTGATATCAACGCGGCGGCGATCGTCAGCAAGATGCCTTTGATGAGGGTTCTTGAGTTCTTTGTCATTTCTTTACTCCTAATTTCTGTCGGCCGAATCGTTTGACCCGATCTGCGGCCTCGGCCGGCGGAAAAAACTTCTTTCCTTTTTGCCCCCACTGCAATAAAATGCCGCGCTGTCCCAATCGTTTTTCGGCAATAATGCGCCGGCCGATCTTTGTTTTCCCGCGATCTTAGGGAAATCGGGCCGGCTTGTCTTTGAATTTTGGCTTAGTATTTCCTGAATTTATTCTTAGGATGGATAGGTCGTCTGAACAGAGCGTTTACGAGTTCGACGATTACAGTTTCGACTCGAAACATTTGATGCTTTACCGGCACGGCGAAGCAATACCTCTTACACCCAAAGCCGCCGAGATACTCCGGGCCCTGATCCAACGCCAGGGCGACATCGTCAGCAAGGACGAACTGATGGAATTGGTCTGGCCGGAAACCGCCGTCGAAGAATCGAATGTATTCCTGTACATGTCACAGCTAAGAAAACTGCTCGGGAACCGCTCGGACGGCTGCCCCTATGTCGATACCTTCCGCCGCCGCGGCTATCGGTTCTCCGGCGTCGCCCGCCCGGTAAGCGACGATAAAAAGCACGAGCATTACGCCTGGCTCGTCGACCTCGACGGCAAAGGCGAATCCACCGTCCTTACGGAATCCGGCCGAATGTACATGCTCCGCGATCCGCTGCTCGGCGACGTAAATGACGGCGTTGCCCCGCCGGAGTTTCCGTCCGAACAAACCTCGACCGACCGCCGGCCCAACAGCGGCCCGCCCCAAGTTCAAAATCGCGCCCGCCTCCTGTTCTTGACGATCGCTGCCGTCATCGCAATCATTTCAATGGTGGCTTACATCTTGTTGGACTAGGCCGGCGGGAACGCATGGAAGGACTCGGAGATGACCAAAGGCGCATGATCGGACTTTTCGTTTATCGAGAGGCACGACCGCCATCGTCGGTAAGGAGGAGATCCTCGGAAATGACGGAGATGTCGGTACACTTAAGAGCTCGAAAACCCGCGCGCCGATCGGGCTCGAACGGGAATACCACTATCCGCGGCCGGACGCGCCAACAAGCTGGGTAGGACGCGCCGCTAAGCGGTACCTTTGATGTCATCGTCCGAACGCGTCCGGACGCTAGCTTTCGTTCACCTTTAGAACGGCCAGGAAGGCCTCTTGCGGGATCTCTACGCGGCCGACCTTCTTCATTCGCTTCTTGCCTTCTTTCTGTTTTTCGAGCAGCTTGCGCTTGCGGCTGATGTCGCCGCCGTAGCATTTTGCGATAACGTTCTTGCCGACCGCCTTGACGGTTTCGCGGGCGATGACCTTGTTGCCGATGGCGGCCTGGATCGCGACCTCGAACATCTGCCGGGGGATAAGTTCTTTCATCTTAGCAGTTAGAAGCTTGCCCTTCGACGTGGCCGTACTGCTGTGCAGGATCAGGGACAGCGCGTCCACCGGCTCACCCGACACCAGGATATCGAGCTTCACGAGCTTGCTTTCTTTGTACCCCGACAGATGATAATCCAGCGACGCATAGCCTCGCGACACCGATTTTAGGCGGTCATAGAAATCCAGAACGATCTCATTCAGCGGCAGCTCATATACCAGCATCACGCGATCCGTAGTGACATATTCGAATTTCTTCTGCACCCCGCGCTTTTCGTCGAGCAGCGGCAAAATGCCGCCGAGGTACGCATCGCTCGTCAATATCGTCGCCTCAATGAACGGCTCCTCGATCTTCGCAATACGGCCCGTATCGGGCATTTTCGCCGGCGAATCGACCTCGGTCACCTCGCCGTCCGTCGTCGTGACCCGATACCGCACGCCCGGAGCCGTCGTTATCAGGTCCAAATTGAATTCGCGTTCGAGCCGTTCCTGAATGATCTCCATGTGCAGCAGGCCCAAAAAACCGCATCGGAAACCAAAGCCCAGCGCTGTCGATGATTCGGGCTCGTAAAAGAACGACGCGTCGTTCAAACGAAGCTTGTCCATCGCGTCCCGAAGGTCTTCGTACTGTGCCGAATCGGTCGGATACAGGCCGGCAAAGACCATCGGCTTGACCTCCTGAAACCCCGGAAAAGGCTCTTTTGTCGGGTTCGCCGCCTCGGTGATCGTGTCGCCGATCTGGACGTCCGCGACCGTCTTTATAGACGCCGTCAAAAACCCGACCTCGCCCGGCCCGAGCTCGTTGATAGGCGTCGCCTTCGGGCGGTTTACTCCTATCGTTTCAATAAGATACTCGCGACCGGTGTTGAAGAATTTCATCTTCGTGCCCTTTTGGATCGTTCCGTCGATCACGCGAAACAGCACGATCACGCCGCGGTACGAATCGTACCAACTATCGAAAATCAGGGCCTTCAACGGAGCGTTCCGATCGCCCTTTGGAGCCGGGACCTTAGCCACGACGGCCTCCAGCACGTCCTCGATCCCGAGGCCCGTTTTTGCCGAGGTCAAGACCGCTTCGCTCGAATCAAGGCCGATAATATTCTCGATCTGCTCCTTGATGCGGTCGGGTTCAGCGGAGGGCAGGTCGATCTTGTTCAAAACCGGAACAAGTTCGAGGTCATTTTCGAGCGCAAGATAAGTATTTGCAAGGGTTTGCGCCTCGACGCCCTGCGAAGCGTCCACGACCAGCAGCGCACCTTCGCACGCGGAAAGCGAACGGGAAACTTCGTAACTGAAATCAACGTGCCCGGGCGTATCGATCAGGTTCAGGACATAATCACGGCCGTCCTTGGCCTTATAATCAAGCCGAACGGCGTGTGCCTTGATCGTGATGCCGCGTTCACGCTCAAGATCCATATTGTCCAAAAGCTGGTTCTCCATGTCGCGCTCAGCTACGGCGCCCGTTAGCTGCAGAATGCGATCCGCAAGCGTTGATTTGCCGTGATCGATATGCGCGATAATGGAAAAATTACGGATATTCTCAAGATTCATACTTCAAAAAAAGCGAATAGATTACAATATCAGAACGCACTAAAATCCGCATCCGGAATACGTACCGGAAACCCTGCCGGACGTGCCCGTTCGTTAAATTATTTATTGCCCGCCCGTGCAAATGTTTGATATAGTTTGTCTATATTCGAGAGTTATAAGTATTTTGAACGCAAGTTTTGCGGATAGGAGATAAACATGAGACACGAATACGACAGGGACGACGCAAGCGCAGGTACGAAACTCACCTATTTATTGATCGGCGGCGGCATCGGAGCCGTGATCGCCCTGCTGTTCGCTCCAAAATCGGGCCAGGAGCTTCGCGGCGACATTGCCGATGCCACACGAAAGGGCATAGAAAAAGGCAAGGAGACCGCTACCCAGCTTCAGGAACGTGCCGGCGAATATTACGAGGTCGGACGCGAGCGCGCCACTGAGCTTTATCAGACCGGCCGTGAGAGGGCCGAAGAGCTTAGGGAAAAGGCCAAAACTGCGGCCGCTCGTTCGGCAAATCCGTTCACCGCGGCCGTCGAGGCCGGAAAAGAAGCCTATTCTGCCGAAAAACGTAAGAATGAGGCCAAATCGATATCGGAAGGCCGTCCGAGCTATCCGGTCGATGAGACAGAGAACAGTTAAATCTGATTTATGAATGCGAATGATCCACAGTTCTGGATGATGGTCGCATCGATCGTGATCGCCGTGTGTTTTATCGTTATGGCGATCGCGATGATCGCCATCGCGATTATCGTGCGAAAGGTCGTCGGTACGGTCAAACGTGTCGAAGAGCGCGTCGAGCCGCTGATCAGCAAGGTTGACGCCATGAGCACGCAGGGCAGGGAGATGTCCGTATACTTTACAGAAGTGACGTCAAACCTTTCAAAAGCAACGGGTTACCTTGCCGATTCAACCGAGCTTATACGGGACGAAGTTGCCGAGCTCAAACTGCTCGTGGGCGAGACGGCCGTCGTCGCCCGAGACAAGGTGCAGATGGTCAGCCGGAGCATCGACAAGACGCATTCGCAGGTCCTCGACACGACCCAGTTCGTTCAGGTCAAGATCGTCGAACCGGCCCGCGAGGTCGCCGCTATCATGGCAGGCGTAAAAAAAGGCCTGGAGGTCCTTTTCGCACCCGCGCCTAAACAGATCGACCGCGTATATCACGAGGAAGAAATGTTCATCGGATAAGTATTTCTGTGCATCAATACATTAAAAGAGGCCGCCCGTTCGGGCAGCCTCTTTTTGGTTTCGGCTTAGTGCCGGTTAGTTATTCGGTGCGGGAGCTGCTTTTTTCTGCTCGCGAAGAGCTTTGCGTTCCGCCCGTCGTTTTTCCATCTCAGCCTTTCGGGCCTCGACCTGTGCTCGCTGTTCCGGCGTCAGGATAGAAAGGACTTGCTGATGAAGAACCTCCATCTTGGCCTTTTGCTGGTCACGGAATGACTGCATGCGTGCTTTTTGGTCATCGGTCAGCGTGCCGGCACGGCGTGCCTGCATCAGCGACTTCATTTCCTCCATCGTTGCCTGGTCAGGTTTGTTGGCTTCATGAAGCGCCTTGATCTGTTCTTTCTGCGCGTCCGTCAGATCGATGCCGCGAAGTCCGAACATCATTCTGCCGCCGCGACCGTGCATTCCTTTGAAGCCTCGGCGGCCTTCACCGCGCTTGCCCCAACCGCGCTGGCCCTTTTCCTGTTTCTGAACGCCGTCCTGCGTGGACGGTTTTGCGTCCTGGGCCACGGCGAACGTTGTAAATGCGACAGCCGCGAACACCATGGTGATCAGGGAAGAGATCTTAGTTTTTAATGACATTTTTGTACCTCTTAGAATTTTAATGTGCGAGAATATCGCATCTTTCGTGATTAAGACGCATCCGGCCCTCATTTTGTCTATCGTTTTTTCGTCTAAAAATGTAAAGAAATGTCAGCACGCGCGGCGTTCGGCGCTCTGAAACGCCTTTAATGATTTAACATTTGCGGTTTTAGACGCTAAAATGCGTGTTTTGAGTATCATTTGCCAGTGAGTTTTTAATGAGATTTTTATCCGAGATCAATTCCCCGGCCGATCTTCGGCAGCTTCGCCCTGAAGACCTGCAGGAAGTTGCCGATGAGGTGCGGGCCTTTATCCTTGATACCTGTTCGCGTATTGGCGGACACACGGGCGCGTCGCTTGGCGCGGTCGAACTAGCCGTCGCGATGCATTACGTTTTCGATACGCCGAAAGACCGGCTCGTCTGGGACGTCGGCCATCAGGCGTACGCCCACAAGATCCTGACGGGACGTCGCGACGAATTTCACACGATCAAACAGGACGGCGGAATTTCGGGATTCCTTAGGCGCGACGAATCTGAATATGACGCATTTGGCGCGGGCCACGCGTCAACGTCATTATCCGCGGCGCTCGGAATGGCGGTCGCCCGCGATAAGAAGAAGGAAGACTTCCACGTTTGCGCGCTCATTGGCGATTCCTCGCTTGCCGGTGGCATGGCGATGGAAGCATTGAACCAGGCAGGCCACTTGAAGACGCGGCTGATCGTCTTGTTGAACGACAACGATATGTCGATCGCACCGGCAGTAGGCGCTCTGACGCGATATCTCAACCGTATCAAAGAAGCGCAGAGCTATCATTGGCTCAAGGAAGAGGTCGGCGACACGCTTGATTCCGTGCCCGGGTTCGGCCACAGCCTCCGCAAAGCTGCCAAGACCGTCAAGGACGCCATCGCAGCCGCGGTTCTGCCCGGAGCTCTCGTAAATGAACTCGGTTTCAAATACATCGGCTATGTTGACGGGCATAATGTCGAGATGCTCGTCCACGCCCTTGAAGAAGCTAAAAAGATCGACGATGGGCCGGTGATCGTCCATGCGTTGACCACCAAAGGCAAGGGCTACCCGAGCAGCGAATCAAATTATTACGCATGGCATGCGACGGGGCCGTTCGACATCAAGACCGGAAAGCCTGTGAAATCCGCGTCCGCGCCGGTCGCGCCGACATATACGCACGTTTTCGGGGAGACGATGTGCGAGATAATGGCCGATAACGAAAAGGTCGTCGCGCTTACCGCCGCGATGCCGGACGGTACCGGGGTCGATAAGGTTCTGGAACGGTTTCCGGAACGTTCATTCGACGTCGGCATTGCCGAACAGCACGCCGTGACATTCTGCGCCGGAATGGCATGTGAAGGCTTAAAACCCGTTGCGGCAATATATTCCACCTTCCTGCAGCGCGGTTTCGATCAGGTGATCCACGATGTTTGCCTGCAGAAACTCGACGTAACCTTCGCGATGGACCGAGCGGGAATTGTCGGCGCCGACGGCCCGACGCATCACGGCCTGCTTGATATTTCATATCTTCGCGGTTATCCGAATATCGTTTTGATGGCGCCGAAGGATGAGGCGGAGCTCCGCGACATGATGCTGACGGCGATCGATCATAATGGCCCTGCCGCCTTGCGATTCCCGCGCGGCAACGGCGTCGGCGTCGATATTTCGGCACCGCCGAAGCTTATCGAGATCGGCAAGGGCGAGATCCTGCGCGAGGGCGCGGGCGATGTAGCGGTCCTCGCCTACGGATCGATGGTCTATCCGTCGCTCGGTGCCGCCGAACGTATGGCTGCACAGGGCGTCGAGGCAACGGTCGCCAATGCAAGGTTCGTCAAACCGCTAGACCGTGAGCTGATACTTTCACTCGCAGCGAACAACCGTATTCTCGTAACGGTAGAAGAAGCATATCTCGCCGGCGGTTTCGGTTCGGCTGTCATGGAGCTGCTCGAACATGAAGGCATGTTGGGAAGTGTCCGGTTAGTACGCATGGGCGTTCCCGACGAGATAGTAACGCACGGCGACCCGAAACGGCTGCTCGGAAAATACGGACTTGATGCGGACGGGATCGCCGCAAAGGCCCTGTCCGTTCTGAACGAGATCAGCGGAACTTCGGCCAAACCGCGTCTGAAAGCGGTAAAGTGACCGTAACGGATTTCCTGTATAGAATTAAATAGATGAAAAAAGAAGAAAAGAAAAGCAGCGGAATTCCGCTCGTTATCATTGTACTCGTGCTCGTCCTGGTCGTAGTTGGTGGTTGGTGGTTCTACAATTCGTCGAAACCTTCGCCGAATGCTAACCGCGCGGCAAATGCTACAAATGCTGCCCGTGCAAACCAGGCGAACGCACCGATCGGGGCACAGCCGCCAAATATGCTCGGCTCGCCGACGGCAACCGTGACGGTCGAGGAATTTGCCGATTTCCAATGCCCGACATGTGCCACGGTCCATCCCGCGTTGAAACAGGTCCAGTCGCGTTACGGAAGCAAGATCAAGTTCATCTTCCGAAACTTTCCGCTTTCGATGCATGACAAGGCTTACAGCGCCGCCGTTGCTGCCGAAGCTGCGGGAATGCAGGGCAGGTTCTGGGACATGCAGAACCAGCTTTTCCAAAACCAGCAGGCCTGGTCGAGCAATCCGAACTACATGCAGTTGTTCACGACCTACGCCGAGAATATTGGCCTTAACGTGGAACAGTTCCGCAATGACATGGCCGGTATGCAGGCAAAATCGCGTGTTGATGCCGACCTGCAGCGTGCCCGCGGCCTGAATGTCAATTCGACGCCGACCGTTTACGTAAACGGCAAGCAGGCGCCCTCGGTCACCGTCGATATACTTTCGCAAATGATCGACGCCGAACTGCAATCCGCGGCCGCACAGCCTGCGGGAAATACTGCCCCGGCAAATTCTGCTCCGGCCAATGCCGCACCGGCTAACACGAAATGATGACTGAAGGATCCGCGATCTCGAATCAAAGTTCGATAGCAAAACTGCCTCTTCTGGCGGCGATCATCGCATTGATCGGGGTCGCGGATTCCGTCTATCTTACCGTAAAGCATTTTACTGCAGAACCCGTACCCTGCAGCCTGATCTCGGGCTGCGAGACGGTTTTGACAAGCTCATATGCCGAGATCGGCGGCATCCCGCTGGCGGCTCTCGGAGCGCTCGCGTATTTTGCGGCGTTCTCACTTGCGCTGCTTGCCGCATTCGGCAGCCGCCTGATGTGGAGCCTCTTTGGCGCCCAGGTGATCATAATGGCACTCGTGACGCTTTGGCTCACATATCTCCAAGCGTTCGTCATCGGAGCCTTCTGCCAATTCTGCCTACTTTCAGCGGCCACCACCACGCTCTTGCTTCTCATATTCATTATTTCGCGCTTTTTTTCGCGAAATTGATCCGACTTTAAAACCGACTTGTGATTCCCGGCGAATACTACTTCGACCGGCGGAAATTATCTGCCGTGCTGAAAATTCGACAAAGGGAGAACTAAAATGAAGAGGTTTGTATTAGGATTAGCGTTAGTATTGTTCGTGGGTTCTGTTTCCGTTTCGGCTCAAATGACGGCGGCGTCCGGCAAGGCGAAAAGGGCGGCAGAGACGAAGAAAGATATTGTTGACACCGCGGTGTCGGCAGGCATGTTCAAGACCTTGGTGGCAGCGGTACAGGCGGCCGGATTGGTAGACACACTGAAAGGCGACGGGCCGTTCACCGTTTTCGCTCCGACCGACGAGGCGTTTGCCAAACTGCCGGCGGGTACGGTTGACAATCTTCTGAAACCGGAAAACAAAGACATGCTTGTTAAGATCCTTACGTATCATGTGGTTCCGGGAAACGCGTTGGCTGCCGACGTCGTGAAGCAGAATTCGTGGAAAACCGTCCAGGGACAGGACTTAATGATCAAGGCGAGGGACGGAAAGGTGATGATAAACAAATCGAACGTAGTGAAGACGGACATCGCCGCATCGAACGGGACGATCCACGTAATCGACAGCGTTTTGATGCCAAAGTAGGGATTGGGCTTTAAATTCGGAAGGGAATAGATTAGTGTAAGCGAACCCAAATTATTCGGAATAACATTTGGCTCAAGCTATATTAAAACGCATAGCACTAGGAGACAGGTCCGCCGTCGATGATTGTCTTGACGCGTACGGCGGCCTGATCTGGTCTATTGCGCGGAAGATGCTCCGAAATTCTGACGAAGCCGAAGACGCGGTGCAGGAGGTTTTCATTGATATTTGGAAGAACGCCGGCAGATTTGATGAAACACAATCATCTGAGACTACGTTCGTCGCAATGATAGCGCGGCGGCGTATCATCGACCGGATACGTTCTGCGAACCGGCGTATCTCGGCTGATTCGCTTGATGAAGTGATGACGGAACCGGCCCAACGCGGCGACGAAAAGATCCAGATCTGCGTTGAAGCCCGCGAGGCAGCAAAGGCGATGAATGCTTTGCGTCCCGAACAGCGACAAGTACTTGAGCTATCGATAGTTCAGGGACTATCTCATCAGGAGATCGCAGATGCCACCGGGATGCCGCTGGGAACCGTCAAAACGCATGCACGGCGGGGACTTCTTTTGGCTCGGGAATATTTGGGATTGGGGAATTCGGGCGGTAAGGAGGTGACGGTATGAACCCGGATCGGGAAGAGATGCTGCTTGACCTCCTTATAAAGAAAGCCGTACACGGCCTGACCGAAGCTGAGGAACGGCAGCTCAGCGAACTGGAGGACGGCTCGGCTCGGGACGAATCGTTCGAGCTTACCGCGTCGGCCGTTGCTCTTGTGGATATTGACGTGAAGGAGGCACTTCCTAGTCAATTAAGGTCGCGGATCGCTGCGGACGCAGACGAATTTTTTGCGGAGCGTTCAGCTAGCGATCAGGCCACCAGAAACCAACGCCGCGAAGAGGCATTAAAACCGGCGACTCGTGGGCCTGTCTGGAATTGGCTCGGCTGGGCGGTCGCAGGAATTGCGTGCATAGCCCTGGCGGCAAATATTTGGATGACTCGATTTGTACCGCAACAGGATCTTGCCGGCGCTCCAACGCCTACTCCGACAATTCCGGCCACGCCTGATCCGGCGCAGAAACGACAGCGGCTGCTTGAGACCGCGGGTGATGTCACCCGTGCGTCATGGGCAGCAGGGACGGTAAAAACGGTTGCGCCCACGGGCGACGTAGTCTGGAGCGACGCAAAACAGGAAGGTTATATGCGGTTTACCGGCCTTCCGGTAAATGACCCTGGCAAGGAAACGTATCAGCTCTGGATCTTTGACGAAACTCAGGACGAAAAAACGCCGATCGATGGCGGTACGTTCGACGTTAATGCCGATGGAGAAGTAATAATTCCTATCAATGCGAAGTTAAAGGCCGTTAATCCCAAGCTATTTGCCGTAACAGTCGAAAAGCCCGGCGGCGTCGTAGTCTCAAAACGGGAAAAGATCGTTGCGTTGGCAAAGGCTGAAACTCAGGCATCCTGACCCACGTAATAACAGCATCTGAATCAAAAGCGGTCTAGGTTTTCGAACATTAGCGAAAGCCGAGGCCCGATTCTCTACTTAGTCCAATATTTCAGGAGTTCGATATGTCTATTAAAAAGCTCTTCGGCTTTTTGCTAATCTTGTTCTCACTTATGGCAAATATCACTTTTGCGCAGAGCGACGGCAAGTTGCCGAAATTGAATTACGAAGAATTCAAGTTGAAGAACGGTTTGCGGGTGATCATGCACCGCGATCCTTCGACGCCGATCGTGGCTGTAAACCTTTGGTATCACGTGGGTTCCAAGAACGAGGTCGTCGGCAAGACCGGCTTTGCACACCTGTTTGAACATATGATGTTCCAGGGGTCGAAGAATTACAACGACGATTATTTCAAGCCGCTGCAGGAAGCCGGCGCTAACATTAACGGTTCAACGAACCCTGACCGAACAAATTATTTCGAGGTCGTGCCGTCAAATTTCCTCGAGCTTGCTCTCTTTATGGAAGCAGACCGTATGGGCGGCCTGCTCGAAGCGATGACGCAGGAAAAGCTAGACAACCAGCGCGACGTAGTCAAGAACGAACGCCGCCAGCGTTACGACAACCAGCCTTACGGAACCGCGTTCGAAAAGATTTTTGCGCAAATGTTTCCGCCGGGACATCCGTATAACTGGACGACCATCGGCTCGTTGGAAGATCTTTCGGCTGCTTCGATGGACGACGTAAAGGCATTTTTCCGCCAATATTACACGCCGAACAATACCTCCCTCGTGATAGCGGGCGATTTCGATCCGAAACAGGCAAAACAGTGGGTGGAGAAATATTTCGGGCCTATCCCGGCCGGAACCGACATCACGCGGCCTAATCCTGCGGCACCTAAGTTAACCGATGAGGTCCGGAAGACCTATGAAGATTCGGTCCAGCTGCCGCGTCTTTACATGGTGTGGCACAGCAGCCCCGCATACAGCGCCGACGAGGCTCCGCTCGATATTTTGAGCTCGATCCTTACGTCAGGCCGCGGCTCGCGTCTGCAAAGCAATCTCGTTTATGACAAGCAGATAGCTCAGGACGTAGGCGCCTTCAATTATGCCCTGGAAGCCGGCGGAATGTTCATCACCCAGTCAACGGCGAAACCCGGTAAAACGCTCGAGGAGATCGAAAAGGAGATCAACGCCGAGATCGAACGCCTCAAGAACGAACCGCCGACTGCCGAAGAAATGGCAAGGGCATTGAATTCGATAGAATCACAGACGGTGCTCGGGATGCAGACCGTGCTCGGGAAGGCCGACCAGATGAATGCCTATACGACATTTGTGGGCCGTCCGGATTATTTCCAGACAGATCTGGACCGCTACCGCAAGGTAACGCCGGCGGACGTACAGCGCGTCGCTAAGAACTACTTGAACGGCAACCGATTCGTCATGCAGTTCGTACCGCGCAAGGAAAAGGCCGCTTCGCAACAGGCTGGCGGTGCCAACCGCCCCACCTCGGCCGCGGCAAAGGAAAAGGAAAAGGAAGAAACGAAGGATTATTCCGCAAATCTGCCCAAGCCGGGCCCGGATCCGAAACTCGTCCTGCCGTCTATCGAGAAACATAAACTCTCGAACGGCCTGAACGTGTGGGTGGTCAATCAATCGGAACTTCCAATTGTTTCGATGAACATGGTCGTAAACACCGGAGGCACTGCTGATCCGGCCGACCGTGCGGGACTCGCCTTCATGACGGCAGGCCTTCTCGATGACGGAACAAAGACGCGATCGGCGGTCGAGATCGCTAATCAGGCACAGGCGATCGGGGCTTCGATCGGAACTGGGTCGGGCTGGGACGCAGCAAACGTTACGTTGCAGACGCTGACCAAAAATCTCGATAAGGCTCTGGATCTGTACTCGGACGTGATCGTTAACCCGGTGTTCCCTGCCGACGAACTTGAGACTGTCCGCAGGCGTGCACTCGTCGGATTTCTTCAGCGAAAGGACAACCCGAACGCGATCGCTAATGTGGTTTATAACGGACTGCTCTATGGCAAGAACCATCCGTACGGTAAGAGCCTCGGCGGCGACGAATCTTCGATCAAGTCGATCACGAAACCGGAGATCGAAAAGTTCTATTCGACATATTACAGGCCGAATAATTCGACGTTGATCGTCGTGGGCGATGTAACCTCGAAACAGCTTTTGCCGAAGCTTGAAAAAGCGTTCGCAGGATGGAAAGCTGCAGACGCCCCTGCCGTTGCGGTTCCGAACGCAGCCCAGTTCGACGCCCCCGGCATCTATATAGTTGACAAGCCGGGTGCGGCACAATCGGTCATCTCGATCGGACAGGTCGGCGTTGCACGAAATAACCCCGACTATTTCCCGCTGACCGTGATGAATTCGATACTAGGCGGCCAGTTTTCGGCTCGAGTTAACATGAACCTTCGCGAGGACAAAGGCTACACCTACGGAGCCCGAACGGGATTCGGCTTTAGACGCGGCGCCGGCCCGTTCTCAGCCGATGCTGACGTGCAGACCGCAGTCACCAAGGAATCAGTTCAGGAATTCTTAAAGGAACTAAACGGTATCCGCGGTGCGATCCCGGTTACGCCGGCCGAACTCGAGTACAACAAACAGAGCCTGATCCGTCGCTACCCGGCGGGATTCGAAACGGTCGGACAGATCTCCGGCCAACTTGCGAATCTGGTCATTTACGGGCTTCCGGATACATATTTCAACGATTATATCCGGAATATTCAGGCCGTTACCGTACAGGACGTCAACCGCGTCGCTAACAAATATCTGACGCCGGACAAAATGGCGATCCTGATCGTTGGCGACAGGACCGTGATCGAACCTAAGCTGAAGGAAATCGAAAGCTGGGGCGATATGATCAAACACCTTGATTCGGAAGGGAATCCGATCAAGTAAGCGAAGGATGAACGGGCTGCCGATCGATCAGGCGGCCCGTTCTATTTCCGAAGCTTCGGCCGGATGTTCGGCCTCCTGTTCAGCTATATTCTCTGCTGCAGCATCAACTGCCATGGGCCCCGCGTTTTCGATCAGCGGCTTGCTCAGCTTGCCGACCAGCCATCGCCTGTAGACCTCGGCCTCTTCCAGCTTGCCGGTCCATCGTGCACGATCCAGCATTGTCAGCGCCATCGATAAACAATGATGCTGTCCGGCGCGGTCCTGACGAGCCGAAAATAGGACGTAGCCTTGTTCGAGAAACTGTACGCCTCGTGTAGCCGTTTCCACGTCCTTGAAGCCCAACTTTCCGCGAAAGAATTTCGAATAAATATTCATCGGGTGGGCCGTCGATGTATAAAGATCGAAATAATTATCGATCAGACCTTCCTTATGCAATACTGACCCGACATAGCTCGGTTTCGCTCCCGAGATGGCAGCGATCGTCTCGATCTCTGTTATACCGGCTCGAAACAGCGACAGTATCGTGTCCTTCTTGCTTGCCAGTACCCGTTTGTCTTTTGTTTCCAACACTTCGTTATTCATTGCCAAAACTCCTATCTTTAGTATAGTTGTTGGATGTTGCATCGGTGAAACACGTTGCCTGAATGTCCCGGTTCGTGCCAATATCCTTAAGTTGCAAACAATTGATAACACAAGAGTTAACGGCTTCTTGAAAGTTTCTTGAAATAATTCGTTATACTGGTAAAAAATCGTGCAGAGGGAAGTCAGTGAAAGTAACAAAGCCGCTCTTTGACGTAGAAAAGGCCAAACAGACTATCGCAAAGGGGCGAAGGGCAAATTGGATACGCCGCCGCGGCACAATGTCACGCGGTTTTTCATACACTGACGCCGCTGGAAAAAAGATTACATCGAAAGAGACGCTCGAACGCATCGCCTCGCTAGTGATTCCGCCGGCCTGGAAGTACGTCCGAATATCGCCGCACGCCGGCAGCAGCCTGCAGGCGGTTGGAATGGATACGACCGGTCGCGTCCAATATATTTATCATCCGAAGCACGCAGAAAAGCGTCAGCGCAAGAAGTACGCGAAGATCGAGCGGTTTGGCGAATACTTGCCTGCCCTCCGCCGCGCGACCACCAAGGACCTGGAATTAGAAGGTTTTCCGCGCGAGCGCGTACTTGCGATCATGACGCGCCTGATCAATTCGCTGTATATGCGGATCGGCACGGAAAAGAGCGCCCGCCACTATAAGACCTATGGCATCACTACATTAAAGAACAAGCATTTACGCTTCGGACGCAATAACGAGCTTATATTTGATTTTGTAGGAAAAAGCCATATCAAGCACAGAAAGGTCCTCGTAGACGACGATCTTGCCGCAATAATGAAGGAGCTCAAATCGCTTGGCGGCGCAAAGAAGCTATTCCATTATCTAGACGACGAAGGAAATCCGAGATCGGTGACGCCGGGTGAAGTCAACAGCTATTTAAAATCGCATACCGCTCCCGAATTTTCGGCGAAAGACCTGCGGACATGGGGCGCGACATTGTTAGCAGCGATCCAACTTGCCGAGATCGGTCCGCCTCAAGACGCAAATGAGGCGAAAAAGAATATTGTGAAGGCCGTCAAGCGCGTCGCGGAACAACTAGGGAATACACCGACTGTTTGCCGGGGTTCGTATATCCACCCGACGGTCCTGAAATGCTACGAATCCGGGATCACTCTGGACGAATTCCGGCCGAAAAAAAGCCGGCGAATTAAACGCCGGCAGGATGATTACGAACCCGAGGAGAGAGCGCTTTTACGTCTGTTCGGCGCGCACTCCGGGAAATGACGCCTAACTATTTGCGGACCAGCACAACGGGTGTCTGCTCGGCGTCCATGATCTTTGTATAAAATTCGCGGACCGCAGAATATTTTTCGGCAGGAACCGAAGTTCGTTTTGTGATCAGTGAACGCGTATAGAACAGCTTGCCGTCCTTTACTTCGTATTTCGTGTCATATGTTCCGAACGGCATTGCGAGGTTTACCGCGTCCGGCATCTCATCGACGTCAAACCCGGCAGGAAGCTCGAATACGACATTCTCGGTGAACGAATTCGACTCGAATTCGATCCGGTGCTTACGTGCCTTTTCGGTTAGATACATACCGCGTGTGCGGCTCGCGACCGCGGGTTTGAAAACAAGCAGCCTGTTCTGCATAAGCTGCCCGTAACTTGGAGCGAAGAACTCTATATCAAGTTCGAATTGAGCGCTGGCGTGTTTGTCCACGGGCTCCAACTTCTGCAGGCGTGCCGCCGTTGCTCCTCGCGTCAGCCACCGCTCGATCGACTTTCTGAAGTCGTCTCGCGATACCGACCGGAACATGGTTCGCGGAGCCCTCGATTCCTGTCCGCTCACGCGCTCCATGATCTTGCCGGTAATGCTGCCGTCCGGCCCGAGTACAACGTTTGTATGTCGGTTCCAGGCATTGAACTCCGGAGGCGTGACGGGCATTTCAAAAATGCCGCCTTTATCACCCGCGACGACCAATGCGTTGCTACCCTGAAGATAATCCGGCAGATCGCCGACAGGTGTGTATGGGTCGGTAGCGTCAAAGATCAGCAACCGCCCCAGGCTCGGGTGTTTGACGACCGTCGCTGCTTCGGTTCCGTCGGATACCGCAACCGCGATGATACAGTGATTGAACTGACGCGGTGAGGCCCATTCCTTTCTGACAAATGTTGGATCGCCCGAATAGATGATGATCGGAAAAGATTCGATCTTTAACGCGCGAAGCATTGCCCGCATCAGATTAGCCTTGTCCTTACAGTCTCCGTAACCGCGATTCATTACAAGGTCTGACGCCCGCGGCTTCATGCCGTTGCCGTAGCCAACGCCGATGTCGATCGAGATGTATTGCAAATTCTGAACGAACGTACCGATCGCGGCGATCTTCTCCAGTTCCGTTGTTTTTCCTGCTGTCAGCTCCCGAGCTTTTCCCGCGATCTCGTCATTTATCACGACCTGAGGGTCGTAGAGCTGCGTTGCCCAATTCGACACTTCCAACCAGTCGGTGAAGGCCTTGTTCACCGCCATGTTCTTGTCTGCCGGCGCAAAATTTACGGCAATGCGCGGTACTAGGTTGGCGAATGATGGGCTTAGCGGTTCATAAGGGATCGGCGGAAGGTCGCGAAGTTCCCATACATGCGTGTTCCCGGAAACGGTTGGAGAGACCTCCGCACGATTGAACGTAAGGCTTGAAACATTCCAGCCCTGAGGAAGTGTCAGCGAAAACACCGAGCGTAGCGTCGGCCGGCTTTCCTGGAACAAGTACTGAAGCTGATAGAAGAGCGGTTTGTCCTCGGTCGTGTACGAATAGGCGAAGACATAGCCGATGTCCGCTTCCGATGCCGCACTGATTATCTTTACCCGGCCTTCATCGTAGACATCGTCCGGGTCCGAAATACGGTCGATCGTCTCCTTTTTGCCGAATTCTTTGACCGCGCCGCCCGGTGCGATCAGCCATGCCTGGAAATCCTTGATCTGGCTGAACTTCGCCAGGTAAAACGCATGCGCTGCGGCTTCGCGAATGCCTTCTTTATTCAGCACGCGCAATGCTTGCCTTTCCGTCGTGACAATTTTCCCCGACGAATCAAAGGTTACCGTTTCATCACGATACAGGATCACCGACGGCACGTCCTTTTCGTACGTCGGCACCGTGGTCTTCATCGCCTGCTGCACCCAAGCCGGTGCGGACGCGGCAAACGCCGGAACACCGCAAATGAACATCGTGAGCAAAATAACCAGAGCCTTTTTCTTAATAAATTCCATTTAGTCCCCCGATCAGTTTTGCTTAAGTGTGATTGTGTGCGTGTCGGCCTTATGAAACGTATCAAAAACAGTTTTCAGTACCGGATACGACGTTGCCGGGAAGATAAGAGACGAGTGATTTCCGAAATAGAACTTGCGCTTGTATATTAGGGTGTTCGCAGATTTATCGTGCTGCATGGAAATATCCAGCAGGCCGATCTTCGAAGCATCGCTAAGTTCGCCTGGCGAGTCCGCATTGTCGAGTTCAAAACCCGCGGGCAGTTTTATCACGATCTCGTCGTCATGTGACCATGGGTACTGAAAATAAACGCTGTACTGTCGCGTCGAGCTCGAAAAGACTGAGGATGGCCCGTACTCGAAAAATCCCGGTTGAACGAATAACCGCTTTCCGGTCTTTTGCGCATAATTGGGCATACTTATTTTATAACGCTGGACAAGCGGTTTTGAGATGTCCATTACATTTTCGACAGAAACCTGCGAAACCTCTGCGCCCGCAAGCCTAACCTTGACCGATTCCTTAAGCGATTCACTTAGTTTGTCGGCGGTCTCATCCCAATTGGCCTGCCTATAGCTGATGGCTGGCTGGCCTGTAAACTCGACGACAACATCCCCTTCCAACGTGCCGTCATCCTTTAAAGTAAATTTGCCGGAACGTCTATATCTGTTCTCGGGATGCTTCGCCATCGGAGTGTTCGTCCACAAAAACTCCTTTTCGTTGATCAAAAGCCCCCACGAATCCTCATCGTGCCACGGCATCATTCCAAACGGGACGAACGGATCACCCGGATTAAGATACTGAAATTTATCAGGTCCCGTTCTTATTGCAATAGCGGAAAAATGAAGCAAATGTTCATTCGCCATCTTCGGATCGAAGAACATACGGCTCCTATTACCGGTGAATGTCAGTCGAACGTCGAGGCCCTGCGAAATCGCCATTGACGCGAACAAATAATCAATATATCCAGGCAGCGCGGACTGTTTCTTGTCCAATAATTCATCCAGGCTCTTTATTCTGGTCAGCTTAGCGCGTGCCTCGGCAGTGATGGACGGGTCGTAGTAGAGGTTTTTGACCTCGGAACGAACAAAATCGAACAGCCGCCGTGCTTTCTCCTCGTTCGTCGTGGCCCCGGCAACCGCTGCTTCCGCTGCACGCTTCACGGCTTTGGTTGGTTTAAGAAACCCGTTAAATATCGCGCCCTTTTGGCTGGCGAATGCCGCCCAGTACTTCTGGGGATTTGACGGGTCTTTGACTACGTAAGTTAATCCAAACGCACTGGAACTAACGACCGAAAACCGATCCGAGGTCAGGAGCAGCCACGGACGCACCGAATCTTCGGGCGGCATGCGCGGTTCTTCCCTGAATGCAGGTACGTTAGTTCGTTCGGCGAGCCAAAACCCCTTCGCGTCCTTCTTGAACGTAAAGTTGCTGATGTTGTACGCCTGGTATTGCGGTTCTTTGGAATTATAGGGCTTGTAAAGATAGGTAAGGCGCTGCACCGGAAGATCCCGCTGAAGCGGGAGGCGCATGCCCGAGGCTCCGTCTTCGTCCACTGCCTCTTTGTACTTATATTCAATGATCACGCCTGGTTCGATATTTGGAACGGCAAACGACTTCGCTTTGATCTTGACACCGCCGGCTTTAATAATCTCGCGGTCAAAGATATCAGCTGCGGCGATCTCGACCGTTGAGCCGTCGGCCTTGATCACACGTGCGGCAAGGTTTTTGATCTTTGTCCCTTTTGCGTAAGGGATATCGAATTTGCTGTATTTTTCACGGCCTCGCTCGGTGTATATCTTTACACGTACGTAATGCCACATATCGAGGTCGGTCGAGTCGCTGTCGTCGATGCGCATTTCCCAGAAAAGGGCTTCAGCATCGGCATCAGACTCAACCTTTGGGTTTTTCGCGGCGAGTTCATCCGGGGAAACGGGATTCCATTCCTTGTACTGTGCAAGGACGGCAGAGGATAAAAACAAAACGGCAAGCGCCGGTACAAACGTAAACAGCAGTTTTCTGCGGGCTGATGAGAACATATTCTTAAGTTGTGTTAGGTCCTTTGGGTGAAACGCCCTTTTGAGCTGGTCGGAGAGGGCATTCCGGGGAAATCTGGAGACTACGGGCAGTCTCCTACTTTATGGTGCGAACAGTCTATACGAATACTTCCAAATAATCCAATAAAATTCTTACTTTCCGTAAAATGTCACTGAAATGTGACATAATTCCCGACTTCGCTTAGAATTCATAGAAACCCATTTATTCGCAGGAGATAATGATGTCAGTCGATTTTAGTAAAATTCAGGAGCTGTTAGGCTCCGAATCGGAAACACTTTTAAATCACGTATCAAAAACCATCCCCAAGGAAGATCTTCATCTCCCCGGCGGCGATTTTGTTGACCGTGTCGTGTCGCAATCGGACCGCAATCCGTCTGTAATGCGCAGTATGCAGACGCTGTTCGGCAACGGCCGCTTGGCCGGCACGGGCTATGTGTCGATCCTTCCGGTCGATCAGGGCATTGAGCATTCAGCCGGTGCGAGCTTTGCACCGAACCCGGCGTATTTCGACCCCGAGAATATTGTAAAACTCGCCATAGAAGGCGGCTGCAATGGCGTTGCCTCAACGTACGGCGTTCTCGGTTCGGTCGCCCGCAAGTACGCGCACAAGATTCCATTTATCGTTAAGATCAACCATAACGAACTGCTGACCTATCCCAACAGATTCGACCAAGTGATGTTCGGTACGATCGAACAAGCCCGCAATATGGGGGCGATCGCCGTCGGCGCAACTATCTATTTCGGGTCGGACGAATCCACGCGGCAGATAACCGAGGTTTCCGAAGCGTTCGCCTACGCGCACGAATTAGGAATGGCGACGATCCTATGGTGTTATCTTCGCAATCCCAAATTCAAGACGGCCGAAGGCGACATGCACACCGCCGCCGACTTGACGGGGCAGGCGAACCACCTCGGCGTCACGATCCAGGCCGATATAATCAAGCAGAAGCTGCCGGAACGCAACGGAGGTTACAACGCCCTGAATATCGAGAGCAGCTATGGAAAAACAAACAAGAAGATCTATGACGAGCTAACATCCGACAATCCGATAGACCTCGTTCGCTACCAGGTGGCGAACTGCTATATGGGACGTGCCGGCCTGATCAACTCGGGCGGCGAATCCAAGGGCTCAGGCGATCTTGCAGATGCTGTCCGGACGGCAGTAGTGAACAAGCGTGGCGGTGGTACCGGACTTATCTCGGGCCGCAAGGCCTTCCAGCGTCCAATGGCAGAAGGCGTCGAACTGCTGAACGCAATACAGGACGTTTATCTGGCAAAAGAAGTTACAGTCGCATAAATAACTTTGCCTGCGACAAAGGCCGCCTAAATTCGTTCCAAGAAAAACCACGTGCCGGAATCGTGTTCCTGTACGTGGTTTTTTCCTCTTCGATAAACTGGAGAGATGTTTTTGTTTCGTTCAGCAGGCTTTGCTGGCGAAATCATCTATTTCCTCGAATAGCTCTGATAAACGATCTCGATCCACATGTCCGTCTTAATAAATCCCTTACCCCACGACGAAAATTTTTCTGGCAGCCCGGCTTTCTTGATGTCTTCCAGCGATCTTCCGGCTTTCATTTCCTTTTGAACATAATCGGATGTGTCGATCAGAACTTGGCGAAATGATCTCAGGTCATCAAGTGTCGCCAAGCCGCCGTGGCCGGGGATCAATTTGGCGTCGGGCGGTATCAGGCGGATCAGCTCCGTTACGTTGTTGATCACACCCTGAACGCTGCCGCCGCTGGCAAGGTCAACGAAAGGGTACATCCCGTTAAAGAAGTCGTCGCCCAAATGCACGACCTTTGCGTTATCAAAGAAAATGACCGAATCGCCGTCCGTGTGGCCGTTCGGAAAGTGGACGACACGTACGGTTTCGCCGTTCAGATGGATCGAAACGCTTTCGGTATAGGTCAATACCGGCAGCGCGAAGGCCGGATATGCCGGTGTCTTTTGTCCGAAAATGATCGGCGGATCCATCATGCGCTTGCGGACATTTATGTGGGCCACGATCGTGGAATCCTTCCCAAAGTAGAAATTCCCCTCAGTGTGATCGCCGTGCCAATGTGTGTTCAGAATGAACCGCGGCCTGTCCGAGCCGAGTTCCTTTAACGCAGCGGCAAGCTTTTCGCTTACAACTTTATAATCGTCATCTACGATCAGGATCCCTTCCGGCCCGACCAGAGCTCCGATGTTCCCGCCGCGGCCTTGCAGCATATAAACATTGCCTGAAACTTTGGTCGTCTTGACCTGAACATCCTGCCTGTTCTCAAAATGACTATCATCACCATGTCCGAATGCGGCCATCGAAAGACCCGCGACCAACACCATTGTCAAAACGAATCGCATATTACCCTCCGTTTGTTATGTGTATGCGTTTAAATGTATCTGCCCGTGCCAACCTGATACAGCCCCGTAAGGAAAGGGTTCGAGGCCTTTTCACGCCCGACTGTCGTCTCCGGCCCGTGGCCCGAATATACCGTGAAATCATCTCCGAGGCTCAGTATATTCGTATTTATAGAATCTAAAAGTTGTTCATAATTTCCGCCCGGCAGGTCAGTCCGCCCGATCGAACCCTGAAACAAGCAGTCACCGACAAAGACCCTCGCGTGATTTTCTTCCGCCAGCACAACATGGCCGCGCGTGTGTCCCGGACAGTGACGTACGGAAAATTTGAGCTCGCCTACTTCGTACAACTCATTGTCCGCCCAATTTCGCGTCAGCGGCGGCGGATCGTCGTAATCCATCCCTAGGGGCTTCAATTGGTGTGGCTGCAGTCCCATCATCAGCGGCTGCTTCGGCAGGCCGTAATACAGGTCTTCATCATCCGTGTGCAGAATTATCTCCGCATCCGGGAACGCCGCGTGAAGGTCTCTCGTGCCGCCTACGTGATCGAGATGCCCGTGCGTTAGCGCGATCGCCTGAAGCTCAAGCCCGCTGTTCCTGATAAATTCGGCAAGCCGAAGCGAGCTTTCGCCCGGGTCAATACAGATCGCTTTACGCGTTGCCGAACACGCGACGACACGAGTATTTTGCTGGAACGGAGTCAGAACGAACGTCTCAATGATCATATTTCAACATTGCATCGATATATGGGCCAGGTTCGAAATCGCCGTCGCTGCGTGTCCTGAGAATGAAGGCGATCGCTTCTCGGTATGATCTCGAATCCGGCCTGCCCGGAAAACACGGCGTTTCTTCGTCCGTAAGACTGAGGTATGTTACAAGACAGCTCAGCAGCATCCACGTCAGAATGTCCTCACGCGTGCCGATCGGATTGAACTTGACTATCGACTCGCTG
This sequence comes from Acidobacteriota bacterium, assembly GCA_023436495.1. GTDB lineage: Bacteria > Acidobacteriota > Blastocatellia > Pyrinomonadales > Pyrinomonadaceae > OLB17. The sequence continues at coordinate 31,027 of JAEZIT010000120.1, forward strand.
TCCGCCTTTATTCCACTGCAGATACGTGCAAATTCGGCTTCGGTGATCAGTGCCATCGGATATTAATTAGAACATAAATCGAAAATCATTCACAGTGAACTAAAATGAGACACGTTTTCTAACCGAACACAGGCGATGTACGAAATAATTACAACGACCATACAATGGCAAAACCGCCGAATGCCGTAATTCCAGCATTTTTAACGAACATGGCATAGCGGAAATTTTGGCACACTGCTTGCTAATAAGAGCGTGCATATCGGAAGAATCATACGGATTTACGGTAGGACAACTGAAGTTGAAAAAATGACGAGCAAGGGAAGGTAAGGTGTTAGCGAACGCTGATACCGATTACGAGCAAGGGAACGCGAAACTTCGGTAAGTGAATCTGATGTGTTAAAGAACAGGCCGGCTTTTTCGGGAAAATCTTCGTAGTGTGGGCACGAAGAAATCAGCCGGCCTGTATCTCAACAAATTTGGGGAACGATCAGTTTCCGTCAGTCCTCGGCACCGCTATTCGCGGCCAAGGACAACTTAGGATCGATCTTTGAAAATCGAAATTCGGGAGTCTTTCATTTCTTAACTTTATAGGGTGAACAAAATCTACATCTATCTCATATCTCAGATAGCTTTCGAATAGCGATTTTCATAGTAAATGCCGGGGCCATCATCTTCGATGGTCCCGGTTTTTATATTTTCTCTTCGTACATTAAATATATCGATTCATTCATTCCGACGTTTTCATAAACCCTTTGAGCATGTGTATTGTCCTTTTCGACGTACAGCCTGAATCCGCACACGCCGCCTTTTTCGTCCGACAGCTTTTTTACAAGATCATACATTGCGCTGTAGATATGCTTGCCCCGATGTTCGGGCAAAATATAAACGCTCTGTATCCACCAAAACCATTTATTCCGCCAATCGCTCCACTCGTATGTCACCATCAATCCGCCGACGATTTGTTCTACATCTTCAGCGACGATATAAAATCCTTTCGCAGCGTCGCTGAAGACCGCCGAGACCCCGCTTCTTAAAGTCTCAGCGTCGAGTCTTTTTCCTTCGGTTTCGAGGGCCATTGCCTGGTTAAATTCAACCAATGCAGCGGCGTCGCGTGCTTCCGCGAGACGGATGTTCATATTTGCTTCCTTGACGAAATCGGGTCGCCGCCGTAACCTAATATGTTTTGCCGAACGGCCGGACGTTTATATATGGATCTTCGCATACTCTATCACGGAAACTGCTTTGACGGAGTTTCATCGGCAGCTATCTTCACCAAATTCTACCACTCGGTCGTTGACCCCGCAGCCAACGTGACGTATGCGCCGGTAATGCACCGCGCAGGAAACGCCTTCGACCGCGAATTGTTCGACGGCGATGAAAATGCGATCGTCGATTTTAAGTACTGTGCCGATGACCGGCTGACGTGGTGGTTCGATCACCACCAATCCGCGTTCTTATCCGAAGCGGACGAACGCCATTTTCGGGAAGATACCAGCGGCAAAAAATTCCTGGATATCCACAGCGCGTCGTGCGCCGAATTCATTGCCCGTGTGGTTAAAGAGAGGTTCGGATTCGAAGACGAGTCGCTCGCAGAACTGATCGAATGGGCGCACATCATCGACGGCGCATTTTATGAATCACCGGCACAATGCGTCGAACTGCGTTCGCCGGCGCTCAAATTGATGCAGGTGATCGAAGGCGAAAAAGACCCTGCGTTCGTTGAGCAGATCATTCGAATGCTAACGCACAGTTCCTTGAACGAGATTGTCGAAAGCGAGGAGATCCAAGCAAAGCTGAAACCCATCCTGGAACAGCATTGGGCCACCGTCGAACTCATCCGCGAACGCGCAATCTACGATCGCGGCGTCGTCAGCTTCGACCTGACTGACACCGGCATCGATGGCTACAACAAATTCATTCCTTACTATTTCTATCCGGAAACCACATACAACGTGGCATTGACGCAGAGTACGTTCAGGACCAAGATCTCGGTCGGTTCTAACCCTTGGGCTCCGCGTCCGCGGCTCCACAACATTGCCGAGATCTGCGAACGCTACGGTGGTGGCGGACACGCCGTCGTCGGAGCCGTCTCGCTCAAACCCGAGGAGCTCGAATTAGGACGTCGGTATATGAATGAGATAATTGAAGAGCTGCGATTCGAGGACTAGGTCGCCGCTGCCTCTTCACGTCCCCTTAACCTGCTGTTACGATAACCGTAGGCAAAGTAAAGCAGCAGCCCGACAAGCAGCCATGCTCCGAACCTCATCCAGTTGATGATCCCTAACTCCGTCATCAGATAGGTACAGCACATCACCCCGAGCACCGGTATCAGCGTGAGCCGCTTCACGAAACAAAGCGCCGTCATAACCAGGGCAAGAGCGATAAAGACGAAGTACGGGATTTTATGGCTGAACGTCATCAGGGCCGATTCTCCGTTCTTCGGTGAAAAATCGGTAAAGAAGCTGACTACGGCGTCCGCATTGTAATAGATCACCACGTACATGATGATCAGGAACAATACCGGCATGATCCATTGCGAATTTATATAAGGGACGAAACGCTTCTGGCCCGCGAATTCCTTGTCCTTCACTAACACGCCCGCGCAAACGATAGTAAATGCGAACAGCGTCCCGATCACGGTCAGGTCGGTCACTTCCGACAGGTTCATGAAGAGAGCCGGAACGGCGACCATGACGCCCGTAAGCAGCGTCGAGAACCACGGCGTGCGAAATTTCGGATGAATCGCCGAAAATATCTTCGGCAGCAGGCCGTCGCGGCTCATCGCCATCCAGAGACGCGGCTGTCCTAGCTGGAACACCAGCAGCACCGTCGCAAGAGCCACAACCGAGCTAACCGCGATGATCCCCGAAACCCACGGAATGTTCACGCCTTCCGGCCCGAAAACAAATGCGAGCGGATCGCCGACATTGAGCTTCGTGTACGACACCATGCCAGTAAGCACAAGAGCCAGCACGACATACAGCACCGTACATACGATCAGCGAATAGAGCATGCCCCGCGGAAGCGTCTTATACGGATCCTTGCATTCTTCGGCCGTCGTCGAGAGTGCGTCAAAACCGATATACGCAAAGAACACGGCTGCGACGCCGCCCATGACACCGCCGAAGCCGTTCGGCATGAACGGGCTCCAGTTCGACGTGTTCACATAAAAAGCACCGAGCACGATCACAAGCAGGATGATCGCAAGCTTGACCGCGACCATGATGTTCGACGCCGTCTTTGATTCGCGAATGCCGACGTAAACCAACGCCGTGATCAGCAGCACTATGCCGAGTGCGGGCAGGTCCGCGACGATGGGAATGCTGCCTATTGTGGGAGCGTTCGCCCACGCGGCGTGTGCATCAAGCTGTGCGCAGGTTATCGCCGGGTCTGTGCCGCCGCACGCCGCACGCAGAGCCTCCAGCGTCTTTCCGTCGCCGACGGCCTTTTGGACCGCGTCGTATCCTTGCGACGCCGTGCGGAAATCCATCGTGAAATGTTCGGGAACGTTGACGCCGTTTGCCGACAATAGGCCCGTGAAATAATCACTCCAGGAAATTGCGACCGCTATGTTGCCGATAGCGTATTCCACCAAAAGGTCCCAGCCGATTATCCACGCCAACAGTTCGCCAAAGCTTGCATAAGCATAGGTATAGGCCGAACCCGCGATCGGGATCTTCGACGCGAATTCCGCATAGCACAATGCCGAAAACCCACACGCGATCGCTGCAAAAACGAACAATAGGATCACCGCCGGGCCGCCTTTGTAAGAAGCTTGGCCTACCATCGCAAAGATCCCCGCGCCGACGATCGCCGCGATGCCCAGCATCGTCAAGTCAAATGTACCCAGCGACCGCCTTAGGCCGGTGACATTTTCCTCTGCCGGCGAACCGGGAACCAGCGTTTCCGAATCGGAAAAACCCGCGGCTGCATCCGCCTGTATCTGGGCGATGGATTTCTTGCGAAGTAGCGAATTGAGCATATTAAAATGGCGTTTCGGCAATGTGACCGATGATCAAGATCAAGAAACTCGTCGGCCCGCTGCCCGGCCGAACTATGCAGTGATTTGCGAATTCTGAATGAAAACCGCGAAAGATGCAAGCGTGAGCGCTTTCGTCGATCGTACGAATCGCATTGGCACGCTCGATTAGCCGAAATCGTTCCGTTAAAATACCCTCATGGATTGGAAGATCTTTGGGACAGCTTTTTTGACGTTGTTTTTGGCAGAGCTCGGTGACAAGACCCAGCTCGCCGTAATTACCATGACCGCAAAGACCGAATCAAAGGTCGCGGTCTTCCTAGGAGCAAGCCTCGCTTTGGTGCTCGTATCGCTGCTTGGCGTCCTCGTCGGCGGCATACTAAGCCAATATATCCCCACCGAATGGCTTCAGCGCATCGTCGCTGCCGCATTTATTATCATCGGCATTTTAATGCTGCTCGGAAAGCTTTGATCGGCCGCGGCCGCCTTAAAGTTTGAACGCGCTTACGCTGAGACCGATCTGCGTTTCAGCCTGTCGGCGTATTTCTTCCGGAATTTTGCGACCTTCGGCGCAACGACCGCCGCGCAATACGGCTGGTTCGGGTTGTTCGCGAAGTATTCCTGATGGTAACCCTCCGCCGGCCAGAATTTGTCGAATGCAGTCACTTCCGTAACGATCGGGTCGTCGTAGATCCCGGCTTCGTTTATTTCGGCTATAACTTCTTCGGCGTCGCGTTTCTGTTCGTCCGAATGGTAATAGATCGCCGAACGGTACGAAGGCCCGACATCGTTGCCCTGGCGGTTAAGCGTCGTTGGGTCATGCACCGTGAAAAACACCCGCAGCAGGTCCTTGAATGATAAGGCGTTCGGGTCGAATTTTACCTGCACGACCTCGGTATGTCCCGTGTCCTGCATGCAGACTTCCTGATACGTCGGATTCTCCTTATGCCCGCCGGAATATCCCGAAACCACGTCCTCGACGCCTTCCAGGTCGTCAAAGATCGCCTCGACACACCAAAAACACCCGGCACCAAGTGTGGCTGTTTCCAAATTACTCTTTTCCATTTCCTTACTCCTCGTCCTGCCGCAGTTTCTCGAGCACCGAAAAATCTTCAAGTGTCGTTACATCGCCCGCGACCTGCCCGCTCGATGCGAGCTCTCTTAGCAGCCGCCGCATGATCTTTCCCGAACGCGTTTTCGGCAGAGCGTCCGTAAAGCGTATATCGTCCGGTTTGGCGAGGGCACCGATCTCCTTCGCAACATGCGACCGAAGTTCGTTCTTCAGCGCGTCGCTGCCCGAGCGGCCGCCTTCCAGTGTCACGAATGCTGCGATCGCCTGGCCTTTCAGATCGTCCGGACGGCCGACAACGGCCGCTTCGGCAACAGATTCGTGGGACACGAGCGCCGATTCGACCTCTGCCGTACCCAGCCTGTGGCCGCTGACGTTTATTACGTCGTCGACGCGGCCCATGATCCAATAATTGCCCATTTCGTCCCGCCGCGCACCGTCGCCGGCGAAATATACGCCCGGAATCTCCGACCAATACGTTTCCTTATACCGCTGATCGTCTCCCCATATGGTCCTGAGCATCGCCGGCCATGGATGTTTGATGACGAGGTAGCCGCCTTCGTTGGTGCCGACCGGTACACCCGCTTTCGTAACAACGTCAACGATAATTCCCGGCAGCGGCCGCGTGGCCGTTCCCGGCACTGTGGGCGTTGCCCCCGGCAGCGGCGAGATCATGATCCCGCCGGTTTCGGTCTGCCACCATGTATCGACGATCGGACACCGCCGCTTGCCGATCACGGCGTGATACCACATCCACGCCTCAGGATTGATCGGCTCGCCAACCGTCCCGAGAAGACGCAGTGATGACAAATCATGCTTAAGCGGATGCTGCTCGCCCCACTTTATAAATGCCCTGATCGCCGTCGGAGCCGTATAAAGGATATTGATCTTGTGACGCTCGATCATGTCCCAGAACCGGTCCGGCCCCGGGTAATTCGGAGCTCCTTCGTACATAAAAACGGTCGCCCCTTCCGCCAGCGGCCCGTAAACAACATAGCTGTGGCCGGTCACCCAGCCGATATCCGCCGTGCACCAATAAATATCGTTGTCCTTCAGGTCGAAGATCATCCGCGTCGTATAGGTGATCTGGGTCATATACCCGCCCGTCGTATGCAGGATGCCCTTCGGTTTGCCGGTCGTACCCGAGGTGTAAAGGATATATAGCGGATGTTCCGAATCGAGCTCTTCGGCGGGGCACTCGGTGTCGACGGTCTTCGTCAGCTCGTGCCACCAATGATCGCGGCCGGGCTGCATCTTGATCTTCGATCCCGTGCGCTGAAAAACGATGATGTCCTTGACCGACGGACATTGTTTTGCCGCCTCGTCCACGACGTCTTTTAACCGCAATTCTTCTCCGCGGCGATATCCGCCGTCCGCCGTGATTATCAGCTTGCACTGCCCGTCGTTGACGCGGTCGCGGATCGCGTCCGCCGAAAACCCGCCGAAGATAACTGTATGCGTCGCTCCGATACGCGCACATGCAAGCATCGCCACTGTCAGCGCCGGCACCAGCGGCATATAGATAGCGACACGGTCGCCAGTCTTAATATCAAGTTCCCTCAAGACGTTCGCGAACCGCGCAACCTCCTGATGGAGCTGCAAATAAGTGATCGTCTTTATCTCGCCGGTCTCGCCTTCCCAAATGATCGCGGCCTTATTCCGCCGCCAGGTGTCTAAGTGTCGGTCGAGACAGTTGTACGAAACGTTGAGTTTGCCGCCGACGAACCATTTCGCAAACGGTTGGTTCCATTCCAGCACGTTGTCCCATTTTCTGAACCAGTGCAGGCTCTCCGCCTGTTTGGCCCAAAATGCTTGTGGGTCCGCGGCCGCTTCGGCATACAGGCGCTCGTATTCGTCCATGCTCTTGATCCGTGCATCGGCGGAAAATTCTGCGGGCGGCTGAAAGGTCCTCGTTTCGTTCAGTACGGATTCGATAGCAATGGGTTCGGTCATATTCAGCGATTATAAAATAACTGTACACAGAGTTTAAAACCTTCTGTGCGCACGGCCGTTTTGGATTCCGGTTGCTACCGTGTAAAATCTGCGAAGATTCGGGTCCGCAGCCAATTTCTGTACCATAAATTCTACTTATGCCGCTTCTCGAAATGAGAAATATCGTCAAGGAATTTCCGGGCGTAAAAGCGCTTGACGGCGTTAGCTTTACGCTCGAAAAGGGCGAATTTCACGCGTTGGTTGGCGAGAACGGCGCCGGTAAATCGACGCTGATGAAGGTATTATCCGGCGTATACCCTTCCGGCGATTTTACGGGTGACATCATCATCGACGGTGAAGAGCGGCATTTTCGCGGCGTTCGCGATTCCGAATCGGCCGGAATCGCTATCATTTTTCAGGAACTCTCACTCGTTAAAGAACTTACCGTCGGCGAAAACATCTTTCTCGGCAAGGAGCCGTCGCGTCTCGGTGTCATAAATTGGTCCGAGCTTTATCATCGCGCCGCCAAGCTGCTCGCCGACCTGAATCTAGCCATCGATCCGCGTGTAACCGTCGGAAACCTTGGTATTGGCCAGCAGCAGCTTGTCGAGATCGCCAAGGCGCTCTCGCAGGAAGCCAAAATACTCGTCCTCGACGAACCAACCGCGGCGCTTACCGATTCCGAGGTTGAAACTCTTTTCGATATCCTCAGAAACCTGAAACAGCGCGGCGTCGGTATGATCTACATCTCGCACAAGCTCGACGAGGTGTTCGAGATGAGCGACCGCATCACCGTTCTCCGCGACGGCCGCACCGTTGGCACCGCCGATGCCGCTGATACGGACAAGAACAAGGTTATCGCGTTGATGGTCGGGCGCGAGGTCGGCGATATTTTTCCCGAACCCACGCACGAATTCGGCGAAACGGTCCTCGAGGTCCGCGGCCTTACGGTCTATTCCATTGATAATCCCGACAAGAAGGTCGTCGATAACATCTCATTCGGCGTCCGAGAGGGCGAGGTCCTCGGCATTGCGGGCCTAATGGGTTCCGGCCGTACGGAGCTTCTAATGTCGATCTTCGGAGGCTGGCAGGGAAAATACGACCGCGAATTATTACTAAAAGGCCGCCGGATCGAGATAGATTCGCCGTCAGACGCGATTCGGAACGGCATCGGGTTTGTCACCGAGGACCGGAAGCGCTTCGGCCTTATCCTCGAACAGACCATTTCCGACAATATGTCGCTCGCCGGCTTGCGGTCTATCTCCGGCGCGTTCGTCACCAATCGAACGCGCGAAATGAACGCGGCACAGGGACAGATGCGTTCGCTCCGCGTCAAGGCAAATTCGCCGCTAACCATAACCGGCACGCTATCCGGCGGCAATCAACAAAAGGTCGTGCTCGGGAAATGGCTTCTCACAAATCCGAAGGTGCTTTTTCTGGATGAGCCGACACGCGGTATCGACGTAGGAGCCAAACAGGAGATATACGCCGAGATAAATAAACTTGCGAAAGAGGGGTTGGCGATCGTACTTGTTTCGTCGGAACTGCCCGAAGTTTTGGGCCTGTCCGATCGCGTCATCGTGCTGCATGAAGGCGTCATGACCGGGCAATTCGAACGCAGGGAAGCGACGCCGGAAAAAGTGATGGCGGCGGCGACCGGCTCCGTTTAAGAGATTTGGGATGAACGAAACCTTAAAAGCGAATTTTTCGAAAGCGTCACTGCGTGCCTATGTAATGATCCTAGTTCTCGGGATCATCTGGGCATATTTTCACTGGGCGACCGATTCGATCTTTCTGACGTCGCGAAATCTGTCCAATCTGATGACGCAGATGTCGGTCACAGGCATTTTGGCGGTCGGCATGCTGATGCTGATCGTTTCCGGGAATATCGACCTGTCGGTCGGTTCGGTCCTTGGGTTTGCCGGCGGCGTCGCGGCGTTCGCTTTGACGACGATGGGCCATTCGCTGCCGGTATCGATCCTGCTCGCGATCGTTGTCGGAACGCTGATCGGCGTATTCCACGGCGTATTGACGGCTTACCTGAATATCCCGGCATTTATCGTGACGCTCGGCGGCCTGCTTGCTTGGCGCGGTGCCGTAAAGTGGCTGCTTGGCGGCAATACCATTCCCATCTCCGACGAAACATTCAAAGCCATCGGCCAGAGCAATCTGTCGGAAACGTACGGCTGGACACTTGCCGCGGTCGCGATAATCTTTGTCCTTCTTAACGCCGTCCGCAACGCGCGCTCGGTCAAGGAATACGGCCTTGGCGAAGCGAACTACGGCGGCGAACTGGTGAAATCTATAATTCCCATCGGCGCGATCGTCGCGTTCATATGGGTGATGAATTCGTATCAGGGCGTGCCGATCCCGGTGCTCATTCTCGTCGCGGTCGGTCTGATCGGCGCGTTCATTACGAATTCGACCACCTTCGGCAGATATCTTTACGCCATCGGCGGAAATTCGGACGCTGCCCGTCTCTCCGGCATCAATAATAAACGCAATATTCTTGTCGTTTTCGGCGTTCTCGGAGCTTTGACGGGCGTGGCGTCGCTGATCTTTACTGCACGCGTTGGCAGCGCGGCTCCGGACGCCGGAACACTCAAAGAACTGGACGCTATCGCGGCGTGCGTTATCGGCGGAGCTTCGCTGGTCGGCGGACGCGGAACGATCTTTGGCGCATGTCTCGGGGCGCTCATTATGGCGAGTCTCGATAACGGTATGTCACTCCTCAATGTCCGCGATTTCCTTCAGGACATCATTAAAGGCTCGATCCTGGTCGCGGCCGTAGGTTTGGATATGGTCGGCCGCAAGCCAAGTTAGAACGCAATGTCCGCACCGGAGCGATTCACTTGGGCGGTCGAGATTATGGACGTGCAGCCGACTGACCGCGTTCTCGAGATCGGCTGCGGCCACGGTATCGCGGCCGAACTCGTATGCGAATGCTTGACCACAGGAACCATCACCGCTATCGACCGTTCCGAAAAGATGGCCGAGCTCGCTCGCTCCCGGAATCGCGGCAATATCGATTCCGGAAAAGCCGTAATCGAGACGGCGGATCTGCTGACACATCCGCCGCCCGCCGCACGCTTCGACAAGATCTTTCTTTATAACCTGAACGTTTTCTGGATGGACCCGGCCGACGAACTGGCCGCAATAAAACGCCTGCTCGCGCCAAGCGGTAAATTCTACATCTTTCACCGCCCGCCGCCCGGCGGCGACGCACGCGAATACGCAGTCGAATTCGAAAAGAACTTGACGAAATACGGTCTTACAGTGATAGAAACGGAATTTAACGATTCGCCCGAAGTAAATTCTGTATGCATCATATCGGAATACAGTTCAACTATCCCCCGATAAAACTCATCGTCCGCGACGGCTGCACAAAATCCTCGTCATTGATATGATGCCGGGCTTCTTTCTGCAGTACGGCGTTCTCGATAAATCCGACGATCTCGTCCCGCGATGCACCGCTACGCAGAACGTCGCGAAGGTTATGTTCACCGGTCGAAAACAGGCACGTCCTGATCTGCCCGTCCGCGGTCAGCCGTATTCGCGAACACTGTCCGCAGAACATTTCCGTCACCGGTGCGATAATGCCGATCTCGCCGGGTGCGCCGTCCTCAAATTCGTATTTCCATGCCGTTTCGCTTCCGCGTGACGTGTTCTTTTGTCTGATCGGGAACGCGGCGTTTATCGCATCGCGTATCTCGCGGCCCGAAACGACCGAAGCCCGGTCCCACTCGTGCCCCGAATCCAGCGGCATAAATTCGATGAACCGCATAGAAACGGCGTTCTCGCGCGCGAACCGAGCAAAATCTACGACTTCGTCGTCATTGCAACCGCGAATGATCACGGCGTTGATCTTTACGGGTTCGAAACCATGTTCTTTCGCCGACGTGATCGCATCGAGCACTTTTCCCAGAGCATCCACGCCCGTGATGTCTTGAAATCTTTCGGGTTTTAACGAATCCAGGCTGATCGTCACGCGGTCGAGCCCCGCGTCCTTCAGGTCCGTTGCCTTGCGCGGCAGATCAAATCCGTTCGTCGTCAGGGCGAGGTCTTTCAGATCGGGCTTCAAACCGGAGAGCCGCCTCACCAGCGCTGGTACGTCCTTTCTTATCAGCGGTTCGCCGCCCGTCAGGCGTATCTTTTCTATACCGAGTGATACGAAGATCTCCGCCAGGTATTCGATCTCTTCGAAGGACAGGATCGTGCCTTTGCGGGCAAGCGGCGGTTCGCCGTTGGGCAGGCAGTAAAAGCATCTGAAATTACACCGGTCCGTCAGCGAAATTCGCAGGTCGCGGATGGTTCGGTTGTAAGCATCTCTCAGCACCACACGTAAATGATAACCCCTTTCGAATGACTTTGAAATTGTGGGACAGGGCAAGTTTTACGATATTTACGATATTTATGATATTTATGATTTTTATTGGTCAGGGCCGTTTGCCAGAGCTCGTGCGTTCCGCTGCAGGCCGCCGAGCTTCGCCCGCTTTATCGCGCTTCGGCGAAACCGTTCGGCATAGGTCTCCGGCGTGAATTCCGCTACCTCACTCAAGCTCACAGACGTTTCTCCGCGTCGCGGCTCGAACCGCGTCTCGTCCGTCGGTTTCTCGAACCGGTTCCACGGGCATACGTCCTGACAAATATCGCAGCCGTATATGTAGCCTTCCATTTTTCCGGTTATTTCCGCAGGCAGCTCTTCATCTCTTAGCTCGATCGTGGCATAGGACAGGCATTTCGTTGAATCGACAACGTATGGCTCGACGATCGCATTCGTCGGGCAGGCGTCGAGGCACGCGGTACAGCTTCCGCAATGATCGGGGACGATCTCGTGATCGTAGTCGAGCTCGATATTCAACAGCAGCTCGCCGATAAAGAACCACGAGCCGAATTCGCGGGTGATGACGTTCGAATGTTTGCCCATCCAGCCTAATCCGGCGCGCACCGCCCAAGCCTTGTCCATGATCGGCGCCGTATCGACGCAGGCCTTGCTTTCAATACCCGGAACTTCCGTCGCGATCCACGCCTGCAGCTCCCGAAGCTTTTCCTTCACGACGTCGTGATAATCGTCGCCCCAGGCGTACCGCGAGATCTTGCCGCGTTCAGGGTCGTCCGCGTGTTCGTGCGGCGTGTAATAATTCAGTGCGACGACCACTATCGATCGGGCACCCTGAAACAGCACCGCCGGATCCGACCGCTTTTCCGGCTCGCGTTCCATCCATTTCATCTCGCCGTGATATCCGTTAGCGAGCCATTCGGCAAACCTCGCTCCTTCCGCCGCGAGCGGTTCCGCCGGGACGATGCCGACCTTGTGAAACCCGACCGCCAGCGCCTTTTGTTTTATCTTTTCGCTTAATGGATCCACCTTTTTTCAGCCTAACATATCGGCGCAAAAATGCGGCTGAACGGACAATGCCGAACAGCCGCGATGTTCTGGAAATAGTTTTCCTAGAAGCTGAATTTCAAACCGATCTGGAACTGACGCGGGTCATATGCGGCAGTCGAGCGGCTGTAATATTTGCCGCCGGTCCGTTCACCTTCGCTGTTCACCGCTCTGAAGAACGGCGACGCAGCGGCTTCGTTGAACCGGTTGAAGATGTTAAAGCCTTCGAAAATAAGGTCGGCACGCAGGCGTTCGCCAAAGTAGAACGCACGCGAGATACGCAGGTCGACCGAGGCATACGGATGTGTTTTACCCATATTGCGGCCGAGGCTGCCGATGCCGAAAATAAGGTTTCCGTTCTGGTCGAAATCAAACATCGAACACGGCGCACCCGGCGCGACGATGTTCGCGGGCTGCGTTGCCGGGCAAAGCGATCCGTCCGGCAAAACATCCGGGCGGTCGGTCTGTGACGACTGGTCGTTGTTCGTGTCTATGTTCGTGATGATGTTGAACGGCCTTCCGGAAGAGATCTCAATGATCGGAGCGATCGTGAAATCCGCCAGCAGCTTCTTACCCCAGCTATTCCCGTTGCGCCAACTGGTCGGCGAAGCGACGACGCCGCTGAAAATAAAGCGGTGACGCTGGTCGAACAGCGAATCGGCACGCTCCAGGTTAAAGCGGCGAACGTCCTGCGCGATCAGCAGCGTCTGCAGGTCGGACGAATCGTCGATCGCGTGTGACCACGTATAACCGGCCAGGAACTGGAAGTTGTTCGAAAAACGTCGTTTGAGTTCGACGTTCATCGCGTTATATTCCGAATTGCCGTCGGAAAGCTGTGCGTTTACCGAACCGAACGGCGTCAGGATCCCCGGTGTCCTAAGCGAACCGGAAAGCTGCGAATCGAGCAGCGCTTTCGTGACCACGCCGCCCGACAGAGCCTGCGCCAGGAAATAGTTCGGTGCATTCGGCCTGAAAAAGTTCGCGATCGCCGGTGCGACGACGCGTCCGCCCGGACATTGCGCGATCATGCCGCCAATAACGACAGCGCATGTTTGCCCGTAAACGTTCGTGAACGTTGTTCCCGGAGCGGTCGTCGCGATCGTGATCGCGTTTGCCGCCTGTGTCGTCGTCGGCAGTAATCCGCCCGAAAAACGCTGGAAATTCTGGATCTGCAGGTTCGTGTTCGGCGAATTCAGGTCCGTCGGATGCGGCAGGTGATGCGCACCGACGAAGATGTAGCCGACCGTCAGCGACATGTTATTCGTTATCTGCTGTTCGATGGCAAGGTTTGCCTGCGTTGCCGAGGCGTACTGGAAATCCTTCGCGATCGGCAGCGTGAACGGCAGCACCGCACCGAATCCGGGGAACGTCTGGTCATTGAAACGCTGGCGACCGAACTGGTACTGCGAACTTGCCGCTACGCCCGGCGTGCGCGTTGCGCCGCAGATCGTCGGGACCGATCCGATAGCTCCGCAGACGGTGCCCTGGAAAACTTGAGCGGCGTTGAACAACGCTGTCGGGTCCGGGCTTCCGGCCGTCAGGACAGCCTGCTGCTGTTGTGCCGCGTCTGCGATGTCCGAATTGAACGCAGCCGCCAGCAGCGGATGGTCATAGAACAGCCCGAGCGCGCCGCGGACCACCGTCTTGCTGTTGCCGAAAATGTCCCAGGCAAACCCGAATCTCGGTGCCCAGTTGTTCGTGTCACGCGGGAATCCCTGCTGCACGCCGACGGCGTCCTGCGCCGCAAGAAGATCGGCCTGCGTCAGCGTGATGCCCGTCAGCGGATCTCTGAAATCCACCGGAGCGATCGTCTGTGTCAGTTCCACGTCGTAGCGGATGCCGTAATTGAGCGTCAGCCGCTGATGGATACGCCACGAATCCTGTGCAAAGAACGCGATCGGCTTGTTCTTGATCTGGCTGATCGGGTTGCCGAATCCCTGAATGTATGTCGACGGCATGCCGAGTCCGTATGACTGGACCGACGTAAATGCCGGAGCCGCGCCGACGCCCGGCAGGGCCGGAAACGGCGCGATGTTCGTCGCCGCAAAGTCGCCGAAATTGAACAGGCCGGCGAAGTTAAGCTCGAACAATGCCGACGGGATCTCTATCCAGTTAAAATCGGCACCGAATTTCATCGTGTGATTGCCGACGACGAAATTCACGTTGTCCGCGACCTGAAAACGCGTCTCGGTCCTGTCCACCGGCGAGAACAGTTCGCGGCCGATGAACGCCGTGTCCGTGATATTGAAGGCAACGGCCTCGTTGTTCTGCGAACGGAAGCTCGTGTCGCGCTTGCCCCAGCTAAACCGAAATTCGTTCAGCACGTTGCTCGCAAGATTTGTCGTAAGTCCCGACGAGAACGAATAGTCCTTGATGTCCGTAATGCCGGTTCGTGAAAAATCGTTTTGCCCGAGAGCCTGGTTCTGCGATTCGACCTGAACGCCCGAAACGCGGCTCGGGTTATAGCCGAAACGCATTGTCAGTTGATTGCTCGAATTGAACGAATGGTCGCCGCGGATCGAAAAATAATGCGTTTTGTCGCGGACCGGGAAAACCTTCTGCAGGTTCAGCAGCGGACGGAACGCGATGGGTTCACCCAAGCTGTTTGTGGTCGTGGTTGGCACCGGCGTTCCCACCAAAAGGAACCGCGGGCCAATGACCTGTCCGGCCGGGATCGGCGTGATCGCACCGGGGCTGCGGAGCGGGTTCGATCCGAACAGCGCGGTGTAGCTTCCGCTGGATGCCAGCGTCAAATAAGCGATCGCCGTCGAAGGGCTCGCCGCCAACAGGGCGTTCGCATACGCTGCCTGTTCCGGTGTCAAAAATCCATATGTCTGGCCGCCCAACGCAGCCGGGACCGTGACCGATGAGGTCAGCCCCTGCGTTACGTCCGACGTGAAGTACCCCGATTCGCGGCGCTGCCTTCCTTCAAAAGCTGCAAAAAAGAACGTGCGGTCCTTTACGATCGGCCCGCCGAGGGTTATTCCGTACTGGCCGCGGGTGAAATCCGGCTTTTCGCCTGCGGGAGCGAATGCGTTCCTCGCCTGGATCGACTTGTCGCGAAGAAATCCAAAAACGTTGCCTCTGAGCTGGTTCGTTCCGCGTTTCGTCACGACGTTGACGACGCCGCCGGTCGCGCGTCCGAATTCCGGTGCATACGAATTTGTCGCCACCTGATATTCCTGCACCGCTTCCTGCCCGACGGTCGAACGCGCCGCGTTGATCGAATTATCGGTAAAATCCGCGCCGTCCACGTTCACCTGTGTCGAACGGCCGCGCTGGCCGCCGACGTTTATGCCCGATGTCGGAGCAGGCCCGATCGGCCGTCCGTTATCGCGGCTGACCGTGGGCAGCGTCAGGGCGAAACCGATCGCGCTGCGTTCGTTGATCGGCAGATTTTCGATGCGCTCCTGTTCGATCGTATTCGAGACGGATGTGCGTCCTGTTTCGATCAGTGCGACCGAATCGACCGGGACCTCAACGACGACGTCCGGCGACCCGACCTCGAGCGCGATGGGAACGGTAGCGCGCTGGCCGACCGTCAGCCGCAAATTCGATACCGAAGCCTTTTTGAACGACGGAGCTTCCGCCGTGAGATTATAATCGCCGGGCGGCAGGCCGATCAGCTTATATTCGCCCGATTCGTTCGACGTCGCAGTTCGCGTAATGCCGGTATGCGGGTCGGTTACGGTTACCGTGGCACCGGCGATGACTGCGCCGTTCGAGTCGGTCACCGTACCGGACAGGTCCGCCGTGCTTACCTGTGCCTGGCCGAACGCGCCGATCGCACCCATTATCAGCATTGCGGCGACCAAAAATATACTGCCGGCTGCCGGCTCTGCCTTAAACGGAATTACTCTCATTCAGTTGTTCTCCTTAGATATTTACGATAACTCGGTCGTCTGTCTAAAGCTTATTAGAGAAGCTATTGGCCTGTCCCGAAACCGCGGCTTCGTCGAAACTTCCGACTTGGTGTTATTGAATTTTCAGAATTTCGCTCGACAGATTATGACCGGATTAGATTTGCTTTGACTCTTTTATCGCAAAAACCCTTATAAGGCAAGCAAAAAGTAACATTTTCGCATCGTCTGTGAACTTTATTTTTGCTTGTTTCCTTGCCCGCGCGTCGCCCTCGCCAGCATCGTCCGCAGCCCCTCGCTTCGCCTGAGCGCCGCGATCGCCATTTTGCCCCAAAATGGCGAAAATGCCGCGCGCCGCAAAAGCCTTAATACTCCGAATCGCGATGCAAACCTTTGCTTGTATTCTGTTCTGTAATGCTCCGCCAGAGCGTCCGCATCGTCCCAGTGTCCGGTGATGCAGCCCGCAAGCAATTCCGAGCTTTCCAGCGCCAGCAGAATGCCGCTGCCTGTGAACGGGTCGGCAAAACCGGCCGCATCGCCAACCGTCAAGAGGTTCGTCGCCGCGGGCATACCCCACACACCGAAATCGTCCACCGCGACCGTTAGCCATTCGCCGTCGCGCGCCGCACCGAAAAGCGAAGAGCGCGCACGCGGATTCACCATCACGGCGTCTTCCAGTATCCGGTCGCCGCTGCCGCCCGCAAGCTTAACGGCGTCCGCGGTCAAAAACAGGCAAACATTCACGCGGCCGCCCTCGACCGGGCTCGCTCCGCCATATCCGCCCGGAAACGAATAGATCTCACAGGCGTCACGCCCGAGCGCCGCACCGCGAAAATGCGTCTTAAAGCCCACGATCTTCGTGCCTCGTCGCCTGTTTCCGCCGGAGCCATTCTCTTTTGCCGCAAGTTTTGCAAGGATCCCGCTTCGGCCCGTCGCGTCTATAAACAGCCCCCCTTCTATCCGCTTATCGCCCGAAGCGGTCCGCACGCGAACGGCCGCAACACGTCCATCCACCATTTCGACACCCGCGGCCGCCGCTTCTTCGATCACCTCGGCACCCGCCTCGCCCGCGCGTCTCAGTAAGACCTCATCCATCCTCGCTCGGCTCAGACCCAGAGCGCATTCGCCGGCGTCCAGCACCTGCGACGGTATAACGATCCCGCGTCCGCGTATGTCGAAAAAATGCGTTGCCGAAATACGCGCGCCGCCCGCGTCGAGCATTTGCCCAAGCACGCCGAGGCTCGCAAAATGCCGCAGCGATTCCGGCGATATGAACTCGCCGCACAGCTTCTCCCGCGGAAACCGCTCGCGTTCGATCAGGGTCACGCGAAATCCGGC
Organism: Acidobacteriota bacterium; assembly: GCA_023436495.1. Taxonomy (GTDB): domain Bacteria; phylum Acidobacteriota; class Blastocatellia; order Pyrinomonadales; family Pyrinomonadaceae; genus OLB17. The sequence goes on from JAEZIT010000120.1 coordinate 48,591, forward strand.
CGACGCCAGCCTTATCGCCGTGCTCGAACCCGCCGGCCCGCCGCCGGCTATCACAATGTTGGGTTTCCGGTTTGCCGCCACTGAATATTATGATAGCGTTTTTGCGGGAGTTTTAGTCGTTATTTATCCGATATGCAGATCATTCCGATCACGGTCCCGACGCCGTTTTACGTCGGCGACGTAAACGTTTACCTGATCCGCGAAGACCCCGTAACGCTGATCGATGTAGGCCCTAAGACCGCCGATGCCGAACGAGCGCTTCGCGACGCGCTCGGCGGCCACGGCGTCCGTTTCTCCGACATCCGCCGCATTGTCCTTACGCATGCACACGAAGATCATTGCGGACTCGCCCGCAGCATTCGCGACGAGGCAAAGAACGCCGAGGTCTTAGTTCACGATTGGGAGACCGGCCATCTCTTCGGCCGCCTTGCGCAAGACGAGCATCGCCGCCTGCTGCTGCGTTCGGGCGTGCCCGCAGTCGTTTTCGACGAAATGCGTTCGATATACGATGACATCAGTTTGCTGACCGACGCGCTCGAAGATGGCGGATTCGAACCGCTCCGGGATGAGATGGAGCTCGAGTTCGAAAGCGGCGCCCTTCGCGTCCTGCACACGCCCGGCCATACACCAGGTTCGTGTTCGTTCGTCCGCGAAGCGAACCGCACGCTCGTGTGCGGTGACTGCGTCCTTAAACGCATTACGCCCAATCCGATCCTGTCGCCCGATCCCGTCGATCCCGACCGGCGCTTTCGCTCACTTGCCGAATATCTCGTCAGCCTCGCAAAGCTCCGCGGCCAATCGCCGACGCTCGTCCACACCGGCCACGGCGAACCGGTGACCGATTTCGAAGAGATCTTCAACCGGTACGTTCGCGCCATCGACGACCGTCAAAAACGCGTCATCTCTTTGCTCGGCAATGACAGCCTGACGGCATTCGATGTCGCACAAAGGCTTTTCCCAAGCGCCATCGGCCGCGACGTTCACCGGTTCCTTGCGATCTCCGAATCCGTCGCGCACCTCGACTACGCCGAATCCGAAGGCAAGATCGCGCTCGAATTGAAAGAAGGCATAGAATATTACCGCGCGAAGTAAGGGAGACGCACTCAACATTACCCTGATTCAACCCTTTGCGTCCTTCGCGTCTTTGCGTGAAACTCTTTTCCCTAACACCCCCGGCTCCATCTCCCAAACTCGAAACTTTACCGTAAATTAGCTATACTTTACCTTTCGGACCACCTAATAAAACACGGATATGCCAATTATGACGAAGCTCTTTTTTGTACTCGTACTCTCTTTGACGCTCATCGCACCGGCCGCGGGGCAGAACGGCGGACTTGCGGTCGCCGGTGAAAAACGCCTGCAGAATATCAAGCAATTGACCTTCGCCGGCGAAAATGCCGAAGCCTATTTTTCGACCGACGGCAAACAGCTTATTTTCCAATCCAAACGCGACGGCCGCGAATGTGACCAGATCTACACGATGAACATCGACGGCTCCAACGTCAAGATGGTCTCGACCGGACAGGGCCGCACGACGTGTTCGTTCTTTTTGAACAAGAACAAGAATATCCTGTACGGTTCGACGCACCTCGACAACAAAGAATGTCCGCCGAACCCGGATTTTTCCAAGGGGTATGTCTGGGCCATCTATCCGTCGTACGATATTTTTTCCGCCAACGCCGACGGCACCAAGATCAAGCAACTGACGAAAACGCCCGGCTACGACGCCGAAGCCACCGTTTCGCCCGATGGTAAAAAGATCATCTTTACATCGACGCGCGATGGCGACCTCGACCTCTACGTCATGGACCGCAACGGCAAGAACGTCAAACGCCTGACGACCGAACTCGGCTACGACGGCGGCGCGTTCTTCTCGCCGGATGGCAAACAGATCGTGTACCGCGCGTATCATCCGAAGACCGAGGCCGAGATCGCACGGTACAAGGACCGCCTAGCGAACGACCTGATCGAACCGAACAATTTTGAGATCTGGGTGATGAACGCCGACGGCACCAACAAACGTCAGGTGACGAAACTCGGCGACGCCAGCTTCGCGCCGTATTTTACGCCGGACGGCAAGCGTATCATCTTCTGCACGAACCATTTCGCGTCCGACCCGCGCAAGCGCAATTTCGACCTTGCGCTTATTAATATAGACGGCACGGGCCTCGAACGCGTCACCTACAACGAAACGTTCGACGGCTTCCCGATGTTCTCGCCCGACGGCAAAAAACTCGTTTTCGCCTCGAACCGCAACGCCGCGACGCAGGGCGACACCAACGTATTCATCGCCGATTGGGTAGAGTAGATCAGCCGTAAGCGGGTGCTGAACGGAGTACATATGAAAACAGCAGTATTACGTACAAAACTTCTCTTCGTCCTTCTCTCTCTGGCCCTGTCCGTTCACGCGCAGGCGCCGCGGGTTGCTGATCAAACCGAGCAAAACCTGCGCAGGCACGTTCAGTACCTTGCCTCCGACGAACTCGAAGGCCGCCGTACCGGCGAACGCGGGGCGACATCCGCTGCGGGTTACGTGGCGAACACGTTCGCGCAGTCAAAGCTAAAGCCCGGCCATAAGCCCGCGAACGCCAAGCCGAACTTCCTGCAGCCGTTCCCGTACGTCGCGGGCGTTACCCTCGGGTCGGACAATTTCCTGCGCATCGTTCCCGGAAACGCTTCGCAGGAGACGAAGATGGAGACGGGCGCCAACTGGATGCCGCTCGGCTATTCGCCAAATGCTGATATTCCGCCGTCACCGGTCGTTTTTGCCGGTTTCGGCATCGCGTCGAACGACCTGAAATACGACGATTACGCGGGCATCGACGCAAGCGGCAAGATCGTTGTGATCCTCGACGGCACGCCCGATTCCGGCCCGCATTCGCTGTTCGGGGCGTTTAACACACACCGTAAGGCGAGCATCGCCAAGGACAAAGGCGCGCGTGCGCTGATGATCGTCGCCGCCGATCCCGAATTCAAGGACGACCGCCTCGCCCGGCTGGTCTATGACCGCACGCTCGGCGAAACCGCCGTGCCGGTCGTCGGCATTTCACGCGGAGCGGCCTCGCAGCTTCTCGGTGCAAAAGACGAAAAAGAACTTGCCGAGATCGAAAAATGGATCGCGATGAAAAAGGACGCTCCGCCGAGCGTTCGTATTTTGCTTTCCAACCCGCCCGCGGCGACAGCGCAGCTCAAGATCAACCTCGAAAAACGCCAGGTCGAAGCCTATAACGTCATCGGCATTCTCGAAGGCCGCGATCCCGTTCTGAAAAACGAAGCCATCATCATCGGCGCGCATTACGACCACCTCGGCCGCGGCGGGCAGGGAAGCCTCGCCGTCAATTCGTCCGAAATTCATCACGGAGCCGACGACAACGCTTCCGGCACGTCCGCCGTGCTCGAACTCGCACGCCAATTCGCCAGATCAAAGGATAACAAGCGCACGATCATCTTTATGTCATTCGGCGGCGAGGAAGAAGGCCTGCTCGGGTCGAAATATTACGTCGAACATCCCGTCTGGCCGCTCGAAAAAACAGTAGCGATGATAAACCTGGATATGGTCGGCAGGCTGAACGAAGGAAAGCTTACGATCGGCGGCGTCGGCACGGCATCCGAATGGAAGGAACTGATAAATTCGAAAAACCCGGCGACTACGACGCCTCATGCATCGGGAAACGGTACAGCGGCCACGGCGTTCGCATTGCAATTGAACGAAGACGGCTTCGGCCCGTCCGATCATTCGTCATTCTACGGCAAGCAGATCCCGGTCTTGTTCTTTTTCACCGGCACGCATAACGATTATCACAAACCGTCCGACACGGCCGAAAAGATCAATTACGACGGCCTCCTAAACATAACGAACTTAGTCTCGTCGATCGCCCGCAGCATCGACCAAAATCCTAAACGCCCTGTTTACACCGTCGCGAAATCCGCCGGCGTGATGGGCGGGCGCACCGGCTTCAGTGTCTCGCTCGGCACCGTCCCGAGCTACGCCGACTCCACCGACGGCATGGTGCTCGACGGCGTTCGCGACAATTCTCCGGCGGCAAAGGCCGGCCTCAAACCCGGCGACAAGATCGTCAAGCTTGCCGGCAAAGACGTCCGCAACGCGATGGATTATACCTACGTGCTCGGTGATATGAAGGCCGGCGAGGAATACGATGTGGAGATACTTCGCGGCACCGAACGGATGACGCTCAAGATCGTACCGGCCGCGGCGGCACGGCGTCCCTAAATTGACGCTCAGTGTGCCTTTCGCACGCCGAAACGCCACGCCCACCATATAAAGAATATCTGCAGCGGAATACGGAACAGCAGATACCACGTTCCGTATTCCATTCCGCCCATCTGTACCTGCTTCATGCTGCCGATAATGTTCGCCGGCAGCACCGCGATAAAGAAAATGATCAGCATCACGGACGTCAATCGCGCCGTCCGCTCGGACAATAGGCCGATTACCGCCAACAGCTCGCAGACGCCCGTAAAATAGACCAGCTCGCGCTTTGCGGGCAGCTCCGCCGGCATCATCGCCACCATCGCATCCGTCTGCGTAAAATGCGCGATGCCCGTCGCGACCAGCATGCACGCCATCGCGACGCGCCCGATCACCCCGATATTTATATGGTTTTTCAACCATATACGATTGACGGCATACAGCAGCCCGAATACTGTTAAAAGGATAATTAGCGGTGCCATAACAAGGTGTTCTTACCGAATAAATTTATGGTATTGTATTCCCGGCACAGTTGATGCCGAGATCATTGCCGAACCCTATGCCTTCCATCAAGTTTACTAAGTTTCACGGCTTTGGGAACGATTATATCGTTATCGAACGTTCACGGCTCTTGGGCGTGGCCTCTGTCCCGGACTTTGCCCGTGCTATTTGCGACCGCCACACCGGAGCCGGGTCCGACGGCATCGCCGTTATCGAAGAATTGGACGGGCGCTTTGCCGATTATCATTGCGAGATCGTCAACCCCGACGGCAGCGTCGCCGGTTTTTCCGGCAACGGCACCCGCTGCGCCGTCGCGTATCTCTATTACAAAAAACGCTGGTCCGCACCCGACCTTCGCCTGCACACCCGCAGCGGCGTCAAGAATTTCACGCTGATCGAACGCATCGCCGACGGCCATTATTGGTTCGAGGCCGAGATCGGCAAACCGAAATTCTCCAGCACCGAGATTCCCGTTGCGACCGGAGCTCCGATGGAATCGGTCATCGCGCGCCGCATTCCCGTCGGCGATTCGTGGTGGGAAATTTCGGCGGTCAACGTCGGCAACCCCGTCGCGTGCATATTTGTCGACGATTTCGATTTTGAATGGCGGACCGTCGGCAAACAGCTCGAGGTTCATCCCGCATTCCCCGAAAAAGCGAACATCGTTTTCGTCAAGGTCGTCGACCGCGAAAATATCGAGCTCCGCATCTGGGAACGCGGTGTCGGCGAAACCTCAAGCTCCGGCACGTGCTGCAGCGGCGCCGCCGTACTTTGTGCCTTGACCGGCCGTACCGAACGCACCGTTTCTGTCCGCACCGAAGGCGGCACGACCGAAATACATTGGCGCGCCGATGACGAAATGCTCATCACCGGCCGTGCCGACCTCGCATACAGCGGCCGCTGGCCGGTCGCGGATTGACGGGCTATTTCCCGTTCTTCATATATTTTTTCGGTATCTGATTGTCGGGCGTTTCCGCCTGCCAATATATCGTCACTATCCACCAGCGCTTGCCGTCGTTCAATAGCTGAAAACTGTTGATCCCGCGCATGAACGGCGTTTTTTCCGACAGTTTGTGGAACGATTCGTACGTCGAAAAAACGTGCGCGATGTTTCCGTATTGCTCAACGCGGCGGGCAACCTCGCGTTCGTGAAATCCCTCTTTCAAAAGAAAAGGCCCCGAACGCGTGATGTAATCTTCCGGCGTCATCGCCCGCGCGGCAAATGCCCCCGTCTGCGCGTTCTTTCCCGTCGGGATCAGCCGCGCGTCCTTGTGAAACAGCGTCCGGAACCGGTCCCAATCGCGTTCCTTCCCGGCGTCGCCGGAGATCACGTCGTACACCGCCTTCATTATCGAATCGATCGACGCCACGTCCGCCGGATCGGCCTGTTTCACGTCCTGTGCGGCAATGCCCTGGACCGCGATCAGGCCCAGAATTATTGCAAGTAATTTCGTTTTCATAGGCCGGGTTTTACGATTGTTCGCACACCAAAGTTTCACTGCCCGTCAATGCGTGTTTCCAGCGTGTCCTGCAATGCCTTCGGCAGGGCATCCAACAGGTCATATCCCGTCCGCCGTTCGATCTCTCTGACCGTGGTCCTGTACCGTTCCCAGCGCTGGTTATCCAGCCCGTCCGTGTTCGGCATATCGACCGCGATCACGCGCGTCCGTTCGTTTACATCCGCCGCGCCGCGTCCGCGCGGCAGCACGATCACCACTTTCCAGCAATTCGTCGGCACCGTGATCTTGTTCTTGATTCTGCCCTTGTCGCCGTAAACTCCCGCGATCGTGTAAACGTCGTTCCCGTTTCGCACCAGACGCCTCGAATACGATTCCAGCGTCTCCCACGGGTATTGGTTCAGGCTGCCCGTTTGCGGCACGATATTCGTCATAAAAAAGGTCTCTTCGTTTCGTGTCGCGTCGCCGAACCGGTCCGCGCTCGGCAGCAGGTGCCCGCGGTTGTATCCGCTGCCCGAATAATCGAAATACGCGATGCGCGCAAATCCCGCCGGCGAACGCGGGTCCGGCCGAAAATCCGGTCGCTGCAATTTTGACCCGAGGTCTTCGCGCGTCGTTCGCCACGCGACCCAATTCGCCGTCCCGCGGCTATTGTTATACGATATCGCCGACCCTTCGCCGACGATCAGAAAATTATCCCGGTCCGCCGCGTCCGCCGTCGCCTTCGACGGGTTCCCGAACGCCAAATGGACGCTCGAAACCGGTTCCGGCGCCCGCCGCGCCGCCGCATTCGCCGCATTCGCCGCGGCGTTCGCGTCATCCCGCGGCCATTCGCGCACCGCCCCGCACCCCGCCAACCCCAACACGATCAACGCCGCCAAAACTGTGGTTACTATTCGCATGAAACTATTTACTGCCGCTAACCATTATGAAGCATTCCGCCGCGAATCTCCCTCCGACAACAGAAGCACAGCGCAATACATCTGATCCTTGTCTTCCATTGAATTGCCCCTAGCTTTAGCTAGGGGTTCTCGAACAGTAAACGCCCCGGCTTTAGCCGAACCTCTTTTTAAATTCCATTCCTTATGGCTTCAGCCAAATTTGGGCTAAAGCCCGGTCAATATCCATGCTCAAAGCCCTAGCTAAAGCTAGGGGCAATTTATTTCCGCGCCTAACTATTCCCCGTGTTTTGCGGTAAAATAGACTTTTATGTCCGAAAAGACGCACATTACGGGCCTATCGCCGGCGGCGCTCGCCGAACTTGTCGAATCCATCGGCGAGCCGAAATACCGCGCCGTCCAGATCTTCAAAGGCGTGCACGGCCGCCGCCTGCGCTCGTTCGACGACATGACCGACCTGCCGAAGGCCTTTCGTGCAAAACTTGCCGAGATCGCTGACGTCTCGACGCTGACCGTCGACGCGCGTTACGTTTCCGAAGACGGCACGCGGCGCTATCTGATGACCACCGCCGACGGCCGCCCGGTCGAAACCGTCTTTATCCCGACCGAAGGCCGCGACACCATCTGTTTCTCGTCGCAATCCGGCTGCCCGCTCAAATGCGATTTCTGCCTGACGGCAAAACTTGGCCTGCTGCGCAACCTGACGGCGGCAGAGATCGTCGAACAGATCATCATCGTCCTGAATGACGTTTACGGCGTTGGCGGCGAAACTCCGCACGGGACCAATCTTGTCGCGATGGGCGCGGGCGAACCGTTCCTGAATTTTGAGGATCTCATCGCCGCGCTCGATATTATGTCCAGCGAAGACGGCCTGTTCATCGTGCCCGGCCGCGTCACCGTTTCGACCGCCGGCATCGTGCCGAAGATATATGAGTTTGCACAGCTCGAACGCCGGCCGAACCTCGCCATTTCGCTTTCGGCGCCGAACGACGAGCTCCGCGACAAACTTATGCCGATCAACCGCCGCTGGAACATCGCGGAATTGATGGCTGCGGCAAAGGCGTTCCAAAAAACGCTCGGCCGCGGCGAACGCTTTACGTTCGAATATGTCCTGCTCGGCGGCGTCAACGATTCCGACCGCCATGCCGAAGACCTGGCGGCGCTCGTCAAGCGCCACGGCCTGTCGCGGGTCAAAATAAACCTGATCCCGCATAATCCGGCCGAACAGCTCGATTATCATCCGTCGGCCCCGGAACAGGTCGGCCGCTTCAAACAGATCCTGGAATCGAACGGCATTTCGGCGTACGTCCGCCGTCCGCGCGGCCGCGATATTTACGCTGCGTGCGGCCAACTGGCTGCAAAACAGGAACCGAATCTGGTACAGATCGCCGCCTGACAATTTTTCGATTATGGAACTTATGATCCCGGGTCTGATACTCGTCGCACTGATGGTGTATCTTTCGACCCGCATAAAACGCACCGCGGCCGAAGCCTTCGCCCGCGAAGAGATAGACACAGGCGAATTCTCGCTCGTTAAGCCGGAAGGCTTCATCAATCCCGTCAAGGACGCGAGCGAATATGCATTCGAAGCCTATTCCAAGGACTACGGCCGCGATGCCGCGGGCAATCTGCCTCAGGCGTCGATCACCGTAAAACGCCACGGCAGTGACCTCGAATCCGTTTACGAATCCGCACGCGGTTCGCTGACCGACCCCGAAACGATCGGCTCCGACGGCGACGAATTCGTCGTCCGCGGCCGCGGCACCGAAGGCAGCACCGCCGCCGAGGTCTATTACAAACTAGTACGCGCCGGCAGCGCCGTTTACGAATTTCGCACCTGCGCCCTCACCGACCACGCAGCCGATTTCCGCGAACGCCTCCGCCAAACCGCCGACAGCTTCGCCGTCCGCCCGCGGTAACTGCTCCGCGACATTTTTACAACAGAGTGGAGCAGTCGAAGAGTAACGGAAGTAAAACAGGCGGAGAATTGCCCCTAGCTTTCCTTTTTTGAATTGCCCCTAGCTTTCCTCCGTTGAATTGCCCCTAGCTTTCCTCTGTTGAATTGCCCCTAGCTTTAGCTAGGGGTCCTCGAACAATAAAAGCCCCGGCTTTAGCCGAACTACTTCTTTAAAACGATCATCCTTAAAGCTTTAGCTGAATTTAGCCGAATTTTACAAACCCCGCCCGATTAAGGAAATCCTCAAATTCTTTTTCGAATGTTCGGCCCCGATGATGTTCCTCCTGCCGGGCAATATAGTTTCGGACGCCTTCTAAATTGGATTCACTTACGGACACGGCAAAGTACTCTTCCTGCCACCCGAACTTGAGCTTCGTAAGTTTATTTTTATTGATCCAAAATGAGGATTCACCTTTTAATAATCGAACGACGTCCTCAAGCGTCTGGTTGGTCCCCAGCGAGATCAAACAATGGATGTGATCGACATAGCCACCGATAAAATCCAGAAAGATTCCTTTCTGCAATGCGTTTTCGCGAATGTGATCGAACACCTTCGACCGAATTTCCGGCTTTAAATAAGGATGTCGGTTCTTTGTCGACCAGACGATGTGTATCCAGACCTTTACAAATGGCATATGAGAGAATTTGGATGATTTGTTTTTCAGATTGTTCCATATGGCGAAATTTGGCGCAAGACCGAGGTAGCTTTGGGCTAAAGCCCGACCATTTGCTGGACTTATCCACTAGCTAAAGCTAGTGGCAATTCAAATGAAGAAACTCTTTTATGAAAACGCCGCTATTTTCAGCCGGTAACGCTTCGTTCTGCCGGTCAACCGTTCGCCCTGGGGCGGCATCTGACCTACAATATTGAAATATGACGAAATTCCTACTGTTGATCGCCATAATATTCGCCGCCGGGATCGGCCTTGAATCATCCGCCCAAACCGTTACCGGATCTGTCGGCACCGCTACACGCGGAAAAGCCGTCAGCGGCACCGTCGTTATAAATATCCCGGACGGCCTGCACGTAAATTCCAACCGGCCAAATAGCGAATACGCCATCCCGACGACCGTCCGCCTTACGGCACCCGGCGCTCGTGTCGGCGCGGTCCGCTATCCGCGCGGCCGCAACCGCAAATTCCAATTTTCCGAAAGCACGATCAACGTTTACGAAGGCCGAGTCGCCATTCCGTTCACCGTCACCGTTCCCGCGAACTACCGCGGCAACACCGTCCGCGTCCGCGCCGCCGTCCGCTACCAGGCCTGCACCGACGAGGTCTGCTATCCCCCAAAAACCGCGGACATAACCATGACCGCCCGCGTGCGTTAAAACGCAGGAAGGACGCCCGCACATACGACGGACCGCTGGTCCGTCTCTTAATGTAAGGCGGACCGCTGGTCCGCCAACCCCGCCCATCGGCCCGCAAATTGTCCCAACAAACCTCTGCGCAAACATCGCGGACCACCGGTCCGCGTTACATCTCCGCCGCCAAATGTACAGCGGACCGCTGGTCCGTCGCGCCCCGCAGCCCATCGTTCCGTAAAATCCCCCGACAAGCCTCTGCGCAAACATCGCGGACCACCGGTCCGCGTTACGTTCCCAAGCCCGCGTTACATCTCCCCAGCCTCGTAGAGGCGTACCGTTTGTAGAACCTGCCAGCCGATCAACGCCCCAAGCTCCGTAGGAGCGACCCGTTTGTAGAACCGCACATCAGCCAAGCGCGCCAAGCTCCGTTAGGAGCGACCCGTTTGTAGAACCGCGCACCAAAAGTTCATCCCTAGCTCCGTAGGAGCGTCCCGTTTGTAGAACGACATGCCCAATTAATGACCCAAGCTCCGTAGGAGCGACCCGTTCCCGCACCGCCCAAACCAACGGGCCGCTCCTACGGAGCTACGAAAACTTTTCCCACCCATTACTACAAACGGAACGCTCCTCCGGAGCTCAAAACAAAACTCCTCTTCCTTTGCGTCCTCCGCGTCTCTGCATGAGATCTTCTGCCGAAGCCCGCACGCAGTAAGGGCGAAACATCCAACGCCATACCTACGCTAGCCGCCCGACTTTCCTCCCATAAATTGCCACGGGCCTCAGCCCGTGGTCACCGCCCAACAACCAATCCGGCTTCAGCCAAATTGGGCTAAAGCCCAGTAAATGATGATGCTTCCATCCCCGAGCTAAAGCTCGGGGCAACTTATAAAAAGAGGTCAATGATGATGCTCCATCCCCGAGCTAAAGCTCAGGGCAACTCATAAAACCTCGAGACAAAAGCGATCCATTTTCTCCCCCACTCCCCCAAAACTCTCACTCAATTATCACCGTCCTCGCGTTCGCAAGCTCCTCCGGCGTTTTCAGCCTGAAACTCTCCGGTACGAACGCGATCGCCACTAGTTCGGCGGGAATGCCCGGGCGGGCGGGTTTATAGGTCAGGACGGTGAGCTGCGTTCCAAACCCCACTCCGCAATCGATCGCGAACGAATTGCTGCCTTCGGTCAACACGGACATCCGCAGGCCCGAAAAATCCCTGCTCGCCAATTCGGTCTTTTGCCCGGCGATCGTCACCGCGTAGCGGATCTTTCCGTCGCGGCACGTCACGCGATCGACATACCCCACGGCCTGCCGTTCGCCCGTGCCCGGCCTCTCCAATATGCGGTTCAGATTCGTATTCACCCGGTCGAGCTCCAAACGGGCGAGGTCGGCGTCCGTCACGGCGGAGCGTTTCAAAAATATCGGCGGAGGCCCGAAATAGATCATATCGCCGTGCATCGCCTCGCGCGCCGCCGCGTATTGGATGACGGCAAGGACGATCGCTTGAGCATCGGCACGCGTCTCGCGCGAAGCCGCATCCGACGCCGCAACGCGCTCGGCGATCGCCTTTGCTTCCGAATATTTTTCCTGCATCACCAGCGCCTTTGCCAGCAGGACCTCGTACGCCGGTTTTCCCGGATCGATCGACAGGGCAGTGCGAATTTGCTCCGCGGCCTCGTCCGGGTTCTCGCCGTTGGCGATGTTTATGAACGCCAGCAGCGCATACGGATCCGCCTGGCGGTTGTCAGCAGCGATCGCCCGCCGCAGGGCCTGCCGCATCGCCGCTGAATCCGCGGTAGAGTATTTTGCGACCCTGCCGAACGCGTCGGCGGATTCGCGGCTGACCGCGTACGCATAATTAAAATTCGCCGCGGCCGTGTTGCTCTTCGCAACGGCCTTTTGGAGGAACGGCTTTGCTTCGGCGAACCGTTCCTGCCTGACCAACGCGTCGCCGAGCGCGGCATTTGCCTCCGGCGACGACGGCTCGAGCTTCAACGCCTCGCGCAGCATCTCCTCGCCCTCAAAAACACGTCCCATCCGCGACAGAAGATCCCCGAGGTACGCCTTCGCCGTCGCCTCCGTGATCCGTTTCGAAGCGGCCTGTACACTTTTGGCGGCGCTGCCGGACGGCCTTGGTGCAGAAGGTGGCACCGATGCGAAATTCGCAACATAGATGGACAGCTCTCGTTCGAATGCGGCCGCGTCGAGAGAGTAGACCCGAGCAAGCGCGGTATCGATGCCGGCAGGCGCCGCCTTCAGAAATTCGGCCATCTTGCCCGCACCGCCGCGCTGCATCAGAAAATGCACGGCCGCCCAACTCTGCGCATAGAACAGCCCGCGCGAAGCGCTCCGCTCGCGATGGAGTTCCTTGTTGGAAACCGCGAACAACTCACCCAGCGGAATAAGCTTTTCCTTTCGCAGCACGGACGCGTGGCCGGCCGGCTCGCGCCCGAAAACCGCCGCGCCGTCCTCGACCCGAAATGTCTCGAAGTATTCCGCGAGGCCTTCGCCCAGCCACGCGGGAACTTTGCCCGGGCCGAAATTCGAATTCAGAACGTAGTGCGTGTATTCGTGAAAGACCGTGTTGAACGGGTCCGTACGGCCGGCCGCCGCGAAGGTTATATAGTTCACATCGCCCGCGGCAAGGAAATATCCGACGGCGCTCTCATCAGGAAGGCCGTCCGCCGTCACCGGCTTGAACGGCGTGTAGGCGGCCTGGTCTTTGAAAACAATGACGTTGGTTTCGGTGCGGCTCTCCGATCTTAGGTCTGGGAAAACCTGCCGCAGCGCCGCGCGAAATTTCTCCAGCCCGCCGCCGGCGTTGCGGATGTCCGCTTCGGACGCGTTGCCGATCAGATGGAAATTATCGGTCCGAACCTCGGTCCATACATCACCGCCCGCCCGCGCGCCTATGCAGAGCAGCGCGATCGCCGCCATCAATAACAGGCTGCGAAATTTAATGAGAACCGCCGGGTGATGCATTAACGGTTTGATTATCCGGCAGGAAAAAATGTTGCATCAGGCGCGGCCGATCACGGACATAAGCCTGCCCGTTTTGCCGTAGAGCTTTTTTTCGACGCGATAGGAAAAGAAGAGGTCGGTCCGCTCCATCGTGCAGAGCGGGGCCGTGTAGATATTTTCCATCCGCACGCCCGCGTCGATCAGCTGATCGCGATTGGCAAGATGGAGGTCGACGAGCGCGTGGCCGTCGCGGGTCGGCGTAAAATATTTTCCACTTGTGGAAAAATTCTCGGCAAAGGCATCGATGACGTCGCCGCCGACCTCGTAATTTCTTCCGCACGCCGCCGGGCCGATCGCCGCGATAGCGTCCGATGCCCGCGCGCCGAATTTCTCGTTCATCTTCTCCATCGCCTTCGTCACGATCGATGCCGCCGTTCCCCTCCATCCCGCATGGACAGCCGCGAATGCGCCCGTGGCCGGATCGCCGATCAGGACCGGGACGCAATCGGCGGTTTTGACGCCGACCAAAATGCCTTTTCGGTCAGAAACCAGCGCATCGGCGCGGTCTTCGGTCCGATTTTCGTCGTCGGTCGTCAGGACTGTTTTGATAATGTCACTATGGACCTGCCACGCTGTCACTAACCGCGGAAATTGCGCGAACAATGTGCCCATAAAGCGCCGTCGATTTTCTTCGATATTTTCGGCCGGATCTTCGTCATATCCGGCGAGGTTCAGGTCGTTTTCCGGGAACGGCGAAACCCCGCCCAGCCGCGTCGAAAAGCCGTTCGCAAAACCCGCGTCCTCCAAGGCTTTGCAGATCAGGACTTTAACCCCGCCCGCTTCTCGCCAAAAGAACCCGTTATCGGTTAGAATCTGTTCGTCAGGTGCAGTATTTATCGGGGTTTTTATGATCGTTTCCATTGGCGTCGACATAATCGAAGTCTATCGTATCCGCGAGACCATTGAAAGGACCCCGCGGTTCGTGGACCGCGTATTTACGGCCTCGGAACGCAATTACTGCGACGCAAAAGGCGCCGCCGCGGCCCAGAGCTACGCCGGGCGATTTGCCGCTAAAGAGGCGTTTCTAAAGGCTTTACGCACCGGCTGGAGCGGCCAAATAACCTGGCACGATATCGAGATCGTATCGGACGAAAATCGCGTCCCGTCACTCAAAATATACGGCGAAGCCCTTAGGATACTTGAACTTACGGGTGCCGACCAAGTTCACCTCTCGATATCGCACACGACCGAACACGCGGTGGCACAGGTCATTCTCGAACGAACCTAACCCCTTGCATCTACTCCATTTACGTGCTATTTCCGTTCGTCGAGCGAGAAATAAGCGATCGAGGGGTCATGATCCGAAAACCGCTCGACCCGCGTTGCGTCGTTCCTGTAAACCTCAGGAAAATCAGCGTTTAGCCTCGCGTAACCAAACCCGTTCAAATGCCGTGTGAGATTTGCCGTGACCAAAATATGGTCCAACACCTGCGAATTCCCATCGAATATGTAAGAGTAACGTTCTAAAGGCTTTATCAGATCAACAAGGTTGATCATGTCCGGATCGACCATGTCCGCCGAAGGATTCTCAACTGCATTTCCGCCCGCCGGTTTTCCGGCGATCGTGCCCATAAGATCAGTTATTCCATCATTAAACTGATACATATTGAAATCGCCGACCAGAATTATCCGCTCGGCCGGATCGGCCTTTTGCCGCCCTTGGACCCACTTCGCGAGATATTCGGCCTGCAACCGCTTCTTCATGCGAACATTGGCTTTCTGCTTTGGGTCGTTATATCCGCCGAACGATTTCAAATGATTCGCAACTACTGTAAATTCAAAGGGTTGGCCGGATTTCCCGTCCTCGACCGCAGCCCGGAGCATCAAAGGCGGCCGGTCGTTCAGAAAATTCTGCTCCTTAGTATCTGGGTTCAAGTATTTCTCCTCTTTCCCGAACTGCTTTATTTCCAGCACTTTAACTCCCGAGGTTTTCACCAGAAAACCGTTATCGATCCCCCGCCCGTCATTGTCGTCAATGAGAAAGGCCTTGTATTTTGGATCCGGCCCACCGGCGGCGACGGCATCGCTGTTGACCGCATCCGCCAGCCGCGTAAGTGCTTCTAAATTCTCGGCTTCCGCGATTCCGATCACGTCGGCGAAGTTTAGATGTTCGCGAATCGCCATTGACACCTTTTTCGTCCGACGCGCAAACCCAGCGGTGTCAACAATTACCTCATTGATCGCCGGATCGTCACGGTCGTCGAAAAAATTCTCAATGTTCATCGCCGCGACAGTAAACTGCCGGGCCGACGGAACGGGAAGCGGTGTGCGTTTAACCCCTTTTGATACAGTAAGTTTCAGTGCAGGATCAGAAAATATCGTATACGTCCGATAGGCGTAATGAAGCACGCCCGTGATCGCGGAAAGGCTCGAATATGCTTCAATATCAATAGGTTGCGAGCCGAGTTGAGCCGAACTCTCAACCCGGATCCGCTCGGGATTACCGTCAAAAATTGCAAGTTCCGGCAATTTCGATCGCAGGGAATCCCGCTCCTTATCCGTAAGGAACACAGTTTCAAAGACTTCCAGCCCCGGCTCGCGGTATGTCCGTCCGACGCCATCGGGCACTCCGTAAAATATCCCATTCGATACTGAGTTTCCGGACTTGTCGTCAAACCGCCCATCCGTAGGTGACACGACGGTCATATTTGTCACCGTAACTCTCATGCCTTCAAGCTTTTCCAGTTGATCTATGCGGTTGGTACGCATATCCGCAGCGGTGATCTCCACCGGCTTCGGCAGCGGCATACCCTTCGTCAAAACCCGGATAGTGTCCCTGTCCTGGAAGAACGAAAGTTGGGTCAAGGAGAGTGTGTTTGGTTCGCTCCGGGGCCGGAATTCATTGACCGTCCCGGTGATCAAGATCAAATTTCCCACAGCCGCCTCGGCCGGCGGCTCGTTTCGGGAATAGACAAACAGACCTTCCGACGAATTGGCGTCGGAATCCGTTTTATCGTCCGGCGATTGAATAAAAAAGCCGGTGCGGGTTCTGGCTGTCACGATGCCTCGGACGCCGGTTTGGCGGCCATCCAGCGGCGAAAAGTTCCCGGTTCCCTGGATCGCCGAGATAGAAGTTTCTGTTTGTGCAGGTATGTCCGCGGCAAAGCCAGCCGCGACAACAAATAGGGCGAGAATCAGTTTTTTCATCGTTGAAGACAAGAGCGGCCCGGGAGCGAGAGATCTCCGGGCCGCCGGTAATAAACCCAATGGTAGCAACCTATTGACGGTCGCGGCGACGCTCCATCAACTCCTGAGAGTTTTTCGGAACGTTCGAAAAGAAGTTATATCCCGTCAGGTTTTCGACAGCGTCGACCGTCACGCGGAAATTACGCCAAGGAGCGTTAATATCGACAGGCGGCTGATTGGGAACGATAATGCCAAACGCCCGCGTACCTTTGTTAACTCTCTGCAGGTCATTATTGCCGTTGGGCAGGACAAGTACTACCTTCCAGGTCACCTGCGGCACGACGATACGGCCTTGGGCAATCGTCCCTGCATTCCCGTGCGGCCCTGTGAAAATATAGATCTCGTTGCCCTGGCTTGCGAGCGTGCGGCAATAGGTTTCAAATTCCTCCCATGGCCCCTGATTATTTGCCGAAAGCTGCGGAACAAAATTCGTCATCAGGAACGTTGCCGAATTGTTGGGGATCGAATTCGTCCGGTCTCCCGAAGGGCACATATGCCCGCGGTCGTAACCGGACCCGGAATAATCCTCGCTCAAGACCTGATACCAGCCCATCGGCAGGGCCGGATCGGGACGATAATCGTCCTGTCGGCCAGAAGAGCCGATCCAGCTGCTGTCGAGCCGCCAGGCGACCCAATTAGGAGTGGCCTTGCTTCGGTTATACGACAGCGTGTACTGCGGCTTCTGCATAAGGTAATTATTCTCGTTGGCAATGTCTCCGGTCGCGTTGCTGGGATTTCCCAAGATGAGCGGGTCCTCGTTCGGCAGCGGCGCATTGATCGTTAAAGTGACATTAACGGAGGCAGTGCGGCCTTCTGCGTCGACTGCCGCGCCCGCGATCGGAGCCATTCCTCCGGGCGTGCTCTGGGCAACTGTCGCTAGATAACTGAAAACATTGTCATTAGGCGTTATATCGCCGTTGGTGCCATCGTCGAACAGCTGCTGGTTCGCGTCGCCGCCGATGGACTGCAGATTCGCCGCGACGGTGATCGAAGTACTTGGCGGTGTGGTCGCAGGAATGACGGTAACTTGCAGTAAAGTACTGCCGCCTGGCGAGACGACCGTGGGGTTAGCATTCATCGCCGCGAAGAGGGTCGTGCCTCCTCCGCTGCATGAAAAAACGGCCGTTACGGAGTTTCTCGGCGCTGAGGGTATCGTCGGAGAAAAGTCGTTCGCGTTGTTATCGTTGTCCTGACAACCGCTATTTTGCCGCGACTGACTGTTGTTCAGCGCAGGCGCCGCAGTTGGCGACGCTTCGACGAAAATGTTTGTGGCCGTCCCCCACCCGACGGAATCGATTATTGCACCCGTATTTGGAGCTCCCTGCCGGATCGCCAACCCGCCGCCTGCGGCGCCAAGCGCGCAGCTGCAGGTATTGCTGTTATAAGAAGCATCCGGGGCCACGGTGCCGTCGTACGCTGTGTTTGCGATAAGGTAATAGCCGCCAGATGGAATTATCGTGGATGAGGGCCATTCCATCATTTTCACATCATTGGTCCCGTTTGCCGACCGATACACTACGGTATACCCGCTAAGATCGATCAAAGACGGTCCCGAATTATGTATCTCGATAAACTCGTCGTTCGCCGTACCGCCAGCTGTCTGGAACTGGCTGATCATCAAATGCGGCGATACGACTGCTGTTTCGGCTTTTGCGTCGGTTAAGAAAAGATATGGCCCGGCGAAGGCGACCAGGCCGAAAACAATTGTGCAGACGAATGATATCTTTAGTAGGCTAAGTCTCATAAATTCAGTTTGGAACGAAGGCGAATTTTAATTTTTACCACAGATCTGCCGCGAAAAATAGATTGGTATGGTCATTTCGCCATGCGGCGCTGGTCTGTAAGCTTCTTCCGAAATGCTATCTCACTCGATTCGATGTATTTCTTATATCCTTGTGGATCGATAAACGGATTTGAACTGCCGCTGTTAAGTTTTGCGATCTTGTCCGCAAGACCAAAAAATCCGCCATGTGACCCAAGGAAAATATCGGCTTTCATAGACCGCAGCCTGGCGAATGTCTTCGTAAAATCGTCTGCGATCTCCGGGTATTTTTCATTTCCGGTCAATTTATATCCCGGTGACGAAGTGCTGCAGACAAATATCACGTTGAAATTCTTACGATTCTCGCGAACGTTTGTGGTCCACGTAGTACAGCCGCGTGTATGGCCGGGTGTGATATTGGCGGTCAGCGACACGTCTCACAATCGGACTTTCTCACCATCCGTTAACAGCTTGTCCGGTCTTACCGGCTCGAACGCAAAGTCATCGCCGAAGTTCGGATCTTGCCGCCCACCGTTCAGAAATAGTATTTCGTCCGGCTGGCTCACCAACAGTTTCGCGTTCGTAAGTCGTTTGATCTCCGCGATCCCTCCGGCGTGGTCATAATGAGCGTGACTGTTCAGAATGAACTTTATGTCCGCCGGTTTGAAGCCCAGCTTGTTAATGCTTTCCACGATCAGCGAGGCGGTTTGCGGAAAACCGCCGTCGATCAAAATATGGCCTTTTGGCGTGGTAATAAGATAGGAGGTAATGTCACTTGCGCCGACATAATATATATTTCCTGCGATCTTAAACGGTTCAACCGGTTGGTTCCAGGAGCGTTCCTGTTCGGTGGTTTGTGCGAAACTCGAAATCGAAAAGAGCGATAAAAATGCGGCAATGAAAGCAACCTTCATCCAAGCAGTTTATCTTACCGGCCGCGGATAGGCTACGGGACTCTTGTTGCCCGATTTGTCCACGGCGCGAACACCGAAAAAGTAATTGTCTTTAGACATGCTTTTAACCACGTAATTCGTGACGTTGCCCACATTTATAGAACCCGTCCAATCCGGAGACGACGTGTCGCGCCACACTATTTCGTAACCGGCGATGTCATGATCAGTGTTGGCGTTCCATTTCAGTTCGGTATCATTGGTTAGACGACTAGTAACGATCCCTGTGTTTTTCGGGATCGCCGGTGCTTTTGCCAGGCTGGCAAGCGCTGCAAGGTTCACGCGGGCCACGTTCGCCGTGTATTCAAAATCGACGAATTCCGGCGTATCGCCGTAAAATATTCCGTTTTCCCTCCGAACGTTCTGGTGCTGATGGGTATAGTCCTCGTCGGCCTCGGTAATTCTGACAGCCGGGAATCCGCGCTCAAGGAACGGAATGTGATCGCCGCCGCGAAGATAGCGGTCACGACGATAGATCGGCCAAGCCTGAAAGTTCTTTATATAGCGAGCGGATTGTTCCTTCACGTACCGTCCAAGCTGCCGTGCCTCAGAATCGTTTTCTCCGCCGACGCTTCGACGAGTGCGTGCTTCGGCTTCGTTTTCATCCGTCGGCACACCTTCGGCGAAAACACGGACACGATTCCGATGAGGCGAATTCTTTTGACTAGTCACGCCGCCGACGATATCATTGGTGAACATTCCCTCGATGTTCATTCCTTTCTGCTTAGCTTGCTCGGCAAAATATGCGGCCCCGAGCAAGCCCTGCTCTTCCCCTGCGACTGCAACAAATACGATCGTTGCATCAAATTTCGCTTTTGACATAACGCGCGCAAGTTCGATGACCACAGCGGTCCCGGATGCGTCGTCATTTGCGCCGGGAGCATCGCATTTCCCATCGGTCGGCGAGGAGCACATCGAATCGTAATGTCCCGAAACGACATAGACACGGCCCGGGTCGGTGCTTCCCCTGAGTGTGGCGACAATATTGGTCAATGTGGTCGGCTCGGGAATGCGATTGGCTTTCGGCTGAAGAAAATTCTGCTTTTCGACAACCAGGCAGCCGCCGCAATCAACCGAAATACTTTGGAATTCATTAAAGATCCAGTCGCGTGCCGCTCCGATACCGCGTGTCGGGTTATCCTGTTCGGAAAGCGTATTTCGGGTTCCAAAAGACACCAGTTTCCTGATCGACATCTCGATATTCTTCGGCGAAACCTTTTTTATCATGCTGGTGATCTCCGGGTCGGGATTATTCTTGCTCTGCCCGGACACAGCAGCGACGAATGTTAAGAGAAAAACCAGAAACGTTGTGAATTTCATTATTTAGCCTCGGATCGATTGTATTTGATTTCCGCATCCTGTAGCTAACGCCGTCCAAGTATTGGAACCGCCCGACGCGCAGGTTTCATTAATGTGGAAAAAACATTGACACACAGGTTCATGGTGATAGAATTCTGCGCGAAATATGTCCCTTTTCCAACGCGCTTTCGTCTCCCATGACGGAGGGATTTCGCTTAATATAAGCGAAATCCATAGTTTTTCAAGACAGGAGACAATCATGAAGTGTTTGTTATTGTTAGCGATACTCATTCTATCAGTTTCGATCTTTGGGCAGCACAGCGGCCATTCGGCCGCAACCTCCGAGCGTCCGGTGACCCAGGACGGAGGCCTTGGAAATGTGGACCATCCGGTCTCAACAAAAAATCCGGAGGCGCAGATCTTCTTTAATCAAGGGCTTGCATATCTTTACGGGTTTAATCATGCCGAAGGCGTCCGGTCTTTCAAGAAGGCGGCCGAACTTGATCCGAATTTGGCAATGGCGTATTGGGGCGCGTCATTAGGCCTTGGAGCAAATTATAACGATCCGGCAAACCCCGATCGTTTCAAAGAAGCTTACGTGATGCTGCAAAAGGCGATGGAACTCGCTCCAAAAGCGTCACCGGCTGAACAGGCGTATATCAACGCTCTTTCGAAGCGCTATTCAAGCGATCCGGCAGCGGACCCGAAAAAACTCGCCGCTGATTATCGAGCCGCTATGGCGGAACTCGTAAAGCGATACCCGGACGATCTTGACGCGGCGACCCTGTATGCAGAGAGCATGATGAATCTTCGCCCATGGCAGTTGTGGACCCTTGACGGCCAACCTGCCGACGGAACGCTGGAGATCATAGCGGTGCTTGAAGGCGTGCTCCGGCGAAATCCGAATCACACGGGTGCCAATCACTATTATATTCATGCGGTAGAGGCTTCGAAAACGCCGGAAAGGGCACTCGCGAGCGCGGCCCGGCTTGGCGGGCTGGCACCAAATGCCGGACATTTGGTCCATATGCCGTCGCACATTTACCTGCGGACCGGTGATTATGACGCCGCCGTGAAAAGCAACGACCTGGCGATCATCGCCGATAAAAATTACATACAGAAAAGCGGAGCAAGCGGCCTGTACCCGGCGATGTACTATAACCACAATATCCATATGCTCGCCGCTTCGCACGCGCACAACGGCAATTACGCGGGAGCATTGAAGGCGTCGCAGGATCTCGAAACAAACGTCGGGCCGATCGTTAAGGCAATGCCGATGCTCGAGATGTTCATGCCTTATCATCTAACGACTCTGATCCGCTTTCAGAAATGGGACGAGATAATGAAATATCCCAAGCCCGCACCTGAACTCCAACTGACAACGGCTTTTTGGCACTTGGCACGCGGAATGGCATTCGCCGATGGGAAGAACGCGGCCGAAGCAAATAAAGAGCTTACCGAGCTCAGAAGCGTGATGAAGACAATACCGCCGGAGGCCATGATGTTCACGAATCCGTCCTTAAGCATTGTGAAGATCGCGGATGAATTGCTTGCCGGGCAAATAGCGATGGCCCAGGGCGATCGAAAAGGTGGAATACAAGGGCTTCAGCGGGCGGCGGCGGCCGAAGACCTTACGCATTATGCCGAACCGCCGGATTGGGACCTGCCGACACGTGAATGGCTTGGGCGGGCGCTCTTGGTCGATGGACAGTATGCCGAGGCCGAGAAAGTTTACCGACGCGAGATCGAACGCAATCCGCGGAGCGGCCGTGCACTGTTCGGCCTTGCCGAGGCGCTGAGGAAGCAGGGAAACGATTCGGCCGCTGCTATGGTAGATCGCGAATTCCGTCAGAATTGGAAAAGCGCCGATTCCCAGTTAAATGCTGAGTATCTTTACGGAAGGCGAGCGAACCAGACCGCCGAAATTTCGACGCGGCCGTGACGCGTCCGGATACAGGGAATGGACTGTTTTACGCCGGCTTAAAATCTTATTTTTCCGAGCCGGCGTATGCTTCGAAAGCCTGGATTCTTAAACCCAACGAGGGATAGATGTTCAACGACCTCAGCGGGCAGCTAATATCATTGTGCTGTTATCTTGAACGCGTGGATTTTGTCGCCGTCAGCGGAATAAAGTAAGTCCGCAGCCTCGTCAATCAGAAATTGCGGATCAGGATCCGACGCAAATATGAATCGCTGGCTGCGCCCGTTATGAACGTTGACGCCCGCCAGACCTTTACGGTCGAATGGTTTCGGAAGATCCGTATAAAAATACATATAATTGCCGCGAAGCTCCGCGAGACGCTTTTTCCTAAGAAGAAGATCGGATAATTTTTCCACCTGTCTTACCGGATCGAGGCGGTCGATGACACTTTCCTGCACATCCGACCGTGAAGGAGCTATGCGCCCGAGAGTGCCAAGCCCCGGCCGTTCGATTCTTAGCCCGCCGATCCGGTCTGCGATACCGGGCAAGCGTGCAATCGACCCGTATGCGTAAATACGTCCAACCGCGTAATTCCGCGCGGAGGAGCTAGCGAGTGTGGTCAGATCGAACGATCCAAAACGTGATCTCAGACCGGACCAGCGAAACGAGTTGATCGCCGACGCCGCGCTCATTCCGACCCGGGCGAGACTGAACGCTGACGTCGCGACACCGCCGTAGCGAAAATAGAGAGCGGTGGCGCGCAGAGCGATACCGCCGATAATACGAAATACGCCGCGGGCAGGAGCTTTGTGTCGGACACGCCAGGCTTCTGCGGGTGCTTGAGCACGAAAAGATTTTCCGGCCGTAACGGAATTCCGCAGAAAAAATGCCGCGATCTCGTCATTTCCACCGACCACGGCCTGGCCGCTTTCGTTGATCAGTACGAACTGTGCCTGGTCGATCTTATGTTTCTCATTTAACAACCGTTTTCCGGTTCGCGCATCGATCGTCATCAATTCGTTCTTATCCGCGATAACGATGGTGTTGGGATCCGCGAAAACAAAATTCGTTAATCCCTTATCGCCGCCTTTGTATCTCCAGCGAGTCTTGCCGTTCCCTGTGTCGATCGCAGATATACCAAAGGGCCCTCTCGAAACTATTTCGCCGTCCCTTAATCGTGTAAATTGTCCGCCTGTCCGCACATAAAGAGTGTCACCAACGACAGCCATTTCCGACGCTGACCCAAGATCGCCGGCTGTCCATTCCGTTTGCCCGCTTTGCCGGCCGACGGCACGTATCTTTCCGCGGCCTGAAATGAAAATATGGGTTTCGTTGAAGACCGGATCTGCCTCGGTCAATGCGAGCCCGTCTTCATTGATTCTGAATTTCTCGCGTTCCTTCTCCCGCCCGGTCCGAGCGTCATAGCTCGTTGCACCGTCGTAGAAAAGGAACAATCTGCCGTCCAGCAAGAGCGGGGCGCGGTAATTGTCCAAAGTGTAATCCACATCACCTAGATCCTTGCCGAAGCGCGCCGGCATCATTTGAACGTCGCTGTCCAATTGGCGTTTCCAAAGTTCATTGCCGGTAGAAAGCTGCAGCACGTGAACGACCGGCGTTCGTTTAAATTCGCCGCCTGCCCGGCCGCGCGTGTCCTTCACCAAAACGACAGCGAGCAGATCGCTGGCGGGATCAACGGCGAGCTGCAGGACGTCGCCCTTCAGTTTGTCGCATTGCCAAACGCGCGCGCCAGATAGCTGGTCGACCGCTTCGACCCGTGATTTCGAGCCTTCGTCGCGGGAAAGCAAGATAAGATCCGTTTCGGGTATTGGAGTTACGGCGGTTTCGTTTATTCTGCCTGTCGCCCGCCGCCAGATCTGCATGCCGGTTTCGCCGTCAACGGCATACAAATTCCGTTCGGTCCCGACCAGGATCGTGCCGAAATCGGTTGTTTGATAAAAGCGAACACGAGAATCGAGGTCCGAACTCCAGACAGTCTGAAAAAACGCGGGCGATGCGAACAGAACCAATTGTAAACAAAGAAATAAGGCGCGCATGATTTGATTTTACCGCAGACCGATTGCGTTCGCAGAACAAATTTTCCGACATCGGAAATACAGAGTTCGCGACAACAATCCATTCGAACGTTTCATCAAATCATATATTGCGAACCGAAATGAGCCCGGCTGAAGTTAAGTCGCAATTCCTGGCCGGGCAGGGAGGTCATGATGCGATCCGTTAATCTATTTGGAATCTTCATTTTGGCCGCGGCTCTTCTCGCTTCGGTATTTGTTTCCGATGCATCCGCACAACGCCGCAGAACGCTTCGAAGTAGCTCGATTGCCGCTTCGCGCCCGATATTCATCAGACAATATGTTATTCGCCGCGATCCGTTCTGGTATGACCGTTATCGCTGGGGCTGGGGCGACCCGTTCGGATATGATCCGTATTTTTACGATCCATATCTGCCCGAACGGCGTGAACGATATTTTCGCGAGAAATCTGTTCGCGATGCGAGGCGAAAGATCGCGAAAAACCGAGCAAAATTTACCCGTGACGGATATCTATCTGCAAAAGAGAGGGAAAAATTAGCGAAGAACTATAAAAAATACAGTAAAGCCGTTCGTAAACTGAACAGATTCAATCAGGACTATTGAATACGGTAGGCCCGTTCTTTCCAGACTATCACGACGGTCCCTTCCAAGCTGTCGGCAATGGAACGAAGTCCAGCGTCAAGCCGAATATATCCGTCGGTCCCGCGGCGGACAGTTGTCAGCGGCTGGTTCCGATATGATTGGTCGTACCAGCTTCCGCTGCGCCTCTCAAAAGTTTTTCCGTCGATGATTCGCACATTTGGGCCTTCTTTATCAGCTCGGCCGGCGGAACGTTCAAGCATCGGCAAGTTTTCGCTGTTAACACCTCTTGCCGGCGCCTTCTTCTGGGCAGCACCCGCCTCGGTCGGAGGTGGAGGAGCTGCCGCCGCCATCGGTTCAGCTCGCCGTGCCAGATCCGCCTGCTTTTCGACTTTGGATTCTTCGGCGCTCATCGCCGCTACTTCGGTTCTATCCAGTATCACCGGTTTGGCTGCGTCCGCCGAATTTGCGGTCGGTTTCGGAACTGCTGCACCGGCCGCGGTCTCCGATGACACATTCGATGATCCATTCGCCGCATTCGCAGCGACCGTCACCGCGTTCGACGCGGCGTTTGCGACCAAAGCAGAATTTGAGTTCAACAAGTGGTCCGGTTCAACGGACATCGGGCCGCTTGCTCGTTGTTCGTTTTCTGCGATCTGAGTCAACTGCGTGTTTTGCGCGGTTTCGGTCCGTTGGAACAGGACATAACCGAGGATTCCGCTAAAAACCAGCACCAGTGCGCCCATTGCCGCCGCTAACTGGGGCAATCGGAAAAAGCTGCGGTACCAGGGTTCGGCTTTGCGCGCGTAACTCTGCACGACAGCGGCTGCCGGAGCAGCCTGATCATTCAGCATGATGATGTCGGCCAGCATTCGACGACATTTGCCGCAATCAGCTAAGTGATTTGTATAAATAGGCTTAGATGCGGCAGGTAAAGCATTTTCCGCAAACGATACAAGCTCGTCCGGTCCAAGATGGCCGGCGTCGACAGACTCCGAGCGCGCGGGCATATTGCGTCCCGCGTCTCGCAGTAGGGCATCAATTTCCTTGTCGAAGTCCGGTTCCATTACTTTCTGTTAAACCCAAAGGCTTGGCGGCCCGATGATCGAGGCCGCTTTGCCCCGGGGTCTTGTGGTTTTCGTAACCCGTTTAAAGAACGCCCGAGGCGTATAAATCTTGCACCAATGCAATTATCAACATTACTGTGAACAGTTTCTCAACATTCAGCCCCAGCCTTGCCGCGGTCTCTGATAAATAACGCTTTATCTCCCCACCGCTCCATCCATGCCGCTCGCGAAGAATCCGTTCTACTGCTTTCCTGATATCAGTCTGAATACGAGCCAGGCGTCGGCTTGCGGTAGCCTCGTGAAAACCAAACGTTGACGCAATTTCCTTAAGTTTAAGGTCCTCGAAATAATACATCTTCAATATCAGCTTGTCTTCAGCGGCCAAGCCTTCGATCGCTGAACGTAAAGCGCTTGCTACATCGTCGCCCGTTCGGTTTTCGGAGAAAATTTCTTCGGGATTTTCGGAATGCGAAAAAATATGGACATCGGAAGTCTCGGCTGCGTCGTTCGCAAGATTCTCAAATTCCCGCGCCTCCTCGATCTGGACGAACCGCGAGTGTTTCCGGAATTGGTCGATCGCGAGCTGTGAAACGACGGCCCGAAGCCATCCTGCAAGCGAGCCCCGGCCGGAAAAATATATAAGTTTGCTCTTCTTTCGTCCGTCATCACCGGTTCGCAGGCCAAAAAGCTCCGCCCATATCGAACTCGCGAGGTCCTCAGCATCTTCGTTGTTCGCCGAGATCTTTCGGGCAGCAGACTTTACCGTGTGATCGTATTTTGCAACAAGTTCTTCCCAAGCCGCTTCGTCGCCTCGTTCACATGCAAGGATCAGAAGCAGGTCATCGGAATGGATGTCATTAACAAAAGATCTTATGTCGCTCGGCTGGCATTTTTCTTGATTCAGGTACTTTCCAATAGCAGAAATGACCCTTGGCCGCACATCGTCGATCGACATATTGCGCGAATTGTCGGCGCGCGCTAACAACGAGGCGATCGCCTCGTCTATCGTGTTGTTCTGTTTTTCATCGAACGATGTCATGTGCTGACCGGAAAAATTCTATCAGATATCGCTATATGATGCTTATAATTGGTAGATGATCTCCAAAATCGAGTATCAGGCTGTGGCAGATTGCGTCGAGATCTCGAATGCGGATATAAGGGTTGTGGTGTCAATGACTTTCGGCCCTCGGATCCTATCGTATCGGTTAAACGGCGGCGAGAATGTTTTGGGTTGGCATCCACACGCCGAGGTCAACACCGACTTGGGGATCTGGAAGCCATATGGCGGACATCGGCTTTGGATCGCGCCGGAGGACATGCCTCGATCCTATACTCCTGATAATGATAGCGTTGACGTAAATGTGGTCGACGATCTTTCCGCGATCTTCACACAACGGGCCGAGCCGTTTAGTAATACGCAAAAACAAATATCCATAAAGCTCGATGAAGTTGGAAGCGGCGTCAGAATAGACCATAAGATCATAAACCTCGGCGAGGACCTGATGGAGATATCGGCATGGGCGCTCACGATAATGGCTGCCGGCGGCGAGGCAATTGTGCCGAACGAACCTTTCGCTCCCTATAGTCACAATGACCTTTTGCCGGTTCGCACGATGGCTCTGTGGCCGTACACTGACCTTACCGATCCGCGGTGGAAATTCCGAAAAGATTCGATCGGACTGCGTGTGGATGAGAGTATTCGATCACCTCAGAAATTCGGTGTATTGAATAAGCGTGGCTGGGCAGCGTATCGTTGGCGCGGATTGATGTTCGTAAAACGATTTGAATTTATTGAGGGCTCAATATATCCCGACATGAATTCGAACGTCGAGGTCTATACGGACGGCGGGTTTGTGGAGCTCGAAACGCTTTCTCCGATGACGGCCGTTTCTCCGGGCGGTTCCGTTTCACACGTCGAGCGCTGGGAACTGTCTACGGAAACCGAAGATCTATTTTAGGTGCTTGTGCAAAAACCGAATGATCTTGTAGCCATCAAGATATACCCACGGCTTTTCGCCAAGAGTATAGTGGCCGCAGGGGATCGCCGCCTTGCTGTGTTTTATATTTCGCCGCCGAAGCTCACGCATGACGTCTCGCGATAGCTCAACGGGAAAACTCAGGTCATAAAGCGTATAGATATATCTTTGCGGCCGCATCGGAAGCGTCGCAAGCCGTTCCATATAAGCCATCGGCGAAACCGGAAGCCAAAAGTTGCGAAGCTCGTCCAGAGTGATATTGTCGCCTATCCCATCCCTTACGTGATAAGTCGAGAGTCCATTCCATACTACATCCGCCATATAGCCGGACACATGATTGAAGACCGCGGCGTCAACATCCGGATCATGAACGAACGTAAGGAATGCTACGCACGAACCTATACTGGTTCCTACAAGTCCGACCTTTTCATAACCTTGCCGCTTCAACCATTGAACAGCCGCGCGCGTGTCCAGTACGGATTGCCGGACAGATTGTAACGTACGCCCGATGTTAGGAGAGACGAGGTGGTCCGCTCGTTCAAGTTCGGGCGGCATTCGTTCTTCGTGATAAGGAAGCGTTAATCTCAACGCGGATAGGCCGACCTTGTTAAAAAACCTTGCGAGGTCAAAATAGGTCCCCGCTTTTGCATTCCAATGCGGTAAGAGTACTACCGCGGCGCGTTTGTCGGGGTGCGGAAAATAAGTCGCATAAGCTGTATTGTTTTCAGGCGACAGTGTCGACAGGGAACTTTGCCATGTGACGACGGGCATCTCGATCGGCGGAGCGGGCGGCTCGAGTTCCTCGGCACTGATCGATCCGGATGATGGGATCTCGCGAACGTTCACAGCGAAGCTGTCGATTTGCGGAGTAGCAAAATAACTGTCGCTGTCTCGTAGAACACGGTCCGTGTGGGCATTAAGAGCAGCCCTTCCATCGTTCGAGTCAGCATCTTCCGCCACAAATTCCGCGCCCCACTCGAATGGCAATGCGACGCGATTATCATTCAGCATCGCGAAGTGCCGTTCTCGCCTGTGCATATAACGTTTGAGC
The DNA here is from genome assembly GCA_023436495.1 of Acidobacteriota bacterium. Taxonomy (GTDB): domain Bacteria; phylum Acidobacteriota; class Blastocatellia; order Pyrinomonadales; family Pyrinomonadaceae; genus OLB17. Next base: position 77,781 of record JAEZIT010000120.1, read on the forward strand.
ATAAAAACACTCGCGAAAAGCGAGATAATAAGCGAGAATTACGGTCAGTAACCTCATTCACATGAAATCTAAAATCCCTGGTCTGTTTATTCGGACGTCACTCCGCTTCTTTCCAGTACTTTGTCGTAGTAATTGAGGTACTGCGGAATTATCTTATCTGTGCTGTATCGATCCACTGCCTGTTCGCGGCCGCGACGGCCGAACGATCGAAGCATTTCTTCATCCTTCAGCAGCCGTAGGACGTCACGGCTCATCTTTTCTACATCCCCAATATCGCTGAGAAACCCATTCTCGCCGTCTGTAACAACCTCAGGCATTCCTCCGATCCGTGTGGCAATGACTGGCAATTCGCACGCCTGCGCTTCGAGAGCGGCCAAACCGAATGATTCCAGTTCGGACGGCAGCAGGAAGATGTCGGCAGCACCCAGGTAGTCGTTTATGTTCGAACGTTTTCCGACAAAGATCACGTCGTCCTTAAGGCCGAGCGTCTCTGCCCGATAGGCTGCAGCATGACGTTCCGGCCCATCACCCACCATCACCAGACGGACATGGTTCATATTGGCGCGAACCTTTGCCAATATTTCCACACAATCGACGGGGCGCTTTACGGGGCGAAAGTTTGATACATGAACCAGAAGCCGCTCGCCGTTCGGCGCAAGCTGTTCACGCATGGCCGAATCCGTCGACCGCCCGTAATGTGATGGGCAAATAAAATTGGGAATGACCTCCACGTCGTCAAAATCGAACGTTTCGATCGTCGCCTTCTTGAGAAATTTTGATACTGCCGTAACGCCGTTCGACTGCTGTAATGCATATCGCGTGATCGGTAAATAGCTGCGGTCTGCTCCAACAAGTGTTATATCGGTCCCGTGGAGCGTTGTGATCACCGGCACGAACCGCTTGTCCTTTATTGATTCACGAGCGAGGATCGCACTTATCGAATGCGGGATCGCGTAATGTACGTGCAGCAGATCGAGTTTCTCTGCCCGCGCGACAGTTGCCATTTTCGTCGCGAGGGCCAGGTCATACGGCTGATGTTCAAAGAGCGGATAGGTCATCATTTCGACCTCGTGGAAATGAACACGGCCGCCAACCTCGGTCAACCGCGTCGGTAGAACCGAGGAAATAAAATGGACATTATGGCCGCGCTCCGCAAGCTCGCGGCCGAGTTCCGATCCGACGATCCCGCTGCCGCCGTAGGTCGGATAGACGGTTATACCGATATTCATTAATTGAATAGTAAGAATCGCGGCGGGTTTAGTAAAGCGCTCGCTTTGGCCGAACGTAATAGACCACTCCGGTATGGTCGTCTGAGAACAGGAACGAATTTGCGTCGAGCCTTATAATGTCACACGGACGTCCATATACGCTTCCGCGGTTTAGAAAACCTGCGATGAAATCCTGCGATGGCCTTCCCATTTTCATCGCAACGATCTTATATCCGTGCCCGGTCTTTTTATTTGTCGAGCCGTGGAGGGATACGAGAAATGTGCTTCGCATCGCCGGATCGTCTGCATTATCGTCAAAATGGTCGAACCCAAGAGCGGAGCTTCGCGCTGGAAATATCGAATCAGGCTTAGTGACGTTTCTGCAGCCCGTTCGGCGGCGAAGCTTCGGATCAGCGGTTATCTTTCCATTTTCGGAATGGCAATACGGCCAACCGTAATCCGCTCCCGCACGGACAGCGTAAAAAGTCTCGTCCGGACGGTTGGTTCCCAAGTGGTCGGAACCTTGGTTGGTGGCCCACAATTTGCCGTCTATCCATTTCAATCCGACAGCATTTCTCAATCCCTTTGCAATTATTCGGGAACCGCTTCCGTCCGGATTCATCTCAAGAATGGCGGCACGATTCGCTTCTTTCTCGACGCAGGAATTACAGCTGCTGCCGACTGATACATATAACTTGCCCGCTGGTGAAAACGCTACGGTCCGAGTTAGGTGCCACCCGCCGTATTTGTAATTTAGACCATAGTCGGGGAACGTTGCTACAACCTGCGGGGAATTGTCAGACGGAGAAATTTCACCCCGGCGAAATTTTCGTCGGGTTAGCCTTTCCGTTTCGGCGATATAGATCCAATCCTGTCCTGCCTTATCCGTATAGAATTGTACGCTATTCGGATTGCGCAGCCCCGTCATGTATGGAATAACTTTGCCGAACTTGCCGGACCGAGGATTGAAGTCATCAAGAATATAGATCGCGCCGCGCTTGTTATCCGTGAGATTGTACATATCCGTAACGAACATTCTTCCGTCAGGGGATCTCGCGAAAAACCGAACACGTTTCAACCCTTCGGCCGCAGGAACCACCTCATATCCGGTCCGTATGCGGATCTGAAACGACCCCCCGTTTTTCAGAGCTACCGTTTGCGGCGACATTCGCGTCTGGGCCGTTACCATGCTCATCGGAATGAATAAAAGGATCAGGAATAATTTCTTCATTTGGGTCACCGTATTTGTTACGATACCGAGTAGTTATGGAAATCGAAAAGTTTCGCGTGCCTGAAGGCTCAAAGGTGGATCTCGCTGAACACCAGACCGATTTTACCGGCAGCTACCGCATTAAAGACGAGGCCGTAGAAGATCTGGCTAAAAATGTCCGGCGTCTTTCGGAACTGCAGGACGTACTGTACGCCCAAGATGTTCACTCACTTCTGATCATTTTTCAAGCGATGGATGCAGCCGGGAAAGACGGGGCGATAGAGCACGTAATGAGCGGTGTTAATCCCCAGGGCTGTCACGTCGTCTCCTTCAAGCAGCCCTCCGACGAAGAACTGTCGCATGATTACCTTTGGCGATGTTCAAAAAACCTGCCGGAGCGCGGGCGAATCGGGATATTCAACCGGTCGCATTATGAAGAGGTCCTCATTGTCCGCGTTCATCCGGCCATCCTGCAGGGTCAACATTTGCCGCAGTCCATAAAGGACGATAAAGATATCTGGAAAAAGCGGCTCAAGCAGATCAGGAATTTTGAGGAGCACCTTACGGAAAACGGCACTGCTATTATTAAGTTCTTTCTCAATGTTTCTAAGGAGGAGCAGAAGAAGCGGTTTCTTGCGCGTGCTGAAGAACCTGACAAGAACTGGAAGTTCTCGGCCGGAGACGTGAGGGAAAGAGGTTATTGGGATGACTATATGCGGGCATATACCGAGGCGATCGAGGCCACATCGACCGATCGATCACCTTGGTATATTATCCCAGCCGATAAAAAATGGTTCACGCGGCTCGCTGTATCCGAAGTAATAATAAAAACCCTCGAATCGATGGACCTTCATTATCCCGTCGTTACAGACGAACATAGGCAGGATATTGACGAAGCAGTTAAGCTGCTCAATTCAGAATAGCGGGAAGACTTATTCTTCTTCGATCTGAATATCGAATTGCTTTGCCGCGCGTTTTATACGTTGCTTGATCAGCTTGACCTCGCTCGCATCGTATTTTGCCGCGTTATCTTTGTGATTTATATAGCTCCAAGCGGCGCGGACATGTTCTTCCGTATCTATCGGATACTTGTTATTGACCGGATCGGCAAATTTTACGTCGCCGTATTTCTGTTCCCCAGAGTCTGGATTGACATCCTCTCGTCGGTCGATCTTTGTTGCTGATTTACCCATTGCTCGTCTCCCTATTGTTGATCTGAGATCTCTACTGTTAGTGACACGATCGCCCGCACTTCGATCATCCCAGGTTCGATCGGCGTTGTCGCTGCTTCCGCGCGTGCGAATGCGACGTCGCGAACCGGATAGACCGGTTGGCTGCTTTCGGTAACATTTAAAATTCTTACGGTCCTTACCCCAAGTGCCGAAGCAAGAGCGTCAGCTTTTTTCCGAGCCCTGATCGCGGCTTCACGCAGTGCCTGAGCCTGTATCTCCTGGTCGTCTTTGAGCGTGAATTGAAGCGATTGGACCCTGTTCGCACCTGCGCCGGACGCAGTGTCTATCACCTCTCCGACTTTTGTGAGATCGTCCAGCGTTACACGAATGATATTCGTCGCGGTATAGCCGGAAATAGTCGGCTCACCACCTTCTTTCGGATAGCGGTAATTTGGCTGAAGCGAATAACTGACCGTTTTAATGTCGGCGTTCGATCCGAGCAGCGCTCGCAGACGTTTCATCGTTTCCTCAAGTTTCTGGGCATTTTGAGACACGGCTGCCTGCGACGTGTTGGCCTGTGTGACTACGCCCACGTCAATGCGGGCTCTATCCGGTCTGGCCGTCACGATTGATTCGCCGACAGTGGCGATCGCCGGCGGCTGCTTTGTTTGCGGCTGCTGTGCAATAACACCGTTCGCCGAAACGAACATTGCGGTGAACGTAAAGATCGAAAGAATTGCGTATTTTAATTTATTGCTCATAATCCTTAGAATATCTCCCATTAAATGAACGAACCAAGATCACTGTTCTTGCAATTCTTCCATATTTACAATTCTTTTATCTGTCCCCGATACAGCCGCCACGCTTTCTGATCGTCCGTTGCTCCGTCGACCATTGAACGACGCAGGACGTATTCGCCCCAGAACCGCTGTTCTATTCCATCCCTCGTCTTTGCATAGATACGTATTGGGATCGTTACGTATTGAGAGCCGGCCGCACCTTCGAGGTCACCGGGTTCGCCGCTGGTGTCGATCCGGACCGATTCCGTGTTCGAGAAACCGTCGCGAAACGCTTCGAACGTCTGTCCGCTTGCTTCGCCCTTTCCGGACCAGAATTCGTACGCTCGCCGATAGTCGCGGGAATTGATCGCGTCGTAATAAGCCTGTACAACATCGATCGCGGCCTGCACGCCTCTTGCATCGGGTGGCAGCGGGCTAAGATCAGGTATTGGTGACTCGGTGGAAGTCACTCCGCGATTTTCCGCGGGCGACGTATGGGGAGAGGGCGCAGGGCTTACCGTGGCGGCTATTGAGTTATTGGCCACTGTGGAATCGCCCCCCTTCGACGCGCACGCAGAAACTGCAATTGACATTATCAACGCGATAGCCAATTTCACTTGATCACTCACTCCTTTGGCGGCTTTTGCATCGTCGGTGATGCCGCCGGTTTTTCGTTGACGGGAACGATTCTCATGATCCGGTCGTCTTCTTTTGCCGGAGATCCGCGGCCGTCACGATTCGATGTCGAAAAGTAAATATATCCGTCCGGCCCTTCCGCTATCTCGCGGATCCTTCCGTATTCGCGCTCGAAAAGATTCTCCTGTGACCTGACGTTCCTGCCGTCAAGCACGACACGAATGATCCTGGCTCCTCTAAGACAGCCGAAAAAGAAATTTCCTTTGAGATTGGGAAACGCATTCCCGTTATAAAACATCCCGCTTGCAGGAGCGCATGCAGGCGTATATTCAAGCAGCGGTGCGATCAGGCCTTCCTTTGTCTGGTCATGATGGATCGTGGGCCATCCGTAATTCTTTCCGCGCTCGACAATGTTCACCTCATCGCCGCCGCCCGGGCCGTCGAAGCCGCTCGGTCCATGCTCGGTCTGGAACATCAGGCCGCTCCCCGGCTGCCACGCCAGCCCCTGTGCGTTCCGATGGCCAAGGGTCCATATCTCACCGCGAGCTCCTGGCTGATTTATGAACGGATTATCCTGGGGAATTGTACCGTCATCATTAAGGCGAAGGGTCTTTCCTCCCAGCGAGCCCATATCCTGCGCGATCCGCCGATCGGTTGCGTCGCCCGTTGTCACATATAGTTTTCGATCCGGCCCGAATCGGGCTCTTGTTCCCGCGTGATTTGGCGCGGCGGGAATATTCTCTATGATCACGACCGGAAGGGTCAGTGTCTTGCCGTCGAATTTATATCTTACGACCTTTACGCGCTTTCCATCGCTGTTGTAAGCGTAGGCGAGATAGACCAGATTGTTGGCGGCAAAATCCGGATGCAGGGAAATGTCCATCAAACCGCTCTCGCTTGAAGGTTCGACGTCGGGAACGTTGAATATCGGATCCGGTAGGAGCTTGCCATTCTCGATCATGCGTACACGCCCCGGCCTCTCGGTGAAGATGATGTTCCCGTTCGGCATGAATGCGATGCCCCAGGGAACCTCGAGGCCGGATGCCACCTGTTCTACCCGAAACTTTGCCGTCTCGCCGGCAGCGGCCTCATTCTTGGTCAACGTCGCGTCGTTGGTCCGGGCGTTTTGGGCCTGGCCGCATCCAAAAACGACTAATCCGGCCAAAAGAATTAAGATCATCGATGTTGGTTTACTGGTCATTCTCAGATTCTAGCTCAGTTCAATGGGGTCGAACCGAAGTTTCTTGTCTTGAAGATCGAACGGGCCATCCAATGAATGTTCCTCATCGAATGGCCCGTTCTTCTCCGACTTATTTTAAACCAAGTTGGTACTGAGCCATATTTGCTCTAAGTCCCAGCGGATTTCCCCTTTGTTCTTGCAGTTGTCGCGCTGCTTGTGGTTGTACTACCGGCAGTTGTGCGATTCGCTGTCGGCGTCGACTGCGACGCCGTACGTCCGCGCTCACTATGGCCGGCTGTGTCACTATAGGACCAATCCGAACTTTGAGTATTATTGACGCGGATCCGATTTTCGACATTTTTTACGCCGGAAACATCTTCCGCAATGTCCTCCGCCATTCGTTTGTCGTATCGGCTGTCGACCGTACCGGTCAAGGTAACATCGCCATTACTTACTTCTACTTCGATCTCAGACGCATCTATATAGGAATAATCGGTCAATCGATCGTTGATATCCTCTTTGATCCTATCGTCCGATCTCGTGTAGTTTTTCGGGCCTCGCCCGCGATATTGGCCTTCTCGTCGTGCGTCCATCATCCTTCGACGCTCGGCTTCTTCGTCACCGAACCACGACGAAACCTCATCGGATGCTCTATCCCACC